>CAYQFU010000181.1:4134-11376 GCA_964416775.1 uncultured Ktedonobacterales bacterium
CTGGGATAACGGGGATTGTCAGATGATCAAGCGATCAATCTCCGCGTGGAGCATGGTGCCCAGATCCGTGGGATGTGCGCGCGGGATATTGCATCTGACGACGGGGATCTTGCGGCCGTCGATTTACTCGTATTGGTGATGTCCGCTGGGGGCTCTGTTGGCGAGGGGGCGGAGGGGGCGTGCGGAAGGGGCGTAACTACAGGCGCCAGAGCTCGCGGAGCTTGCCGATGAGCTCGCGCTGGCGGCGCTCGACGACCTCGGGCGTCCAGACTTCTTCCTTGAGGACCTGGGTGGTGAGGGCATACGGTGTGACGCCGTTGTACGAGGTGAAGTAGGTTTTCTTCTTCCTGGCGAAGTCGTAATTGGAGGCGTCGGAGTTCTTGTCGCGCGTCAAGAGGACGAGATTCCCCAGGCGGTGGACCCATTTGGCGCGCAGCTGGGGCGTGGGGAACCATTGGGTCCACTCGCTCCCGGGCTTCGGGTTGCGGGGTAGAACGTGCTCCACGGTGAACTTGCGCGTGTCGTAGGTTGCGGCGCCGTCCGCCAGGAACCTATCCAACCGCTTGAGCACGTAGTTGCGCGGCGTCGGGGGCATGAGGTAGAGGTCGCCGTCGAGGGCGAGCAGGGTGGCTTCGCGTTCCGCCTGGGTTAGCTGAATGGGAGAGGCGGCGTCGGCGAGATTCGCGCCGCGCTCGATCGCGCCGAGCACCCTGCTATACCGAGGCTGGCGGCGGTGTGCGTATTGCTGGCAAATGGCGAAGGATGCCGCGAGGCGCTCCAGCGCGGTGAGGAAGGAGAGGAGCCTGGCGGGTTGATCGTGATAGCGCTTCAGGTAGACGAGTGCGGGCGGGACCCAGTCGTGGTTGCCGACCTGTGCCAGCCAGCGAAGCTTGTCATTCACTTCACACGCCAACTCTGCGTTGATGTCCGTATGCTCATAGGTTTGATGCAGGATGATGGCGTATGCGGAGCCGTACGGCACAAGCGCATCGTCAATCAGGCGGCGGCTGTCACCGAAGTGGGCCATGATTTGCTTGCGAAAGGTGTCCAGGTTGTCGGCCTTGACCCCCGATGCGTAGATCGTTCGAATGTGGCTCAATAGCTCGCTCAGCCCTCCCGATCCGAGGGTTTCCTCCACACGTTCCCAGCGGGCGGTGTAGTCGTCGCGCTCGTGCGATGGGATGGGTCCGATGATCTCGGCTTTGAGAATATCGGCGGGGGTGAGATCAACGCCGCGGTCGTTCATGACGGTGAAGACGCGATAGGCAGATTCGAGGGCAGGCGTGGAGATGACTACCAGCAGGCAGCGCTGCATGACGAACTGCGCGAGGCGCAAACAGCGCTCTTCGGGCAGGTTTTCCAGCGATTTCAAGTAGGCCATGGCGTTCGCGATCATGTTGCGCTGACCTTCGGATGGGTCGTCGTGTGGCTGGTCGCGCAGGCGTCGGATGCCACCTTCGCTCTGGATATACACGCGAAAGAAGTCGGCGTCATGTGCCTTGAGGCGCAGGCGATAGCGGGCGGGGATGTTGCGCAGTGGGTCGGCGGGCTCTAGCAGGCGATTGGTAATGCTCTCCCGATATGCCGCGGGGATCAGCTCACGCAGCACCGCGAGCAGAATGGTCAGGGTAACGAGGCGCTGCTGGCCGTCTACGATCTCGAACTCTTGGCGGTCTTGCCTGATGAGGACGATGCTGCCGAGGAAGTAGGGGTCCATGTGCTCGACCGGGAGGTTGCCCTCGCCGAGGCTCTGCAGCAGGTCATCGAGCAGCTCCTCGGCGTGCTCAGGCTTCCAGACGTACTGGCGCTGATAGGGGGGGACGGCGAAGGCAAAGCGCTCGCTAAAGAGCTCACCGACGGTGTGCTGTTCGCCTTTGATCTCCATCGCCGGCCGCTCTGGGGCTGCCATGCCATCATCCTTTCGTCCACGTATGTCGCACGGGGTGTGAGGGGAAATAGGGGGACCTGGAACGCCGCGTCTTAGCTCGCCGCCCGCTCGGATGGTAGGATCGGGAACGAGAACTGGGCTGAGGGGCCGGGGCGTGCGGGCCGGACGGTGGGGCACAAGTGAGGGTTGGAGAACGTCCAGGTGCCGCCAGGAGGTTGAGGGTGGCGCGTGAGGCGGGTAGCGCTCTGGACGATCGGACCTCTATCGCTGGAATGGAGCATGACACCTTTGGATTCTAGTGAGGCGAGCGGTGGGGAGGACTGCGAGTCGCTTGTTGCGGCGGCGTGCCGCTATGGTAGCAGAACCATAGGAGGGCGTCAACGAGGGAAGCGGGCCCCCACCCTAAGCTCCCCTCTCCCGCCGCGGCGGGAGAGGGGCTGGAGGCGCGGATGGAGCGATGGGCGCGCGAGGTGCGGCCAGGTATACCGGACCATGCTATGAACGCACGGGATCCTGGGTGACTGAGGATGCAGCTCACGACATGTCGTCGTACATCGAGCAGCACGGTACGCTGGGCGATAGCGTGGTAGCATGGCAACGTGCCGTGTCGCCGTACTCTTGATGATGCGCAAGCCGCCGGACAGGGAGCCATGGAGCCGAGGGCACCCCGCCGACTGGGTCGTGGCCAGGCACGCTCGAAAAACATGCAAGAGGGTTAGGAGGTGCTGCTCTGTTCTTTCGACGCATGCGCATCAGCGTCGCGCAGAGCGTGGTCGGGGGTGTCGGCATGTCTCGCTCAGCACCTGCCGGTCTGAGCGCGGCGCATGCGCGTCATCACTACCAGCATGCTCGGACACGGACGCCTCAAGATACGGCAGAGCGCCCGGCAACGCGTGACGCGCACGCGGCGAGCGCTCGCCAGGGTTTCGTGCGAATGGGATGGCCGGTCAGTCGTTGGAGGAAGGAGCGGAGCTGGGCGTCTTGGTGCCCGTCGCGGAATGGGACTGGCCATGTTGACCGGATTGGCCAGGGTGGGCTGATTTGTCCGCGTCCTGGCTGTGACCGTGGTTAGCAGCTGTGCTCTGTCCCTGGTCGTGGTCTTGTTCCTGACCGGCAGCCGGACCCTGCACGGTGATCTTCCAGGCTAGCAGCGTACCATCTTTCTGCTTTGTGGCCTGCACCTGCACCCGGTGGCCCTTCGCGGCAGCCAGATCCGCCAGTGAGTGGGCGTGCCATCCGTGCACCCGGGTATTGGCATTGACGGCGACCTGCGTGGCCGCGCTCTTGCCGTGCTCCTGCACGGCAATCGTTCCCGTTCCCTTGGTGGCGGCCGAGGTGGAGACGCTGGCCGTGGTGAGGATGCCCTCAATGGAGACGTGTGTCCGGTTGGCTTGGCTTGCGCCGGTGGTATGGCTGCCGGCCGATCTGGTGGCTGTGGCGAGCGAGCTTGCTGGCTGGGCTCCTGCCTGTCGCGCGCCGGTATGAGTGGCTGCCAGTGCGGCGCCGCCGCCGCCCACGACCAGTGCGGCGCCGAGCACCGATACCGCCAGCTTGGTCTTCAGCAGTGACAGCATGTCGTGTTTCCTTTCCTCCATGGCCCCACAGGTTCTGCCGGTGGAGCGACTCATCGTGCCTCCTCGTGAGGCAAGCGCGCGCCCTTATGGGTACGGCACCGGGTGCCCATGATAGCCGTGTGGCGAGGATGGCGGAAGAGTTTTGGCTGAGATTCAGGACCTAATGGGGGGATAGCAGGCGGCGCCAGGATTCAGACGGGCTGTTGACACGGGCAGCCACAGCGGGACACCGTTGGGCAGTACATGGGACGCAGCCGTCGAGGCGCTGGACGTGGAGCCGGCAGGGTAGGGACTGTAGCGCCTTCGTCCGCCGGGCGTCCACCGGATGGCCCTACGGCTCAGGCGAGCCGCGTGCGCCTGCTGGCCCCCGATGCTTGGTGGAACCAGGCGAGTGCCCGGCATGAGTGGCCGCGCTGGTGCATGAATTGGGTGCTCAGCGTTTGCCCGTACTACCGCAGCGCGTGGACCAACTGAGATGGTGAATCTGCGCTATACTGACCGCAGGCGGGTTGGCCGCCCAGATGTGCGCCCTGATCTGTGGTGATCTCCTCGGTGGCACGCCGGCAACATCCACGACACCGCCGAGGAACAGAGCGAGAAACGAGACGTAGATGCACAGCGACCCAGAGACCTCCTCTCCTGCAGAAGGCTTGACGATCATCGGCGCTGGCTTCGGACGAACCGGAACGGCATCGCTCAAGGCGGCGCTGGAAGCGCTCGGCTTTGGCCCCTGCTATCATATGGTCGAGGTCATCGGCCGGCCGGAGCGCGTCGCCCTCTGGGATGGGATCGCCAGGGGGAAGGTGGCGGATTGGCGCCAGGTGTTCGCAGGCTACCGGGCAACCGTAGACTGGCCGGGGTGTACGTTCTACGAGCAACTGATGGACGTGTATCCGGACGCCAAGGTCCTGCTGACCGTGCGCGACCCCGAGCAGTGGTATGAGAGCGTTCGAGCCACCATCTATCGTACGCGCGACCTGGCGCGCATGCTTGACGAAGACGACTCCTCGAAGCAGTCCTTCCCGCCGCAAGTCTTGCACGCGCAGATGGTCACAGAGCTGATTTGGAAACGCACCTTCGACGACCGGTTCGAGGATCGTGACTATGCGCTGGCGGTGTTTCGCCGGCACAACGAAGAGGTGAAGCAGCGGGTACCAGCGGACAAGCTGCTGGTCTACGAGGTCAGCGAGGGTTGGGAGCCGCTGTGCGCCTTCCTTGGCGTCGCGGTGCCCAATGACCAGCCTTTCCCATCGCTCAACGATCGAGCGGCCTTTGTGGCCCGAATTCAGCAAGGCACGCCACCCAGCTTCCCGTTCGCGCCGGGAGCGCCTGACGAGCAAGACTGAGTCAGGAAGTGCACAGGAGGACGGGCAGCGTCGGCCAAGCGCTCGGCCAAAGGCTGGCTGGAGGCATTGCGCTTGCTTACGCCGGGCTGCCCCACTCGATGTGGTAGGCGTAGATCTGCTGCTGCTGTTTGCTGTTCGCGATGAGCCTGAGCACCAGTGGCAGCATCATGTCCCGGGCGACGCGGGCGACGCCGGTGGCCGCCTTGTTGTTGTTGATGCGGGCTGCCGCTTTCACGATGCGCTCCACGCGGTTGCGGCGCGCCTGCTCGAAGGCTGCGAACGCCCGGTCCGCATCAGGGAGATCGCGCAGGCACTTGCCCAATTGCACGGCGTCCTCGATCGAGAGCGAGGCGCCCTGCCCAGAGCTCGGCGAAGGCGCGTGGGCGGCGTCACCGATGACGATCATCCGATCGGTGTGCCAGGTGGCCAAGTGAGGCAGGGTGTGCACTGCGGTGGCCGCGAGGTCGTGGGTCGTGGCCTGGATGAGCTTGGTGGCCGGGCCGGCGTCGCCGGCGAATAGCTCGATCAGCCGCTGCCGCCACTCATCGGTACTGATTGCGGCGAGCGAGCCGCGGGCGGGCTCGTTGGGCCGGGGCACGTTCGCGAACCACCACACTTCACCGTCTGGAGCGACGGCATAGCCGAAGAATGCCCGCTTGCCAAAGATCATGTGGTAGGTGCCAGGGTCGGCGTCGACGCGCACGCCACGCACGTAGCCACCCAGGTTGATCAGCCCCGCGTACGCCGGCGCGGGCGCGTGCGGATCGATCAGGCGCCGCACCGTGGAGTGGACGCCATCGCAGCCGATCAGCGTGTCGCCGATGGCCTCAGTGCCGTCCGCGAAACGCGCCCGCACGCCGCCAGCGACGTTCTCGGCTGAGACCAGGCGCTTGCCATGCTCGATACGGATGCCGCGCCCGCAAGCCTGGTCGTGCATGGCTGTGTACAGGTCACTGCGCTTGATCGTATAGCCAGTCGTGCCGTCCTCGAGGGTAGTGCTCACTACCGAGGCACCCAGGCGCTTACCGGTGCCGCTCCACAGCTCGATCGCGCTGGTCGGGAAGCCGACCGAGGTGGCGGGCTTGTCGGCGCCAAGCGTGCGCAAGGCGTCGACGCCGTTCGTGGCCAGTGTGAGGAACTCCCCGATCCCCTCGGCAGTGGAGGGGTACGCCTCGTAGACCACCGATTCAATGCCTGCCTTCTGGAGGGCCATCGCCGCGGCGGGTCCCGCGATGCCGGAGCCGATAATGAGCGCTGGTGTGCGAGCCATGGATCGCTGCCTCCATCCTAGTGGGCAAGCCGGTGCGCTGCCTACCCACGCTTGTCAAACTGTGTTAGACTAAGTCTAACGGTGTATAACATAGCAGATCGCCCCAGGGTTTGTCAAACACCGTTAGAGGAAAGGAGAACGAGCATGGCGCGTACCAGGCGCAGACGAGCACGTAGCGTCGCAGATATCGACTCCGAGCTGCCGCTCGACGTCGATCGGATCGTGGAGGCGGCGCTCGGTCTCCTCGACCAGGTCGGCCTCGCGGGTCTCAGCATGCGCCACCTCGCCGAGCGACTCGGGATTCAGGCTGCCACGCTGTACTGGTATATCCGCGACAAACAAGAGCTCCTTGGCTTGCTGGCCGAAGCAATCTGTAGCGAGGTGCGGCCGCCCGATGCGCACGCTCCGTGGCGGACCCAGCTCGAGACGCTGATGTGGGAATATCGCCGCGTGCTCCTCGCGCACCGCGACGCGGCGCACGTCCTGGCCGCCTCCCTGCCCGCGGGGTCCCATCGTCTGCGCCTGGTGGACCTGACACTTGGGGCGGTGATTGATGCGGGGTTCGAGGGGTGGGCAGCGTCACGCGCCGGGCGGCTTCTGGTCGACTACACCACTGGCTTTGTCCAGGATGAGTACGTCACGGCTGCCCGGCCCGCGGCAGCGACGGCCGAGCCGGGTCCTCGCAATGTGGATACGGTCCGCCTCCCGACGATGGACGACGTGTCAGCGCAGGTGTATCCCAACATCGCGGCTCTGGGTCCCTACCTGGTTGACCGCGAGGGCGACGCTCGGTTCGGGTTTGGGCTGGGCGTGATCCTCGACGGTCTGGAACAGCAACGGGTCGGCTAACGCCCATTCACATGGGTGGCAGGCGGCACCAGCGGCCAATCGCTGGCAAAGAGCACGCGGCTCGGGCCGAACACGGCGAGCGCATGGCTCACAAATGGGTCCGGCATCGCCGAGGTGGCGGCGCGCATTGGGGTGTGGAGGCCGCAGCGCATCGTGGTGGAGGCCGCCGGCAGCCTGGAGCACCCGCTGGTCGCGGCTCTGCTGTCGACGGCGCCGCGGAAATGGTTCTTGTCCAAATGCGGTACTGCAAACTGTGCACTAAACTGTGCACTGATACCAACTTTGGCTGGGTCGTTGTAGCTTGTCAGTGCGCCA
>CAYQFU010000182.1:0-7982 GCA_964416775.1 uncultured Ktedonobacterales bacterium
CTTCCAGGGGCAGAAGTGCTCCGCCGGCTCGCGAGCCATCATCGTCGACGCGGTCCACGATGACGTCGTGCGGCGCGTCGTCGAGGGTGCCCGCAAGCTCACCGTCGGCGATACCACCGACCGCACGATATACATGGGGCCCGTCGTAGACGCCAGCGCGTATCGCAAGATTCGCGCGTACATCGAGATCGGCCAGACCGAGGGCCAGCTGCTGTTGGGCGGCGACGCGCTGGACCGGCCCGGCTACTTCATTCCGCCCACCATCTTCGGCGATGTCAAGCCGGACGCACACATCGCCCAGGAGGAAATCTTCGGTCCCGTGCTGGCCTGCATCAGGGCGAGGGACTTCACCGACGCACTGGCCATCGCCAACGACACCGAATACGGCCTGACCGGCTCGCTGTTCTCGACCGATCGCGCACGCATCGAGCGCGCCCGCCGCGAGTTCCACGTCGGCAACCTCTACTTCAACCGCAAGAGCACCGGCGCACTGGTTGGCGTCCACCCGTTCGGCGGCTTCAACATGTCCGGAACGGACTCCAAGGCCGGCGGTCGCGATTACCTGCTGCTCTTCACCCAGGCCAAAGCCATCTCAGAGAAGATCGGCCAGGGTGGCTCGGCCCGCGCTACCAGCGGAGCCGGCACGATGTAAGGGCTCTACCGAGCACCCGCCCTGTCGTCAGTGTAGGCCGCTCATGCGAGCGGCCTACGTCGCTGCTGGCTCGCGACGTCTGACCCCTGTGCCTGGTTCCACCCAACACCAGGGGTTCGAGTCCGCGACGGCGGACTGCGCGGCCGGCGGCCATCCACGCGCGATTCCAATCGCCAGCGCCTTGCCACCCTCCGCCTTCTTGATGGCACACCACTCCTGTCGCTTGCCTAAGCGGTCACGCGTGCGGTATACTCTAAGCTGGTGCGTTGCGGGCAGCGCACCACCTGGACACGCGTCGGGGGACGCGTGTCCCGACGCGTCGTGGGGCCAGCATCGAGGGCGGAACAAACAGTGGGACGCAGGGAGTGGACGGGGGCGAAGGCCCGTCCGGTCGTATCGGTGGAGGACGGACGTACCCTCCTCCGTGTGGATGGCATCATTCAATCGGTCGTCGTCGACCAGCATCACCAGCCGGACGTGTGGGACGCCATGCTCCCGGTCACGCGGCCAGAGAGCGCGCTCATTCTGGGCATGGGCGGCGGCACCGTCGCCACCCTCTTGACGCAGCGCTTCGGTCCCATCCCGATCGTCGGGGTGGAACGCGACCCACGCATCGCCGAGCTGGCCCGCGAGACCTTCGGCCTGCGCGGTCTGCCCAACGTGCAAATCACCGTTGCGGATGCCTTCGCCTTTCTCCCCGCGTGTCAGGCTCGCTTCGACCTGATTTGCGTTGACCTCTACGTTGCCGGTCGCATGGAGCATGGCGTCCTCGGAGCGGATTTTCTGCGCCAGATCAACCGCATTGTGACCCTTCACGGCACCGCCGTCTTCAATATCTGGCGCACTCCTTATTTCCAGGACCAGTTGCGGCGGCTGCAGCGCGTGCTCAACGTGCTCGACATCAGCGAGGTGGGCGGCAACGTCGTCGTCCGCTGCGGTGCGCGTCCCCTCGTCACCATCCTGCCACACTGACGTCACCAGCGCTCCTGTCCCCCTACCCACCAGTGGCCAATGCATGGCGCGCTTTGGCGTGCCGCGGGACGCCGCGGCGTGCTCTCCGCGCCGTCCCACGCGTATACTGGGTCAATTGACGCGACGGCCGGCGCAGAGCGTCCTGTGTCGTCACGGCACAGATATTGAGGAACGGGGCGCTTAGTCGAGAGCGGAGCCAGGACTCGAACCTCGCTCTGTCTATCAGCATGTCTGGGAGGAAGCATACGATGGCCATCGATACGTCGGGCGCAGAGGCCCTGGTGCCCAGCATGAAGCATGTCGTGCTGGCCGATAAGTCGCTCGCCGACTATGCGACGGTTGTCGGCGAAGATGTGATCGCCGAGCTGGAGGCGCTGGCCAAGCCGCTCCGGGGCGCGCGCGTCGTCCACATCTCGGCCACCGCATACGGAGGCGGCGTGGCCGAGATGCTGCACACGCTCGTGCCGCTCATGCGTGATGCCGGCCTCGACGCCGAGTGGCGCATCATCTCCGGTCACGATGCGTTCTTCGCCGTCACCAAGGCCATGCACAATGCGCTTCAGGGCATGCCACTCGAGCTCACGCCCGCTATGCAGGCGACCTACCTCCATAACGCCGTGGACAACGCCGTGTACTTCGAGGACGGCTTCGACTTCGTCGTCGTGCACGATCCACAACCCGCGGCGCTGCGCGCGCTGCGTTCGGGCGACCAGGGCAAGTGGATCTGGCGCTGCCACATTGACCTCACCAATGCCAATCCACACTACTGGAACTTCCTGCGGCCGTTGGTGCAGGAGTACGACGCCGCGATCTTCACCATGCCGGAGTACGCCAAGCCAGACTTGCGCATCGGCAAGATTGCCATCATTCCACCTGCCATCGATCCTCTCAGCCCCAAGAATGCCCCCATGAACGACGAGCAGGTTGCCGGCAACATCAGACTGTATGGCGTTGATCCAGATCGCCCCAGCATCGTGCAGGTCTCGCGCTTCGATCCCTGGAAAGATCCCACCGGCGTAATCGACGTGTTTCGCGCCGTGCGCGCGGAGTTTCCTGATCTCCAACTGGTGATGGTGGGCTCTATGGCGAATGATGATCCAGAGGGCATGGAGTATTATCAGCGCACGAAGGAGTACGCCGCCGACGACCCGGATATTCACCTGCTGTCGAATCTGGATGGCGTCGGCAACGTCGAGGTCAATGCCTTCCAGCGCCATGCCTCGGTGGTGCTGCAGAAGTCGCTGCGCGAAGGCTTCGGATTGACGGTATCGGAAGGGCTGTGGAAAGAGCGGCCCGTCATAGGCGGCAATGTAGGCGGCATCCCGCTCCAGATCCAGGACGGTGTCACTGGCTTTCTCGTCGACAACGTCGACCAGTGCGTCGAAAGGGTGCTGGAAGTCCTGCGCAATCCGGAGGTCGCCGCGGAGATGGGCCGACGCGGGCGTGAGGTGGTGCGTCATAAGTTCCTCTCCACAGCCAACCTGCGCAACTATCTGAACCTGTTTACCGAGCTGTCAAACGGTCGATAACGTTGCTCTGAGACCATGAGGAGAGGGATACCGAGGTGAAGATCGTCACCGTCGACCAGATGCGGGAGATCGAGCACCGAGCTGCTGTCGAGCACGGCCTGACCAGCGATATCCTGATGGAGAATGCCGGCCGCAGCGTGGCGGAGATCGTCCGAACGCGTCTGGGCGGCACCGTAGTTGGGTCGTCGGTGCTCGTGCTGGCCGGTCCAGGCAACAACGGCGGCGACGGCAGAGTCGCCGCGCGCCACCTGGTCTCCTGGGGCGCGGACATCAGCATTTACGCCTGGAAAGAGCGACAACTCGAAAGCGGCCCGCAATCCGTCGCGGTCGGCGGTGACCTCCTCCCCGTCCGTGCCGCGCTGGAGCATGCGGACGTCGTGCTGGACGCCTTGCTCGGCACTGGCCACGCCCGACCACTCGACCCTAGCATGCGGGCGCTGCTTGGCGCGGTCGAGCAGGAGCGCAGCCGGCGCCCCGCCGTGCTCGTGGTCGCGGTTGATCTGCCGACTGGGCTGAACGCCGATACTGGCGAGGTGGACCCCGGCACGATCGCGGCCGACCTCACCATCACGCTGGCATTTCCCAAACTGGGCATGTTGCTGTTTCCCGGCGCGAGCGACATCGGCGAGCTAGAAGTCGGGTCCATTGGGCTCCCTCCAGGCATTGCCGACGACATCACGCTCGAGCTGCTGGACGCGCCGACCGTGCGCCAGATGCTCCCCGCGCGTCCGCTCGACAGCAACAAGGGCACGTACGGCAAAGTCATGCTGCTGGCTGGCTCGCTCCCCTACCCCGGCTCCGCCTTTCTCGCCGCCACCGCCGCGGGCCGCATCGGCGCGGGACTGGTCACGCTCGCCGTGACGCCTGACATGGCACCCATCTACGCGGTCAAGCTCTCCGAGGCCACGTTTCACCTCCTGCCTCGATCCGACGCGCCGCCCCAGGACCGCGCCCGCGCCTTGCTCGACGGGCTGGACGATTACACCGCTTTATTGGTAGGACCGGGTCTTGGCCAGGAACCGCCCACCCGTGAGATGCTGCTGACGCTCTTTGCCGGCCTGCAGGACCTACCCGCCGAGCGTCGACCCCGGCTGATCGTGGACGCCGACGGGCTGAATAACCTCGCTCACGTGGAGCACTGGTGGACATTGTTGCCCCCCGGCACCGTCATCACGCCGCATCCCGGTGAGATGGCGCGTCTGCGCGGAGGCGAACGCGTCTCGGGCGGAGGGGCCGATCGGCTGCCCATCGCACGCGAGGCGGCGCACGCATGGCAGGTGATCCTCGTGCTCAAGGGCGCCTGTACCATCATTGCGACGCCTGACGGGATGACGTACATGTACTGGCCGCCCAACCCCGCCCTGGCCACCGCGGGTACCGGTGATGTGCTGGCCGGAACCGTCGCCGGTCTCCTCGCCCAGGGCGCCGATCCACGCTCGGCGGCGTCCGCGGCCGTCTATCTACATGGCCGCGCTGGCCTGGCGGTCAGCGATCGCCTGGGCGACGCCGGGTTGTTGGCCGGCGACCTGCTGCCTGAGCTGCCCATCGCCATGCGCGATACCCGCGATCCGTGGGCCGATGCGCCCGCGCCCGAGGAAGGAGAAGCTTAGCAAGCAGGTCCTGGGCCGATACCACGGCATGATATACTGGCGGTGGCCTGCGGCGGCACCGAACGCCTGTGGCCGCAATCCGTGGCGGGACCTGCGGGAGGAACAGAGCAAATGGCATATCTGGAGGTGGAGACGCAGGAGGGCATACAGCGCATCCCGCTCGACCAACCACATGTGACCATTGGCCGCCTGTCATCCAATGACGTCGTGCTGCCGTACCAGCAGATCTCACGCTACCACGCTGAGCTGCGCCAAATCGGCGAGGCGTGGTGGATCGCCGACCTGCAGAGCACCAACGGCCTGCGCGTCCGCGGAGAGCGCATCGAGCGCCGCGCCTTGCGTCCGGGCGAACGTGTATTTCTGGCTCCCGGCATCGCCGTGCGGCTCATGGTCCCCGACGACAGCGCCGACCTCTCCATCATGCCCACCACCCACATGGCCATAGCCGCGCCGTCCAGCCCTGCCGGAGACGTCTCGCGCCCCGGCTTTGCCGGCGATGCTGCGCTGCCCATGCAGCTGCCGCCGCTCGAGTTACATTCCCAGTCCGTGGCGAGCGGATCGGTGCCCGGCTCCGCGACCGACCCACCCACCACACCCGGCGACGAGCCGCCACCCGCGTGGCTTCCGTCAGCGCATGCGTCCGCATGGACCAGCCGTCCCAGAGTCACCGGTTCACCCGCTTCTGAGTCGTCCACCCCATGGGCCTTCGTCGCGCCCGCCGAGGACGGTGCGCTCGAAGGCGACTTGTTTCGCCGCCGCCGCGCCCGCGTGGGCGGAGGCACCACAGGAACACCCGCCCCCGTCATGGAGGCCGGCACTCCGCCGCCGGCCGCGGCGATGCTCCACCTCTGCCAGACTTGTGGGCAACTGACCGCGCCAGACGTCGTCCATTGCCAGAGCTGTCGCAGCAGCATTGCCCGCCCGTGCCACGCCTGCGATCTGCCTCTGCTGCCCATCCAGGATCGCTGCCCTCGCTGCCAGACGCCGAACGCCGCCTCTGTGCTCCGGGCCCGCCGCGGGGTGCTCGACGGCTGATTTGCTGGATCCGCGACTGCCGGTGTCAGGACACGGTCCCCATGGCGAGCGGTGGGGAGACGGGGCGCCTTGACGTTGGCCCGCGCGTCTCGCACAATAGGACGAGCAGGCACGATAGCACCACCGCTCACTGCCCTGCGCTTGCATCCACACCACCGAGGAGGCAGATTCACCATGCCGACAACCCTGTTCCCCTCTCTCTTTTCGCATCGCTCCGACTTGACGCCCGTCGCGGGTCCCCAAAATGGTCCCGACGAGGACATCGAAGATGAGTTGGACGACGACGACGAGGAGGATGAGTGGGAGGACGAGGACGACGAGATCGAGGATGATCTGGACGAGGACGACGAGATCGAGGATTGGGGCGACGAAGAAGACGAAGAGTAGGCCCACCCCTCCGTTCGGCACAAACAGCAGCCCTCCCTCTCCGGGAGGGCTCGTCATGTTGTCGCGCGGCGAACGGTTCCGGCGGTGCGGGCAGCGGCCCGCTTGACAGAGCGTTCCCTCAGCCGTACCATGGCCTGGCCCACCTGGGCGAATCTGACGCGTGGAGGCGGCTGAGATGAGCGACTCCGAGCATGTGACGCCAGCATCGGCGAGCGGCGCGGCAGCCAGCGGAGGGACTTCCGCATCACCGCGTGACGAGGCAGCTACCGAGGACGGAGAAGCGGTCGGCGCCGTGACCGTCGCACAGATGCGCGTGCCGCGCTTTGGCGCGCACTATCTCGAGCAAGCGCGCCGCCAACTGTTCGCGCGGCATCCCGAGTACCTGCCCTATCTGATGCACCATCTCGATATCCACCCGGGTATGACCGTCGTGGATATTGGTTGTGGCAGTGGCGTCTATACGCGCCTCATGGCCAGCCGACTGCAGGGAGAAGGTCGTGCCATCGGCATCGACCTCCAGCCGGCCCTGGTGGAGCAGGCAGCATCCTACGCGGCACGCGAAGGGTGGGGCGACCTGATCGCGTTTCACACGGGTGACGCGTATAGCCTTCCCTTGCCTGATGCGTGCGCCGACGTCGCGTTCTGTAATTCGCTCCTCTGGCTGTTGTCCGATCCGGGCCGCGCTGTGCGTGAGATGCATCGCGTGCTGCGCTCCGGCGGCCGCGTGCTCGCCGCGGAGCCGGACGGTGGGTTCGTGCACAGCTACGACCCTGCCCGCCCACGCCTGAGCGAGCTGGAGCTGCGCTTTCAGGATTGTTTCGTACGCGGTGCCCGCCAGCTCGATGGACACGATTACGAGATTGGGCGGCGGCTCCCTTCTCTGTTCCTCACAGCCGGATTTGTCCGTGTGCGCGCGTTTCCGCGTCTCTTTGTCGCCGCCGGCTGCGACCTGGGCGACGACCCGCAGCGCGCGCTCGCCGAGCGCATCACCGAGTATCGGCAGGCGCTGGCCGCCCTTTTCTCGCGGGCCCCTGGCGTCGTCGCCGCCCGCGAGCGGCGCGCCAGCCGCGCCCGGGCCGGCGGCATGACGGACGATGAGCTGGCCGAGCACGAACGCGAGACCATCGCCTGGTTGACCGAGCGCGTCGAGGATCCGCGCAGAATTCTCTATGATGGCGCGACGTATACGTATGGAGGCGTGCTCTGCGAAGGCCTGCGCTTCGACGAGACTGACTAGCGGCGAATCTCCTTCGCGCGCCGGATGCCGGCGTGGCGCTTTCGAAGGCGCACGCACGCCCCGCCGCGGCCTGCCCGTTTGCACGTCCGACGCTCGCCCGATTATACTGTGCGGCAAGAGAAAGGAGCGGCGGATGAGCGACACACCGGCTGCCGCTTTGCTCGGCCTGCGCGAGGCAGACGTCGTGCGCGTCTGCGGGCTGGCCGCGGCCGCGCATGCGTTGGATCTCGTGCGCGCTCATCTCGTCACGGCCTGCCAGCGCCAGGGCCTCCGGCTCACCGGCACCGTGGACGCTCCCGAAGGCGGTTGCGCGGCTGCCTGGCTAGAAGTCTCATCCGACCAGTCCACCGCCATCCGGTGGGGATGTTCCTGCGCGATTGGCCAGGCTCAGCTCGCCGCCGCGCATGACGGCTCCGCGGCGGGCCGCCTGGGCTGCGACCATGTGGCGGCGCTCTTGACCTACTGGATTCGCCATCCCAGCGAGTTCACCTCGCCGGTGGCGAGCGGCGCTCCAGCGCCGCCTGCGCGCGCGTCCGATGCGGCCAATCGGCTTGCGACGC
>CAYQFU010000182.1:8082-11349 GCA_964416775.1 uncultured Ktedonobacterales bacterium
GCCGCTTTCACTCACACAGCTGCTCACAGAATTGCCGGATGCCGAGCTGGCGATGGTGGAGGGGTGCGTCCTCGGGCCAGAAGCCCCTCTACTTGACACACATGAGGCGCGCGCCCGGCGTGTGCGTGATGCCGTGAGCAGCGCCGCTCATCTGGCGCGCATGCTCGCCGGCCTGGACATCACACGTGCACGCCTGGCATGCGATATCGCCTTGCTCGGCGGCTCCGTCACACGCGCCGAGCTACACGGTATCGCCTCGCGCTCCGGGTTGGATCGACCCGCGATCGATGCGGCGGTCCGCACCCTGGAACGCCATTTCCTGCTCGTCCCCCTCTCAGGCGGCGCGCATCACGCATCACTGGTGACACACACGCCGCGCCGCCCGCCGGACGGCTGGCGCATCCCCGCCGAGATTCTCGCCGCCATGGACCTCGCTCTTACCGCGGACCCGATCGGCAAACAGGACAGTACCGCTGCGTCCGCGTCCACGACCATGCACGGCGGCGATGCAACCGCGCCCGAGCGAAGCCCAACCATCCAGCGCGCCCCACTGCAGCAGCTCTGCACTACACTGGCCCTGCTCGTCCACTCGCCCGGCCCCATGCACCCAGCCTCCGCAGGCGCGGCGAGCGGTGGCGCACCGGCGAGACCGAGCGCATCCTCGGCGAGTGAGCTGCCTCCAGAGCTGGACGCCCCGCCACGCGCGACGGTCGCCGCGTGGGCGCGCATGGCACAGGTGCCCGCCGGCATGGCGCGGCTCGCGCGGAAGGTACTCCGCACCCTCCTCGAACGGGACGGCGCAGGCACCGCCCTCTTCGCGCTCGACCGCATTCCCAGGGAAGAGTGGCCGGTCGCGCTGCGAGCAGGCTTCCGCGCCTGGCTCGATACCCCGTCGTACGACGAGCTGAGCGAGCTCGGTCAAGATCGGTATGGTGTCCTGGTGCGCTGCAATCCCTCGCAGCTGAGCTTCCAGCCCGGCGCGCTTGCCGACGAGAACACCGCCGCCAGGCATTTCCTGATCCAGTTGCTGGCGCGCGCGCCAGCAGGCGACTGGCTTCCCCTTGAGGAGATGATCAATCTGGTGTGGCGACTCGATCCGCTGTTCCTGCGTCGGCGCCAGCGTGCGTTCGACACACCCGCCTGGTGGCTCGAAGACGCGCGCACCAGGCAGCCGCTCCGGCCGGACCTGCGAGATGAATGGCTCCGTGGCGACGCGCGCTATTGCTGGGCACTACTCTCCGGGCCGCTTCACTGGTGGGGTGTCGTTGACCTGGCGACCGATCTCGAGGGCCGCCGTGCATTGCGC
Organism: uncultured Ktedonobacterales bacterium; assembly: GCA_964416775.1. GTDB lineage: Bacteria > Chloroflexota > Ktedonobacteria > Ktedonobacterales > JADMIN01 > CAYQFU01. The sequence goes on from CAYQFU010000182.1 coordinate 9,389, forward strand.
GTCACGCCGCTCGGCGCTTATCTGCTGGGCGCGTCCGACACTCCGCCGGACCTCTCGCGGTCGCTCGTGAGCGCCTGGGGACCGGCGGTGCTCCCCGCTGGCGATGGCGCGGTCGCCGTCCAGCCGCTTGCCGCGGGCGGCGGTCTGCTGGACGCACTGGCAGCGTGGGCGCATGTGGCGGGCGTCAGCGGAGGCCGCCTCACTGTGCGTCTCTCAACTGACCTTGCCTGCGCCAGCTTCGACGCGGATCGCGACCCTGAGACGCTGCTCGACCAGCTGCGGGCGTGCGACCAGCGCGACGGCACTCACAGCACGGGCGCCCTGGCGCCCGTCCTTGCAACCTGGCGCGGCCGCTATGGTCAGACCCGCATCACGCACGGCCCGGTCGTCGTCGAGGCCCGAGACGAGGCCACCCTCGCCGAGGCGCTGGCCACAGCACCCGAGCTGGCGCGGCGCTGCCGTCTCGTGGCGCCCGAGGTGGCGCTGGTGCCGGTGGAAGACGCTCCAGAGCTCGAGCGTGCGCTGGCACGGCGTGGCTTCGTCACTTAGCCGCCGGCAGCGCTCCTGAGTGGCGCCGGCATGCACCGATGGACGTGGATATGACCTCTGAAGCGCCCGCTACGATGAGCGACACACTGGAAGCAACGGCGTTCCAGTGCGATCTCTATCGCTACTGGCGCGCCGTCCAAACCGCGGGAGGCATCGCCGTCGGCCGCCGCGGCTATCTCACGCGCTCAGCGCTGCGTGCTGTGCGCGAGCGCCTGGACCAGCCCGCTGACGCGTCTGGGGAGCGCGAGCGGGCAGGCGAGCTGAGCGACATGCGTCGTTTCTTTCTCCGTCGACTGCTGGAGCGTCTCAGCCTGTTGGAGCAGGACTCCGAGCAGCGCCTCGTGGCTGCCCCGCAGGCCACCATGCAGCGCTACGTCTCCCTTCCGCTCGCGGCCCGCGTGCGTCTCTGCGCGCGCCTTTGGCTGGCCGGCGCCTGGTGGGTGGATCGCCCGGATGAGCGGCAAGACTTGCCTGGCGTGCGCGTTCCCGCTCCCCCCCGCATCGCGCTTGCCCGGCGCCGAGCGCTACAGACACTACTGGACGCCTCTCCAGGCAACCTGCTAGCGCTGCCAAGCCCGCAATCTACCTACCCCGCCCTCAGTCGATCCACCCCCGTCGCGGCTACAAACCTGCTTGCCCCTCGCAACGCGACGCCTGGCGACGACGCTGTGTGTGCGGCGGCGTTGCTCGGGCCGCTCACCTGGCTCGGGTTGCTCGCGCCCATCGCGCCCGAGCCGGGGGGCGCGATGAACCGCACTGCTCGTGTAACGGGCGCCGTCGCCGCCGTTCACTCACTCGACCCCGATGCGCCGCTGCCGGCCCTGTGCGAGGCAAGCGGGCGCATCATCGCGCAACCCAATTTCGAGATAGTCGCGCTGCCTCCGCTTGCCGCGCCCACGCTGCTAACACTCGATTCCTGCGCCGACCTGCGCGGCGCTGGCAGCGCCGCCGCGTACATCCTGACGCGGGAAGCCTGTGCCAGGGCGCGCCGCGCGGGATGGCAATCCGGTGCCATCATCACGCAGCTTGAGCGCCTTGTGGGCACTCCGCTACCTCAGAACGTCCGCGTGACCTTGGCCGATTGGGATCGCCAGGCCGAACGCCTGCGCGTCCGTCGCGACATCGCCGTGCTGCAAGTGCGAGACCCGCGGGTGCTGGACCGGATGGTCGCGGATGCGCAAGCGGTGGGCTGGGTGGAACGGCGCGTCGCTCCCACCGTCGCACTCCTGCGCGCGGACAGCGCCGGCGCCGTCCGGACGTGGCTTCTGCGGCATGGCGAGCTGCCGGCGCTACGTCCGACGCTCGATGAAACCGAACGCGCCGCGGACGAAGCGCGCGAGGGCAAGCAGCCTCGCCCCACCGCTTGATCGGCCTCATGCAAAGGCACCGGCCGCCACGAGTCTGGGCGAATA
>CAYQFU010000183.1:0-8891 GCA_964416775.1 uncultured Ktedonobacterales bacterium
GGTCGCGGTGGCCGCGCGGGACGAGGCGATGCCGGCAGTGGTGGTGGCGCGACCGACGCACCCGCTGGACGAGTCGGGGGTGCCGCACCCAACACGGCCGTTGCAGGAGGTGGGGGTCAGCCGGCCAACGCACCCGCTGGACGAGCCGGCGCCGTTGCGGCCGGCGCGGCCGCTGCTGGTGCAGCAGGAGCCACACGGGGCGCCGGCGCCGGCGGAGCGTCCCGCGCCGCCAGCGGCACGGCGGCTGTGGCGCTTGCCGGGGGTGCTGGGGCGGCGGGTGACGGGAGAGCCGTGATCGCTGGCGGCGCGGCCGAGGCGCGCCGAGGTGAGTTGTGGCGAATGGAATCGGGACACTGGCGGAGGGGGAAGGCATGCCGACGTATTCAGGACAGCGAGACCAGGAGCTGGCGCGTCGCGTGCGGCGCATGCTGATCGAGCAGGCGTGCGTGATGCAGGAGGACGCCCCCGACGAATTCGCATGGCTGACCAAGCACTTTGGCGTGGAGCAGCGCTTCTTCGAGGATGAGCTGGGCGGGCGGCTGGAGCTGCGGTTGGGACGCTGGGCGCGGGCGTATTGGCCGGCGCCGCCGCGGCAACGCGAGATGGTGCTGGCAGACGTGTTCGAGCTGACGGCACGCAAGCAGACGGCATATGCGTGCCTGATTCGGGCGTACCGGAGCGTGCGGCTGCTAGAGGCGGGCGAGAGCGCGAGCACGTTCCGCTTCGCGGAGCTGTTCCGTTACGTGGCCGAGGAGGGACAACGGCAGTCACCGTGGCTGAGCTTCGACGAGGCGGCGATCAACGAGGCACTGGCCACCCGCGGGGAAGAGGACGCGGACGACGAAGAGGAGCTGCTGGCAATCGGCGCAGCGGGCGGGTCAGGCGCGCGCGGGGGACGCAAGCGCGCAAAGACCGCGAGCGGTCCGGCCGCGAGCACGATGGTGACGAGCAGCAGCGGCGGCCGCAAGGGCGGCGCGGCGGCTCGGGGAAGCAACAGCGCGGCCCAGCGGGTGCGGGCGAATCAGCGGGCGTTCTACCAGGCGTTTGCGGCGTTCGAGCGCTATAAGCTGCTGCGGCGCATTGGCGCCGACGAGCGGCAGCGACCGGACGAGCACTTCAAGCTGGACGAGCGGGACTACAGCGGCATCTACGAATTCACGGACCTGGTCGATCGCTTTCTGCCGCCGGCGGGACTGGTGCAGTACGACGAGCTGAGGCCGGACGAGGAGGGTGAGCGATGACGATGCGCGCACCGACCACGGGGCCTCGCGGCGCCTTTGGCGGCAACGGACACAGCCGCGCACCGGGGCGGGCACAGATTCGACGGATTCGGCTGATCAACTGGCATGGGCATGAGAACGCGGTGCTCGACGTTGCCGGCGATATGCTGGCGATCATCGGGGAGAACGGCTCGGGCAAGTCGCTCATCCTGGACGCGATTGACTGGGCGCTCTTCCCGGCGCCGAACAAGCAATTCAACGCCGCGGCGCGCGAGGGCGGGCGCACGAGCCGGCGGACGCTGAGCAACACCATCCTGTTCTTCGATCCGCACGGGGTGGAGCGCCCGGATCGCGGCTGGCGGCGCCAGCGCACGGTCGGATACTGCGCGGCGGAGATCGAGCACGAGGGCGAGGGCCGCTGGGTGTACGGCGCGGCCGCGGCGGCGACACCCCACGCGGCGCACCCGTGGTACTACGCGCTGCCGGGGACACTGGAGCAGGTGGTGTTCCTGGATGTGACGCCGCAGGGGCAGGTGCCGCTGCAGATGCCGGAGTTTCGTGACCGGAACGGCGCGATGATCAACGCGGGCGGGTTCGTGTTCAACGCCACGCAGGCGGAGGACTACAACCGGCTGGTGGCGCGGCGGCTGCTGAACATCGAGGGGGCTGACTGGCAGCGGCGCTACGACGCGCTCTATGACGTGCTGCACCGCATGTTGGGCCTGAAGGTGGACGACGCGCTGGTGGCGGACCCCAGCGGCGTGGTGCGGCAATTCCTGCCCGTGGTGGACCGACCGCACCTGGAGCGACTGGTGGAGGGGCTGGAGGGCATCCAACGCATCCACCGGGACATCGACGAGTATGGCAAGCTGCGGGCGACGCTGGCGGGGGTGGTGGACGCGCGGCGGCGCTATCACGATGCGGTGCTGCACCATGCGGCGCTGACGTGGCTGCGCACGTCATGGGCGGCCGACGAGGCGAAGCAGGCGCTCGCGGCGGCGGAGCAGACGCAACTGGAAGCGGAATCGGTGTTGCGGCAGGCCGAGGCCGATGAAGAGACGGCCTACGCGGAGGAGATGACGGCCCGGCGAGAGCTGCAGGCGCTGCAGGAGCTGCACCAGGGCGATACGGTGCAGGCGGTGGCGCGCGCCAACGAGAGCCTGGGCAATGCGCAGCGCGAGCAGGATCGGGCGGCGCGCGAGCTGCGGCAGGCGGAGGAGCGGCTGCAGCGGTCGGAAGAGTCGGTGGCGGCGGCGCGACAGTCCATCGAGCGCGAGGAGGAGGGGACGGCGGCGCGACTCGCGGAGCTGCGCGCGCGCGCGGAGAGCGCGCTGGGGACCCTGCCTGAATCGGTGCGGTCGGCCTGGGAGCGGCTGGCGGGAGCGGTGGGTGACCAGGACGCGGCGGACGCCCTGCACGCGGCCTGGGTGGCGGTGGACACGGAGCTGGCGGGGCTGGCGGCGCAAGTGGCGCGGCTGGACGAGCGGGCGCAGGCGTCGGCGGCGGCGCGACTGACGGAACGCGACGCGCGCTCGCAGCATGAGGCGCTGATGCAGTCGATGCAGGCGGCACGGCAGGCGCTGTGGGCGCGCTGGGACGGGATGGTGAAGCGCTGGCCGGAGGCGGCAGGCTCCACGCCGACGGCGGAGCCGAGCACGATGGTGCTGCCGTCGCTGGTGGAGTCGAGCCAACGGCAACTGGAGCTGGCGCACGCGGAGGTGCGGGAGCAGAGCGCCGTGGCGGCGCGGCTGACCGTGCAGCTCGATACGCTGGAGGCGCAGCTGGCGGAGATCGAGACGGAGCTGGGGCAGCCGCAGAGCGCTCCGCCCGCCCCACTCTCGAAAGAGCGCGAGCGTGCCCTGCACATCCTCAGCCGGGTGGATAGCGAGGCGGCGCCGGTCTATCAGACGCTGGACTTCGCCCGCGAGGCCGGGCCGTGGGCCGATGCCATCGAGGCGCTGCTGGCGCATCACGACGCGCTGACGCTGCTGGCGCTGACGATGCCCGTGGAGCAGGCGCGGGCGGCGCTGGGCAGCGCGGTGGACTGGCACGCGATCGTGCCGAACGCGGGGAATGGGCGGGCGGGCCGCAACACCGTAGCGGCGGGGCTGGTGACGGCGTCGCCCTTGGTGCGGCGCTATCTGGACGCGACGTTCGGCGAGTGCGCGCTGGCGCAAGAGCCGCAGCGCAGCGGCGACTACTTGTGCGCGGACGGGCGCTACCGGCTGGGGCTGGTGACGGGGCGCGTGCGGCCGGTGGCGCGCGCGGAGGCGCTAATCGGGCTGGCGCGGCGCCAGGCGGCGGCCGCGGCGCGGCGTGAGGCGCTGGAGCGCCAGCGCGCGCAGCTCATGGTGGACGTCAACATGGCGCGGGAGTCGGCTTCGACCGCGCGTGACGCGATGCACGACGCGGAACAGCGTGCCCGCTCGCTGGGCGATCTGCTGCACATGCTGGACGAACTGGAGCAGCGGCGCAGCGAGATGCGGGCGTTGAAGCTGAGCGAGGAGAAGGCGGGTGTCGCGCTGCGCGAGGCGACGCGGGCGGCCGAAGCGGCAGCGGAGCTGGAGGAAGGGGAGCGAGCGCACTGGGCCGAGCGCGTGGCGGCGTACACGGCGCTGAGCGATCCGGCGCGCCTGCCCGTGGCGCGGATGGCGCTGGGGCAGGCGGTGGCCGACGCGGCGGCGCGAGCGGGCGAGGCACGGGGCCGGCTCTCGCAGATGCAGACGCACCTGCGCACGGCTGAGGAGTCGCGCGGGGCGGAGTCCGAGGTCCACGGCATGGCGCGGGCGCACATGCGCCAGGCGGACGAGTCGGTGGACGAGGCGCAGCGTCTGCTGGATCAGGCGCGCCAGGCGCTGCGCGCGGCCGGGCTGGAGAACGTGGAGGCGCGCATCACGCAGCTGCAGCGGCGGCTCAAAGAGACGGAGGAGCGCGCGCGGCAACTGGGCGTGGCAAAGGGCATCGCGCTGCACCAGCTGGACGCGGCCCGGCAGAGTCGTGACGCGCAAGCGAGTACCACCGAGACGGCGACGCGGCTGCTGGACGAGCGCAACGCGGCATTCGCGGCGCTGCTGCGGGCGGTGGCCGACAGCCTGGATCTGCCGGAGAGCCAGCTGGAAGACCCAGCGCGATACGCCAGGCAGATTACCAGGGACCGCAACAGCCGGTCGCGGCTGGACGACGACCTGCCACGGGCGTTCAGCGCGGCCGAACGGGAGCAGGAGAGCTTTGTCGCCGCTGTGGGCGAGTATCAGACGATGGTGGGCAGCGACGATCGCTTTGGGCTGCGTGCGCCGGCCAAGCACGAGCTGGCGCTGGCGCCGCAGGGGTGGCTGCTGGACGTGGCGCCACGCCTGGAAGGCACGAGCGACATCCGCTTGCTGCTCAGCTTCCTGGACGCGAGCATCGAACAGCTGCAGCAGACTCTCTCGCAGCGCGTGACGCGGGTGGTGCGCGATATCATCCTGGGCGAGGTGGTGAGCCATCTGGTGGACCAGCTGGTACGCGCGCATGAGATCATCGTGGGGCTGAACGAGCGGCTGGCGACGGCGCGCTTCTTCGCGCGCAATACGCGCTTCTCGCTGAAGCTGGCCGTGCGGCTGACGCGCCACCCGGACATTCCGTTCGACCACGTGGCGGTGGCGACGGCGCTGCTGGAGCATGGGCGGGCGATGCCGGCGAGCGTGCAGGCGCAGCTGACGCTGATCTTCTCGACGTGGCTGGACGAGCAGATGAAGGGACAGGCGCAGCCGTCGGTGGAGGCGTTGGTGGAGCAGCTGGACTATCGCCGGTGGGTGGAGATCTCGCTGCTGCATAGCGACGATCTGGACCCGCGAGTGCGGCCGTGGGACAGCGCGGTGTCGGGCTTTGGCAGCGGCGGCGAGCAGCGCGTGCCGGTATATGTGCTGCTGCTGACGGCGGCGGCGATGCAGTTCGCGGTGTCGAACGCGCCGCTGCGGCTCTTGATGCACGACGAGGCGTTCGCGCGCATGGACCAGCGCAACGCGGACCTGGTGGTGCGCTTCGCGCAGCAGCTGGGGGTGGGGCTGGTGATCGCCAGCCCGAATCTGGACCTCTTCGCGGAGGGCGTGAAGTACGCGACGGCCTATCGCTTGAGGCAGATGCCCAACGGACTGATCGCGCGCGAGGCGCTGCACCTGAGCGCCGCGGCGGCACCAGGGGATGACGAGGGCGCGGAGGCAAGCGCCAATCAGTGACGCGCGCACGCCGGTGTCTGCGGGCGATGTCCGCCGAGGGTGCAGACATAGGACGATGGGGGCCGGCACGCGCGGGGACGTGACAATCGGACGGCGCATGGGGCGCGTTCAGAGGCCGCCAGCCCAGGGATGGAGAGGCTCCGGAACGGGCGATGGCGTTTGACACTCCAGGTCACCTGCACTATACTGGACCTGATGGCGCACCGTGCAAGGCGCGCAGATTCCCGCCTCGCTTACGCGGTAAAGGGCCGGGATGGAGAAGAGCTACCAGGGGTCGGCGCGAGCAGGCGTGGCTGGGCACTGCCGAGGCCTGGGAGAACACGTGAGGGGGAACTCTCTACATGCGGCGAGGCACTTTATCTCCTTGGGTCTTCCTGGTGATCATCCTGTTGCTCGGGTTCGGCTCAGTCTACGTGGACCTGGCCAACACGCCCTTGTGGCCGAGCAACAAGGGGATCAACTTCCTGGGCTACAAAAATGGCCTGCAGGTACAAGAAGGACTGGATCTGCGCGGCGGCATTCAGTTCGTCATGCAGGCGTCATGCCCATCCAACAAGCCGACGTGTAATGACCAGTACATCAAAGACAACCTGGCCTCGGTCGTAGACAACCTCAACCGGCGCATCAACGGTGGCCTGGGTGTGACGGACCCGGTCGTGCGCACGGAGGGTGGCAACCGTATCTCGATTGAGCTGCCAGGCATACAAGACCCCGCGCAAGCGCGGGCGCTGCTCGGTCAAACGGGCCAGCTGAATATCTTCGGCACACCCAGCCCCGTCTCGGAGACCCAGGCGGATGGGTCGGCCACCGCGGTGACGCCGGCGGGGAATGGTCAGTTCACCATCCCCGGCCAGTCGGGCACGTTCCCGGTGCTCTTCACCGGCAACGATATGAGCCCGACCTCGATCAGCGCCACGTTGGATCCGCAGACGAATGCGCCGATCGTGACGTTCACGTTCCAGGGCGCGGCACGCGGTAATTTCGCGACGTACACGCGGACACACATCGGGCAGTACCTCACGACGACGCTGGACAACAAGGTCATCAACTCGGCAAGCATTCAGAGCGAGATCGACGGCAACGGGCAGATCACCGGCCTGGGCTCGGTGGCCGCGGCGCAGAACCTGGCGTCGCTGCTCAAGTACGGCTCACTGCCGCTGCCGCTGCAGGTCATCAGCGAGCGGCAACTGGCGGCGACGCTGGGTCAGCAGGCGATCCAGTTTAGCCTGCGCGCGGCGTTGATTGGCCTGGGGCTGGTCGTCCTGTTCATGCTGATCTACTATCGCCTGCCGGGTCTGCTGGCCGATGTGGCGCTGCTGCTCTACGCGGCGCTGCTCTTCGCGGTGATCAAGCTGCTGAATGTGAATCTCTCGCTGGCGGGCATCGCGGGCCTGATCCTGTCGGTGGGCATGGCGGTAGATGCCAACGTGCTCATCTTCGAGCGCATCAAAGAAGAGTTACGAGGCGGGCGCACGATGGCGGCTGCCATCGACATCGGGTTCAAGCGCGCATGGCCCTCGATCCGCGACTCGAATGCGTCGACGATGATCACGTGTGTCATCCTGTACTGGTTCGGCAGCAACTTCGGCGCGACGATCATCGTCGGCTTCGCCACGAACCTGTTCATCGGCGTGGCAATCAGTCTCTTTACGGCAGTGGTGGTGACGCGCAACTTCCTCAACGTGCTGGTGCCGACGGGCATTGCGACCCACCCGGCGCTGTATGGATTGCCGCGGGAGGCGCTGCAAATCGCGCGCTATAACCCACGATCGCGATTGGGCGCGACCTCGCCAGTGTTGGCGGGCAGCGCGCCCGCCAATGGCAGCCGGCCAGTCCTCACCCAGACGGGCTCAGGAAGCGCCGCGCGCGGGGGGGAGGAGTAGACGGTGTTCCATCTCACTCGATACAAGTACGTGTTCTTCGCGATTTCGGGCATCGTCATTCTCCCTGGGTTGCTGGCGCTCATCTTCTGGGGGCTGAATCCGGGCATCGATTTCACCAACGGCGCGAGTGTGGATCTGCGTTTCCAGGCGTCGCCGCAGGTCGTCACGACACAGGCCATCGCAAACGTGTTCAAGGCGGCCGGCGCCAAGGACGTGCAGGTCATCTCCTCGACGGATACGAGCGGCGGGACGCCATCTTCGCAGTACGCGTTCATCAAGTTCAGCCGACCGATTGGCACGGACGAATCCAGCTCGGTCTTGAAGCTGCTGGAGGATCCGAAGGCGAAGCTGCCGGCAGTGGACACGCAAGACGTCCACACGCTCTACACGGTGACGCTGCCCAATGCGGCCAAAACTACGTACGGGCTGATGGTAGTGCCGTTCAAGGCACCGGTGTCGGCCAAGGCTGTGCAAACGGCGCTGGCCACGCTGCCGCCGACGAGCGCGGCGCCGGTGACCAGCTCGGGTAACGCGGCCACGCCGTCCGCCAGCGCGACGAGCGGCGCGACCCCGGCCGCGACAGCGGCGGCAAGCCCGACAGCAAAGGCGGGGGCAACGCCGACCACGACGCCCGCCGCGACGGCGACACCCGCCACGACGCCGACACCGGCGACATTCCCGGTGAGCGTCAGCGACGTGCAGCTTGGGGCCAACTCGTTGACCTACACGGTGCAGACACAGACAGACTTCACGCAGCGCGGCGGGACGCACGGCGGGGCAACGCTCGACGACCTCGTGGCGCAGCTGCAGAGCAAGTATGGGTACGCCTACGTGCAGGGGGCGAACGAGGTGGGGCCGGCCATCGCGTCGGAAACGACGAGCCGCGCCGTGCTGGCGGTGATCCTGGCCGCGGCGTTCATTCTGGTGTACATCGCGATCGCCTTCCACAAGGTGGGCAGCTGGAAGCAGTCCGCCCGCTACGGAGCGTGCGCGATCATCGCCCTGTTGCACGACGCGCTGGTGGTGCTCGGGCTGTGGGCCATCTTCGGTAGGCTCTTCAACTTCCAGGTCGACACGCTGTTCGTGACGGCCGTACTGACGGTGATCGGCTTCTCGGTGCACGACACCATTGTGGTGTTCGACCGCATTCGCGAGAACATGGGCCGGCGCACCACGGAGACGTTCGAGCAGGTGGTGAACGCGAGCCTGGTGCAGACGATGTCGCGGTCGCTGAATACGTCGCTGACGGTGCTGTTCACATTGAGCGCGCTGACGCTGTTCGGTGGAGCGAGCATCCGCACATTCACGCTGGCGCTGCTGATCGGTATCGCGTCGGGGACGTATTCGTCCATCTTCAACGCCAGTATGCTGCTGGTGCTGTGGGAGAACGGCGAGTGGCGGAACTGGCCAATCATCCGCAACTATGTGCGGCCGGTCGAGGAGACGACGGCGTACCGGCGCGGGCTGGTACGGGCGGGAGCGCGGTAGGCCCCCACCCCTAACCCCTCCCCCGCAGCGGCGGGAGAGGGGAAGCAGATTCCCCGCCGCAGCCTTTTCTCCACTGCGGCGGG
>CAYQFU010000183.1:8991-11298 GCA_964416775.1 uncultured Ktedonobacterales bacterium
TGGCCGGCGCTCATGTGTGTGCCGGTGCGGTGCCGGCTGTGGTATAATGGGCTGGTATCAATTGCCGGCACGCGTGCGCATGGGCTCCAGGTCTGGCGAGTCGGGCGCGGCCGGAAGCAACGCGGAGGATTGAGACATGGCAAAGAAGGGCGAGCTTTCTAAGACGGCGCGCGCCTCGCTGGCGCAGCGCGATGACACGAACTTTCTGACGAGTCGCACGTGCTCCCAGTGCGGCGAGCTGATCATGCTGAAGGAACTGCTGCCGGTCAAGGTGGCAGGCCAGGGCATGGTGTATTACCACAAGACGCACTATACGATGGGCTAAGCTTCCGTACGTGATCCCGAATCCGGGTGATCCGGCGCGTGTGCGCTGGGTGGGTGCATCGCGATGTGCCCGCTGGCCATGCGGGCTCGATGGCTCGGATCGGATAGTCGGTTCGGATATGAGGCGATAGCCCGTCGGCCGACGGGCGAGCGTGACCCTCCGGCTCCAGTGTTCCGCCACACCTTTTGGTGCGGACCTGGGGCCGGAGGGTTTTTCGCGTCCTGGGGGGGATGTGTCGCGCGACAAACATGATGGCGGCGATCATATCGTTTGATGGTCATATAACATTGACGTGCACGTTAAAGTGTGTTACGGTAATAGTATGGGGCATTATCGGGAAGGATAGAGCGATTGGTTAGTGCAGGCAGATTGCTGGCGAGGCCAGGCCAGCCGCGCTCGGATGAGGGCGCGATGGATGGACAGCGACGTAGGATGCGGATCGGCGCGAACGTGTTTTCGGCGCTGAAGCACCGGAACTTCCGCCTGTTCTGGTTTGGGCAGATCATTTCGGTGTCGGGGACATGGATGCAGTCCATCGGGCAGGCGTGGCTTGTGCTGCAACTGACGCACAATGCCTTCTTGTTGGGGGCGGTGAGCGCGCTGCAGTTTCTGCCGATGCTCGCGCTCTCGTTGTTTGGCGGCTTTATCGCGGACCGATGGCCCAAGCGTAACTTGCTGCTGTTCACCCAGTCGGCGGCAATGGTGCAGGCATTCATTCTGTTTGTGCTGGCGGGAACGGGTGTGGTGCGGGTCTGGCACATCATGGTGCTGGCGTGCGTCCTGGGCCTGGTCAACGCGCTGGACATGCCTACCAGGCAGGCGTTCATCTCCGAGATGGTCAGTCGCGAGGACCTGATGAACGCGATCTCGCTGAACTCGGCGCAATTCAATGCTTCGCGGGTGGTGGGCCCGGGCGTGGCGGCGGCGCTGATCGCCCTGATGGGCATTCCTCCTCTGTTCCTGCTGAACGCGGTCAGTTACATCGCCGTGCTGATCGGGTTGTGGCTGATGGATCCGGCGCAGCTACACCTGCCCGTGGGCAGACGATCGCGGCGCGAGCCGCCACTGCGCCAGATACGCGATGGGGTGGCGTTTTCGCTGAAATCGCCGCCTATCAGGCTGGCGTTGCTGATGGTATTTATGATCAGCACGTTTGGCATGAACTTCAACATCATCCTGCCACTGCTGGCCGACTCCGTGTACCACTCGGGGGCGACGGGTTTCGGCACGCTCTCCTCGATGCTGGGGGCCGGCTCGCTGATTTCAGCGCTGGTGCTGGCGGGGACGGTAAAGCGGCCGCGAGTTGGGTTGCTCGTGGGCAGTGCGACGGTGTTCAGCGTGCTGGAGATCGGGCTGGCGCTGATCCATGCCCAGGCGCTGGCGTACGTGGCACTGCTGCTGATCGGCCTGTCGACGATCGCGTTCACGGCGACGGCGAACACACTGCTCCAGGCCAACTCGCCCGATCACCTGCGCGGGCGAGTGATGAGCCTGTACGCGATGGTGTTCGCGGGCAGCACGCCGATCGGGGCGCTGGAGACGGGCTGGGTGGCAAGCGCATTCGGAGCGCCGGCAGCGCTCGTGGTCGGGGCGCTGCCGTGCCTGGCAATGACAGTCTACGGATGGATCGTGTTGCGCGAGACGGCGACGGCGCAGAGCGCTGGCGAGCGAGAGCGCGCGGCGCACGCGCGAGACGCGGCCGCAGTGTTGGCCGAGGCCGTCCCGGTGGATGGGGCCGTGAGCGTCGACGCGCGGGATGTGAACGCGGCGACGATATAAGCAGGTTCGAGGGCGTTTCGTAACGCGGACGAAGTGGTCGGCTGACCTCCCGACGAGGCTCGCCGCTCACACCCGGTAGGGACTGCTCGCCTGAGGTTACGAAACGCCCTCACTGTAGGACGGACTCGCGTGGAGGGAGAGCGCCGATTTGCTGGAAGATCATCCAGGGATTCGCGTTGGTGTGGGTCTCGACCAGCCGTCCA
>CAYQFU010000184.1:0-11287 GCA_964416775.1 uncultured Ktedonobacterales bacterium
GTGGCGAGGCCGGGGCAGTTGGGGCCGATGAGGCGCGTGGGGTGCTCCTTGAGGAAGGCTGCCACGCGCGCCATATCCATCACGGGGATATTCTCGGTGATGCAGACCACCAGCTCCATGCCGGCAGCCGCGGCCTCCATGATGGCATCGGCGGCGCCAGCGGGCGGGACGAAGATGCACGAGACGTTGGCGCCGGTGGCCTGGCGCGCCTCGGCCACGGTATCGAAGACGGGCAGGCCATTGAAGCTCTGGCCGCCTTTGCCGGGGGTGACGCCGCCGACGATCTGGGCGCCCGATTCGATCATGCGGGGCGTGTGGTAGCTGCCCTCGCTGCCGGTGATGCCCTGCACGATGACGCGCGAGCTGCGATCGAAGAAGATGCTCATGCTGTTCAACCCCTGGCCTTGATCTCGACAACGATCTTCTGTGCGGCGTCGCGCATGTCCGCGCCCCAGGTGAGGCCGGCGTTGGCGAGCAGGGCACGGCCCTCTTCGGCGCCGGTGCCCGAGAGGCGGGCGACAATGGGCATGCCCGTGGGCAGCTCGTGCTGGGCCATGATGATGCCCCTGGCCACTTCTTCGCCGCGGGTGATGCCGCCGAAGATGTTGACGAGGATACCCTTCACGTCGGGGTCGCTGGCGACGAAGAGGAGGGCCTTCTTCATGACCTCGGCGCGGGCGCCGCCGCCGATGTCGAGGAAGTTGGCGGGCTTGCCGCCAGCGCGGGCAACCATGTCGAGGGTCGTCATGACGAGGCCCGCGCCGTTGCCGATGATGCCGACGTCGCCGTCGAGCTTGACGTAGGTGAGGCCCTCCTGCTTGGCCCGGTATTCGAGCGGATTGGCCTCTTCCGGCTCGGCCCAGCTGGCGTATTCTTTCTGGCGCGCGAGGGCGTTGTCGTCGATGAGGATCTTGGCGTCGGCGGCGAGCACCTGGCCGTCGGCGGTCAGCGCGAGGGGATTGATTTCGGCGAGGGATGCGTCCACGCCGACGAAGGCTTCGGCGAGCTTCGCGAGAATGGCGCCGCCGCGCGACACGACGTTGTGGGGCACGCCGGCCTGGGCGAGCATCTCGCGCGCCTGGAAGGGCAGCAGTCCCCAGCGGACGTCGATGGGCTGCTTGATGATCTTCTCAGGCGTGGTGGCCGCGATCTCTTCGATGTCCACGCCGCCGGCCGCGCTGACCATGACGACGGGGGCCTGCGAGGCGCGGTCCATGATGACGCCGACATAGTACTCTTCCTCGATAGCGATCTTGGGCGTGACGAGCACTTTCTCGACGGTCAGGCCCTTGATGTTCATGCCGAGGACTTTGCGCGCGGACTCGCGTGCCTGCTCAGGCGTGTCGCCGAACTGGATGCCGCCGGCTTTGCCACGGCCGCCGACGTAGACCTGCGCCTTGATGACGACGGGGACACCGAACTCGCGGGCGATCTGCTCGGCCTGCTCGGGGGTGGTAGCCACCTTGCCAGGCTGCACGGGGATACCGTACCGGCCCAGGATTTCCTTGGCCTGGTACTCATGAATCTTCACTGAAACAACTCCTGCACTGGAGGGGGACGACGGCGCGCGGGAGGGAGCGTAGGAGGGAAGTGTGGCGTGCCACTCCGCCGCCATCACCAGGTTCTGCTACTCGAAGGCATGTACGCCAGATTCCAGCAGATTCTACCGCCGAATGCTCAGCGCCTTCCAGTCGTGGGCGAAAGCGCGGGGCGCTCCCTCCGTAGACGACATCACCAATCCCCTGCCACGGCGCTACCTGGCGTCGCCGTGGGAGGCGGCATGGGGCGCACGCGGCTGCGATGTTGGACCGCTACTCGCCAGCCGCAGCCAGCGGTACAGAAGGGCGGCGGCGGCTCCCAGGAAAGGCGCGGTGAGATAGATCCACTGCGCCGTCCAGACGCCTGCGACCAGGGCCGGACCGAGCGAACGAGTGGGATTCATGGATGCCCCGCTGATAGGCCCGGCGAACAGAGCTTCGAGCCCGACCGTCGCACCGATGGCCAGAGCCGCCGCCTGCCCTACGGCACGCGCGTCGGTGGCCACGGCCATGATGACGAACATGAGGAAGAAGGTAAGGACCACCTCGAGCCAGAACGCCTGCCACGCGCCCCCCTGGCCAGCCGGTGTGGTGGCTCCCAGGTGCGCCACGTTGCCCAGCACCAGCCGCAGGAAGCCCGCCGCCGCCAGCGCACCAGCGAGCTGGGCCGCCGCATACGCCACCAGACGTCGGGGCGGAAAGTGCCGCGCGAGGACGAAGCCGAGTGTGACCGCTGGGTTCAGATGCGCCCCGCTCAGATGGCCGGTCGCGTACACCATGGCCGCGATGACCAGCCCGAACGTCAGCCCGACACCCACATGGGTGACCTGGCCGCCGGAGAGCCGGTCAATCATGATGGCCCCACACCCCGCAAAGACGAGGGCGAACGTGCCCACGGCTTCGGCGACGCAGGCGGGCAGGAGTGGGAGTACAGGGAGGGCTATCGACTCCGCCCCTAGCGTTGGGCGAGCGGCACTGGGGCGTGTCTGAATGGGCATCAAAGGCTCCGTCTCTAGAGATTTGGCAGCCGGAATCGCTCGCCGGTCGCCGGATGCGGCAGGAGCAGCAAATAGCGAATGCGGGTCTGGAGTTCACGCGCCACGTTGCGCAACGCGGCGCGCCGCTGGTCTGGGTCCTCGATGAGCGTGGGGTCCGGGATGCTCCAATGGATCTGAGAGGGGTCCCCGACGAAGGCGGGGCACGTTTCGCGCACGCGGTCGCAGACGGTAATGATGTAATCAAATGGCTCGCCAATGAAGGCGACCAGGGACTTCGGCGCCAGCCCGATGGCATCGATGTCCATCTCATGCAGCACGGCGAGGGCGTCGGGGTGGAACTCAGTCGGCACGCTGCCCGCGCTGTACACGTCAACGTGGTTGCCCCCCATCTGTCGCATGATAGCTTCCGCCATCTGCGAGCGGGCGCTATTGTGTGTGCACAGAAACAGCACGCGCAACGGGCGGGAGCGCGGTGGCGCGCCGTTCGACTGCTCCCCAGGCGCCGTCGTGACCAGACCTGGCGCAAGGGAGTCCCCAGCCGCTGCGTACAAGTGCTGCAGACGGTCGCGGTCCAAATAGTAATACACGTCCCGCCCATCGGCGGTACTGTGGCGCTCACGAAGCACGCCCTGCGCCCGCATCTGCTTGAGGTGATAGGCGACGGCATTGGAAGGCATGCTTAGCATGGCTCCAAGCTCACTCGCGCGCAAGTCAGACACCGCTAGCAAGCGCACCATTGTGTGGCGGGTCTCATCGGCCAGTAGCCGAAAGAAGCTAACACTCTCATGGGTCGCAGCGGTGTGTTGTGCGGCGGACGCCATGTGCATCCCTCGCTTCCAAGTCGTGACTCAACATCAATTGAGTCAAATGCTTCTGAGAGAATAGCATGGCGAGGAAGACTGAACAAGAAGGAGTCCGAACAAGAGGGAGACCGTGAAAGTAGCCTCTCCCTCGAAGAGGCTGGCGTGTGTCGGTAGAGGGTGGTGGCTATCGTGCCCACCCAGATACTGACCTGCGTGGGTGGCGCCAGAGGGGGCTGCGTCTCGCCCGACATCCTGAAATGGCCCAGCAAGCATCACGCACTTGACTAAACGCTCAATCAAGATTACACTTGGCAGTGCATGACCAGGTAGGGGGAACGGGCATGGGTACATTCGACACTTCGAGGGATCCCGACGCGCGCGGCGGTGATCTGAACGCGCAGTCAAACCAATCGGGCCAACTAGACCTCTCGGGCCAGCGGGAGTCCGCAGACATGCCGGTCGAGGCCGACCGCCGCCACCAAATCCTGGAGGCCGCGCTGGAGGAGTTCGCCGCGCACGGGTTCCACGGCGCGACCATCAAGCGCATCGCCCAACGGGCCAAGCTGCGTTCACAGGCGCTCATCTACTGGTACTTCCCTGCCAAGGAGGCGCTGTTCGAGGCTGTCCTCAGCCAGCACCTGCCTATCGTCCAACTCGTGCGCGACCCCTCTGCGCTGCTCGAACGTCCACCGGAGGAGGTGCTGCCGCAGCTCGCCCGCGCCTACCTCGCGACAGCTGACCGCCCTGGCGCTCAGCGCCTCTTGCGCCTGTTCGCCCCAGAGTTGATCCGGCGTCCTGAGGTCGCCAATGCGATAGGGGGACCCTTGATTGCGAGAATCCTGGACTTCATCAAGACCTATCTCGCGCATCAGGTGGCACTGGGCCGGCTGCGTCCGCACGATGTTCGGTCGAGTGCCCGCGTCTTCATTGGCATGATTCTGCCGCAACTGGGGGGCAAACTCTTCCTGCCAGCGCTGCGAGAGGACGGGCTGAGCGACGAGGAGCATATCGCCACGCTGGTCGCGATCTTCCTGCGCGGCTTGCAGCCGGACGCTGAACGAACAGATCGGCCTGACTGACACAACACCTGAGCAATGTTGGCGCCGCCATAGTGTGGCGCACCGTCATCACCGGCGGGCGAAAACGAGCGAGGAGGAACGGATGAACCTCTATACGATCGCGCTGTTCGTACACCTCGTCGGCGCGATTGGCGTCTTTGTGGGCATCGGCGTGTGGTTCTTTGCGGCGGTCGCCATGCGGCGCGCACAGGATGTCGCGCAGGTGCGCGCCTTAGCCGGGTTGACGGGTGCGTCGGGGAACGTCGCTGTCGGCGGAGTGCTCCTCCTCGCCGTTGCCGGCTTCTATATGGCTCTGAGTGTCTGGGGCTGGCAGACCGCCTGGATTGATGTGGCGACCATTAGCTTCGCACTCCTGGCTCCGCTGGGCGTTGCGGTGATCGACCCGCGCATCCGCGCCCTCGCCAAAGCGGCCGACGTGGCACCCGACGGGCCGGTGTCGTCGTCGCTGGTCGCCGGCGTACGCAATCCGCTCTTGAGCAGTGGGTTGTCGCTCTATCTCGCGGTGCTGCTGGGCATCGTCTTCCTGATGACGACCAAGCCGCTGCTCGTGGAAGCCGTGATGGTGATGGGCATCGCGGCGACCATTGGACTGGTCGCCGCCATGGTGATCTGGTTGACGGCGCGCAGATCCACCCATCATTGATGCCCGCTCACAAGCTGGATGGCATACACAGGCCCGTCAGCGAGCCGTCACCCAGGATTGCGCAGCCATCTGGACCGGGTCCCACGGACTGCTCACCGGCGGAGTATAGCTCAGGTCCAGGTCGTTCAGCTCCTCCACTCGCATGCCATGAAAGAGCGCCGTAGCGAAAATGTCGATGCGCTTGGCGACCTCCGCCCGCCAGTGGCCGATGAGCTGTGCACCCAGCAGCCGTCCGGTCTCCTTGTCGCCGGTAATGCGCACCGTCAGCGGCGTGGCGCCAGGGTAGTACGCCTTGTGGTCCCACACGGTCGCCTCGGTCGTTTCGGGCGTGAAGCCCGCTGCACGCGCCTCGTGGTCCAGCAGACCGGTGCGCGCGACGGCGAGCTCGAAGACCTTCACGACCTGTGTGCCAAGCGATCCAGCGAAGAGCGCTTGCCGCCCGACGGCATTCGCCCCAGCCACCCGCCCTTGCTTGTGGGCAGTCGTGCCGAGCGGCAAATAGGTGGGCGCTTCCAGCAGGCGGTGCCAGGTCTCCACGCAGTCACCAGCCGCGAACACGTCAGGCAGGTTGGTCTCCATGCGGCGGGTCACGTGAATCGCTCCGTGTGGGCCAAGCGCGACCCCGGCTGTTTGTGCGACGGCGGTGGAGGGGCGCACGCCGGTGGCGAGCAGCACCAGGTCCGCTTCATGGCCTAGACCCGACGTTCCAAGCACGTGTAGCCGTGCGCCCTGCGCTGTAATGGCGGCAATCGGTGTGTTCGTGACGACATCCACCCCGTGACGGCGCAATTCCTCCTCCAGCAGGCGTGCGAGCGATGGCTCAACCGTGCGGAGGACCGATGGCCCACGCTGGAGCAGCGTGACGTGCATTCCGCGATGCGTCAGGGCATCTGCCATCTCCAGTCCGATATAGCCTCCGCCAACCACCACTGCCTGAGTGGGCTGGCGTGTGGTGAGGAAGTCGTGGACACGAAAGCTGTCTGCCATCGTGTGCAGCAGGAACACCCCAGGCAGGTCGTGGCCCGCAATGGCAGGGGGGAGCGGCGCGGCCCCCGTGGCGATGACGAGTCGGTCATAGCCGAGCGTGCGCGCTTGCCCGTCCGTGTCTCGCACCAGGACGCGATGTTCCCGCGGGTCAATCGCCTGGACGGTGTGCTTGACGAGCAAGGTGATGCCCTGCTCCTCGATCGCGGCGGCGGTGCGGTGGGCCAGCGCACGCCAGTCGGGCACTTCGCCGCTCAAGTAGAACGGCAGCCCGCAGATGCTGTAGTTCGGGAAGGCGTCCGCCACCACGACCGTGACCGCGACGGTGGGGTCAACCTCCCGCGCACGCAGTGCGGCGCTGATGCCCGCATCGCTGCCACCGACGATTACCAGGTGCCCCACATTCCCCTCCTCCTGCTCCTACCAGCCGCTGGACCTCACGTCGGACGAGGCGCCGCGGCCGCCGCCCTCCATCTGCCGTCCCCCGCTGGGCCGCGCTGGCGCAGCGAGCACGCAGGCGCTCCGTCACAATATCCGCGCTCGGGTCCGTGGGGATGGACAGGTCCGAAGCCATGCGTACGTCTCCTGCCATCGAAGAACGTCGATGGATGCGCGAAAAAAGAGAGCCCGCTACAGCAGCCCCCTCACCAGGGACAGGTTCCGCTTCCCCGCTTCCGTTGCCCCGTAGTACATCCACACGCCGTGTCGTTCCGCTCGAATGAACCCCGCCTCGCGCAAGATGCGCAGGTGGTGGCTGATGGTCGGCTGGTGGAGGTCAAACTGGGACGTGATGTCGCACACGCACAATGCCTGCTCCTGCTGCACCAGGAGGTCCAGCATGCGCAGCCGTGTGGGGTCTGCCAGGGCCTTGAGGCGGTCTGCCAGCGAGGCGGTCTGCGTGGCATCCAGACTGGGTGCCGCCGCGACCCCGCTATCGCAACACGGCTCATCGGGTCCGGGCGTGCGCACCGTCAGGGAGCGAGAAGTAGGCGTCGTGTTCATGCCGAGAGGTTACCACAAGATATCGAAGATTGTCAATGTGTCGTGCCGCCGTGACCGGACGCCGATGGAGTTGATGCGCGTGCGCCGCGTGGCCACACGGAAGTAGATGATGAGACCGCGGAGCGCCACTGCCGCATGGGTGCGTATCCGGCGCGCGGCGATGGCCAAAGCGGCATGCTAGCACACGTGGCGGCCCGCTCCATGCGGTAACGTTCCGGCCGGTGTCCCGGAGATGCCTCAACCACTGTCCTGACGACGCCCTGGGCGGCGGGGCGCGTGTGGGCAACACTGAAGGAGCGCCGGGCCATAACATGTCGATCAGCTGTTAGGTTGCCCTGTCATCACACTGGCACCAGGGTACATGCGCGCATGCAAAGGAGAGGGTTGTGGGGTACGTTACTGCCGCGAGGGCGAATGTCGAGAGTGCCGAAATCTTCTACAAAGACTGGGGCACGGGGCCGCCCGTCGTCTTCAGTCATGGCTGGCCACTCAACGCCGACGCCTGGGACGACCAGCTGATGTTCGTCGCGTCGCAGGGCTACCGTGCGATCGCCCATGACCGACGCGGCCATGGCCGCTCGACCCAGACCTGGACCGGCAACGACATGGATACCTACGCCGACGACCTCGCCGCGCTGATCGAGGCGCTCGATGTGCGCGGCGTGACCCTGGTCGGCCATTCCACGGGAGGAGGTGAGGTGACGCGCTACATCGGCCGCCACGGCACCGCGCGCGTCGCCAAGGCCGCGCTTGTCGACGGGGTTCCGCCGCTGATGGTCCAGACGGCGGCCAATCCAGGTGGCATGCCCATCGAGGCGTTCGACAACCTCCGCGCCAGCCTCGCCGCGGACCGCTCGCAGTTCTACAAGGATCTCAGCGCGCCCTTCTACGGCGCCAACCGGCCGGGCTCCAAGGTCTCGCAGGGCGTGCGAGATATGTTCTGGCTGTGGAGCATGCAGGTTGGTCTCAAGGGCGCGTACGACTGCATCAAGGCCTTTTCCGAGACGGACCTCACGGAAGACCTGAAGCGGTTCGACGTTCCTACCCTGATCATCCACGGCGACGACGACCAGATCGTGCCGATCGGCGACTCGGCCATGCTCTCCTCGAAACTCGTCAAAGGCGCGACTCTGAAGGTTTATCCGGGCGCCCCCCACGGCCTCACCGCCACGCACAAGGAGCAGCTCAACGCCGACCTGCTCGCCTTCCTGAAGTCCTGACGTTGGTGAAGTGGCGTCGCCAGAATTCAGGCGGCGCCGCGCAACTTTCTGCAGCGCTACGTAGCGTCAGCGGATGGCGCGCGATAGCCGGCGATCATTGCCACAAGATGTATGACACGACCCCACGTGCGCCAACGTCCCACCCGCGTCCGCGAGGGCGTCACGACCTGCCCAGCCGCGGAAACGAAGGAGATCCCCATGGCAGCTCTCACGACCCATGAACAGCAAGAGATCACCCGTGCCAACGACTCGGGGTTACAGCCGGTGGTGTTCGTCCACGGACTGTGGCTGCTCTCCAACAGTTGGGACCGCTGGCGCACGCTTTTCGAGGAGAACGGCTACACGACCCTCGCGCCAGGTTGGCCAGATGACCCGGACACCGTCGCGGAGGCCAACCAGGACCCAGAGGTATTTGCCCACAAGCGCATCAAGCAGGTGACGGACCACTACGTCGACGCCATCCGCTAGCTCAACACGAAGCCCGCCGTCATCGGCCATTCCTTTGGCGGGCTGATCGCGCAACGGTTGGCCGGAGATGGCGTGTCCGCCGTGACCGTCGCGATCGATCCCGCTCCGTTCCGCGGGGTGCTCCCGTTGCCGCTGCCGGCGCTGAAGTCCGCCGCGCCGGTCCTCGCGAACCCGCTCAACTACGGCCGCGCCGTCCCGCTCACGTTCGAGCAGTTCCACTTCGCCTTCGGCAACGCGGTGGATGAGAGCGAAGCACGTGAGCTGTACGACACCTACACGGTGCCTGCCCCTGGCGTGCCGATCTTCCAGGCCGCCACCGCCAACCTCAACCCCTGGACGGAAGCCCAGGTCAATACGGAGAACCCCGGGCGTGGGCCGCTCCTGATCATCTCGGGCGAGAAGGACCACACGGTTCCGCCGGCCATCGCCAACGCCTCCTACGAGCAACAGAAGAAAAATCCCGGCGTGACCGAGACCCAGGAAATGCCCGGCCGCGGGCATTCACTGACCATCGACCATGGATGGCGTGAGGTGGCTGAGGCCGCGCTCGCGTTCGTCAAGCGGCACCTCCAGAAAAACCAGTAGTCGTGGGACGTCGGCGGCGGGTCCAGTTTTGCCGCCGACGCCACCATCTGATCCTTCAGCCGGAAATTAGCCCGCAGAGCCGCTGCTGATCCGCGCCGCCAGGTGACCGGATCGGCAGCGGCGTCTATTAGTGGTCACTGGCGCGTGGCAGGTGCACACTACATGAGGCTTTACACCAACTTTGCGATTAGAAGCATCTCAGGGCACGCCTGAGCCGCTATACTCGATGGGTACGCGAATACGTCACGGACGACCTGACGCCGAGACGCGCATGAGCCGGTTGTGACGTCGAGCCGCAATGCACGCATAGGCTGGCGCTGCCTCGCACAGGCGGCGCCAGACGCGTGTACATGGTTCACGAGTTTTTTGCGGGTAGCAGGGCGGAGGGTGGGTGGGTGCCCATCCACGGCAGAGAGGCAGGCAACTATGCTCGAGCCACAGCAACGGCGGGAAGACTTCAAGCTCGATCTCCCCAATTTCTACACTGACGACACCGACCTAGCGGAGCTGGAGACTCAATCCGACTTCAAGAAACCCTGGTGGCGCCAGCGGCGCGGCATAATCGCCATCTCCGCTGGCCTGGTGGTCATTCTGGTCGCGGGTGTGCTGGCGGCTGTGCTGGCACACCGGCCGACGCCCGTCACCTATACCACGCTGCAGGCGCAACAGGGCAATCTGGCGATTACCGTCAGCGCGACCGGCCCCGTCAATGGCAGTATCTACAATGTCAACTTCACGGGCAGCGGCAAGATCTCCGAGATTGACGTCAATGTGGGACAGCAGGTGAAGGCCGGCCAGGTTTTGGCCAAGCTCGATCCCACCTCGCTCCAGGATGCCGTCAACCAGGCCCAGGCGCAGGTGAACTCGGCGCAGATCGCCCTCAATAACGCCGTCACCTCGCGCAACAATACCTACAACCAGACGCAAGCGTCGCTCGCGACCGCCTATGACCAGGAGCAGACGGCGATCAACACGTGTAATACGCAGAAGACTCCGCCTCCGTCGCCCAACTGTGTGCAGCAGGCACAGAATCAGTACTGGTCGGCGCAGACGCAGGCCAACTCGCAGAACGCCTCCGCGCAGGGCCAGGTCAACAGCGCGCAGGCACAGCTGAATTCCGCCAAGACCTCGCTGACGACGGCGCAGCATAACCTGAGCAACGGCATCATCACCGCGCCGGCCGCGGGCACCGTGGCGACCATCAACGGTGTGGTCGGCGGCACGCCGGGCAGTGGATCGAGCAGCTCGTCCAGCAGCTCGGGGAGTGGCAGCGGCTCGTCCGGGAGCAGCGCCTTCGTTCAGATCGTGGACCTCTCCACGATGCAGGTGGCGGCCGCCGTCAACGAGGCCGACATTGGCGGTGTCGCGCTTGGCCAGCCGGCGGCCTTTACGGTCAGCGCCTATTCCGGCCGGGTGTTCCGCGGCACAGTCAGCGCGATCTCGCCGATCGGGCAGACCACATCGAACGTCGTCACCTATCCGGTCACGATCAACGTGAACATGCAGACGGCCCAGGGCGCGAACCTGCTGCCTGGCATGACGGCGACGGTCACCATTACCACGGCGCAGCGCATCGGCGTCTTGCTGATCCCCGCTAGCGCGGTCACCTTCGCCCGCGCGGCGTCCATCTCGGCCAATGGCGGCTTCCTGACGCGCTCCCAGGTCCAAACAGCGCTGCAGCAGGCGCGGCAGATGGTGACGCAGCTGCAGAACGCCGGCACCAACGGCGGGACTGGCGCGAGCAGCGTCGCGAGCGACCACCCGGCGCCGTCCTACGTGCTGGAACGGTCGAATGGCAAGTGGGTGGTGAAGCCCATCGTGGTCGGGCTGACCAACGGTACCGTCTATGAGGTGCTCGCTGGCCTGAACCAGGGTGAGACGATCGTCACAGGCCAGCAGGGCGGCACACTCACGACGAGCAGCACGGGCACCGGCACGGGCGCCGGTCGTGGTGGATTCGGCGGTGG
>CAYQFU010000185.1:0-11210 GCA_964416775.1 uncultured Ktedonobacterales bacterium
TGAATTCGCGCCTGGATGGCGTGTCGCCGCGAAGTCCGCCCGGAGGCGGACTGGGGCGCGGGTGGGATGTGGGGCGCGGGTTGGAGGGGATTATTGGGCGGCGGGGGACGATGTGTAGATGTCGGGGAAGTAGCGTTCCATCCAGCGTTCGGGAGCGCTGATGGGGGTGAAGCCGGCATGTTGGTAGAGGGCGTGGGCGTCGCGAGTGGCGAGGGACCAGCGGCGCAGGCCCTGGAGTTCGGGGTGGGCGACGAGGGTTTCGACGAGCCAGCGGCCGAGTCCGCGGCCACGGTAGTCCGGGAGGACGAAGACGTCGCTGATGTAGGCGTAGGTGGCGTAGTCGGTGATGACGCGGGCGAAGCCGATCTGGCGGTCGCCGGCGTAGACGCCGAAGGGGAGGGAGTGTTCGATGGAGCGACGCACGACGTCGAGGGGGATGCCCGCTGCCCAGTAGGACGTGGTCAGGAAGCCATGGACGACGCTCAGGTCGAGCTGGTGGGGGTCGGTGCTGATGCGATAGGGGTCGCGGTGCCATTCGTGGGACATGAGAAATCCTCGCGGTGGAGAGATGCGGGCCGGTAGCCCGGCCCTGACGGAAGTATAACGCGAGGGAGGCGGCGAGCGCCTGGCTGAGGGAAATATGGTGCGGGTGCGGAAGACGAGCGCCTCACCTCGCCGAGGCAGCATGGTGGGCGGCGGCGCGAATGGGGGTCAGGCGGGGCGGCGCGTAAGATTCGCGGCCGCGGCGGCGTATATGTGACGAGGGGCCAGTGAACGGGGCGCGAGGGGAGTAGCAGCTCTGGACGGTATGCGCGAACGGGTGCAGCGCATTCGTCGGATGGCGCGAGGGGGTGGGCAATCAGTGGCGGTCGCCGGCCTGATGGGCATGGGCGGAAGGAGCGAGGGGTATGAGCGAGGCGGTGGATGCGGTGAGGGCACCGGGGCCGGAGGGACCAATCACGCCGGGAGCGGATGCTACGGACGTGGGGCGACCGTCGTTTGGGCAGACGCTGCTGGCGCCCTTTCTCTTTGGGCTGGCGGTGGGGTACGTCTGGCTGCTGATCGGAGACGCGGTCGCCATCAATTTGCTGGCTATGGGATTTCAGGCGTTGTCGGCAGTGCCGCCGGCGCTGCTGCTGGCGCTGGCGGCGGGCGCGCTGTTCGTGCTGCCGGGCGCGGCGGCGGTGGCGAGCACGGTGGGAGACGGGCACTTCTGGGGTGCGGGAAGTGTGGCGCGGCGGGTGAGCGCTAGCGTGCGGCTGGCGCTGGCGCTGGTGCTGGCGCTGGTCGTGGGGAATCTGACGTGGGTCGTTTCGTACCTGGCAACGCCAGGGCAGCGGCCTGGGGCTCAGCGGTTCGATATTCTCGACCGGGTGGTCGTGCTGGGTAACCTGGCCATGGTCGAATGGGCCTTTCTGATCGGGACGCTGGCGGCGTTCACGTTCGGGCGGTGGCCGGTGACGACGCGGCGACTGGCGCCCCTGGCGCAGGTGGGCCGCTGGCTGGCGGTGGGGGCGCTGGCGGCGGCGGGGCTGCTGTTCTTCGATGACACTCTGCGACTGGCGACTCTCGTTGCCATAGGTGCTCTGCTGCGGCCCGCGGGAGCGGCGTGCTCTGGGGGACCGTGCCCCAACATCATGCTGCGGGAGGTGATGCAGCTAGGGCAGCAATTAGGCGGCGCACTGGTGGGAGGAGTCCTCGGCGGCGTGCTGCGGGCAGGGCTCGTGGGGATGTGGCGGCTGCGCGGCGTAGGCGACGAGGGGCAGGGACAAGGGCAGGACCGTGCGCGGGTGGTGGCGTTGGAACGCAGGCAGAGCCAGGCGCGCACGTGGAGCCCGCTAGGGCTGGGCCTGCTCTGCGGAGCGGCGTGGATCGGCGGCCTCTTCGCGGCCCTGGTCACGTTGCCGCGGTCGATTGAGGAGGCCGCCGCGCTGCTGGCGCTGCTGGGAGCGGTCGTGCCGCTGGGAATCGCCGTGGCGGCCGTGATGGCTCAGCGCCGGCGCGCGGTCAGGGACGCGACGGAGGGGCAGCGTGTGGGCAAGAGTGCGACGATCGCACTGGTGCTGGTGGGTGTGTTGGCGGGAGTAGTGCCAGCCTATCTGCTGGCGCGGAGGCTGACGACACTCTCGGATGCGCTGTTCCTGATCCAGATGATCCCGGTGGTGACGCCGGGATTCAGCGCGGGCGTGGCGCTGGGATACGCTTTTGGCGCTCGGGCGGGGGATGAGGTGGCGATGGCGCAGGGATGGTGGCGGGCGGGCACGCGCGCGGCATTCTGGGGCGGAGTCGGATTCGGGCTGAGCTTCCTGGGGCTGTTGCTGACGCAGTTTGTGCTGCAGGCGTCGCAGCCGGTACAATGCCACGGTTTGGGCGGATGCGTTCTCGGGACCCTGATCCACGTGCAATTCACGTCGGAGCTGATGGTGGCGTCGATCACGACGGTGGCAATGGTGGTGCTGGGTGGGGTGGTGGGTGCGGCTCTGCGCGCCGGCGTGGTGGGACGGCGACGCGCGGGCTGATCGGTGTGGCGAGGCTGGCCGCATACGCGCGTGGGGGCGTTCAATTACCGCAGTCAGCGCGCGAACTCGGGCGCAAGCGCGGCGTGCAACGATCGATAGCGCTCGTAGCCGCGGTCGTAGGCGTCTCGGGTGGCCGGGTCGGGCTCGACCGTCGACTCGGTGTGCACCATCGCGTGGGCCGCCGCGTTCAGATCTGGATAGCGGCCGGCGCCGGCCGCGGCGCAGATGGCACTGCCCAGCGCCACGGCGTCATCCACCGCGGTGAGCTGGATTGGCACTCCTGCCACATTGGCGAGGATCTGCAGCCACAATGCGCTGCGCGTTCCGCCGCCACACGCGACGATGCGCTCGATGGGCACGCCCAGGCCGCGGAGCGTCTCAAGGATGTGACGATTGCCGTAGGCCGTGCCTTCATACACGGCCCTCAGGAGGTGGCCGATGCCGTGCGCGGGGGTGAGGCCGAAGATGACGCCGCGGGCGTGGGGGTCCTTTATCGGCGTCCGGCTGCCCTGCCAGAAGTCGAGGACCAATAGCCCATCGGCGCCAGGTGGCGTCGCGGCGGCCGCGGCATCGGCCGCCGCGTAGCGCTCCGCACCCACGGGCAGCTGGCCGCCCAGCATCTCGAGCAGCCAGCGCACCGTTCCGCCCGTGCTGGCCTGCCCCGCTTCGATCGTCCACTCCCCAGGCATGACAGCTCCCAGGAACGGTCCCCAGAGCCCCGGGTGAAAGACGGGGACCGCCGACTGAGTAAGCTGGCAGGTCGAAGTGCCGGTAATGAGCGCCAACACGCCGGGGGCGAGCGCATCGATGCCCAGCATGCCGACGTGGGCGTCTATGCCGCCCATCGCGACGGCCACGTTGGCGGGCAGCCCAAGCGTGGCGGCTGCTTCGCCTGTGAGCGTCCCCACCCGAGAACCCATGGGCACTACCGGTCCAGGGACCTTCTCGGGCAGCTCGTCCAGGCCGATGGCGTGGAGGAGGCTTGCCGGCCAGCCCTGGGGGGAGTGCGCATCATCCGCGGCGCGGTAGTGCCACTTGGCCGCCGCGCTGTTGAGCGAGAGCGCCCATGTGCCGGTCAGCCGCCAGGTGAGCCAGCTGATCTGCTCGACGAGATGGGCCGACCGATCCCATAGTTCGGGCTCGTGCTCTTTGAGCCAGAGGGCCTTGGGCAATGGCCACTCGGCGGGCACGTCCCCGCCGCAATAGCGCAGCACCGGATCGCGCGTTTGCGTGAGCCGGTGCGCCTGGTCCGCGGCGCGCAGGTCCATCCACATGAGGCCGTCGGTGAGCGGCGCCCCGGTGGCGTCGACCAGGAGGAGATCGCACGGCGCGTCGATCGCGAGGCCGATGATGCGCTGCGCGGCCGCGCCGTCCACGCGGCTCAGGCAGCCGCGCACGGCGCTCACCAGCGCCTCCCACCAGTCCTGGGGGCGTTGCTCGGCCCAGCCTGGTCGTGGATAGGACGTGGAGTAGGCGATGTCGTAGTAGGCGCACGGGCGGCCCGAGAGATCGAACAGGCCAGCACGGAGCGAGCCCGTGCCGACATCGATTCCCAACACCAACTCTGCCTGGTCGGTGCTCATCTCCATTGGCTGCATGGCATCCTCCTCACGAGCAGCTTTCCGAACGCGCGCGCAGTCGGCAGGGGGCGCAGTCGGGCGGGCGGTCTGGTCGGCCGCGCGGCCGCTAGGCCCCGTACACCTTCGCCTCGATGCCCAGGAATTGCGCGATCAGGCGCAGCTCCTCGACCCAATCGCCGTAGACCGCATGGATGTGGTTACTGGCGTACGTGGCGAGCAATTCGTCCGCCGAGCAGGTGAAGCGCGTGAAGGCATGCGGCCAGGCGTAGGTGGTCTGGCGCATGAGATCGTCCGTCGTCGCTTCGTCGAAGTTGACGAATTCGCCGCGGACGATCGCGAGCCAGTACTCGCCGGCTTTGCGCGTCAGGCGGGCGAACGTGGCGGCTCCGGGCGCCGCCACATGGCGGACGCTCGCCCCACCGGCCGGGAAGTAGAAGCTTTCGGGGAAGAATTCGACCTTCGGCAGGTTGTCTTTCGGGTCGAAGGAGTGGCCGGCAAAGTAGGTCGCGTGCTCGCCGGAGTTGCACAGGTCCCACAGGTTGCGATCGGCGTGATAGTGGCGCACGTCGGCGAAGAGCACCGGGGTTTCGGCGAGCAGTTTCAGGAGCTGCATCGTCATCGCGCCGTCCATGTCGGCCTCGGTGGCGCACACATGTGGCTGGTGGGGGCCATCCCAGTCATAGGGGTCGTTGAGGAATGCCTCGGTCACATCCATCGTACAGAAGGTGTTCGTCAGCTCGGGCTGTCCTTTGATGCCGGAGAAGTCGAGCCGGTACTGGCTGATGAGGCGCTTCATGGCCTCGGTGGCGCGGATTTGGAGCTTGAGCTTCTCCGGCGTGAGCTGCTGGTCGTCGTAGTGGATCGCGCCGATGTGCTCGTTGAGCCAGGCGAAGGCAGCCTCCACCTGCCGCTCCGGCACTTCGGCGCTGAGACGTACGATCTCGCCCTGGTCGATGTGCTCCACGTCCACGCCAAACACGGAGAGCCACTGGGCCGGATCGGCGGTCGCGGTGTACATGCCCATCGGGCGGCCGCCGACCAACCCGAAGGTCTGGCCCCGCAGCCGCGTCACGGCGCTCGCGGCGCGCACGAACGCGCGAACCTTGCTGTGGACGGCCTCGTCCTCGATCTCGCCATAGGCGCGCACGCATGGAGTCCCCGCCTGGTTCAGAGCGCCCGCGCTCGCCAGCATCCCCACGAGTCCCGGATACTGCGGATTGACATTGCTGAAGAGGAGCAACGGCCCGGGGGCGAAGCGCGAAGCAAGCGCGGCGAGGTGTGGGAAGGTCCAGACCGCGAAGTTGAAGATGGTGCAGTCGCAGCCCGCCGCCGCCAGCCGGCGGGCTTCAGTCACGGCATCCTCGTTGGTGCAGATGATCCGCTCACCGGTGGTGACGCGGTGCCCATCGGCCTCGATCCGGCTGCGCAGCCGGTCCTGAAAGCCGCGATTCAACGCGTCTACTTCCTCGGCCACAAAGGGTCGACCGTCAGAGAAGGTGAGAATGCCGACGTGCGCCATGGCTGGTGTGTCCTTTCCCGTGCGCCTCGCATGCGGCGGGGTGCGTGCTGCCAGGGCCGTGTCACCTGTCGGGTCCTGGATGCCGGACGCAGCCAGCATACGGACGGCGACTTTGACATCCGGCGTACTGCGGTCGGGCCATGCCGCCCGCTTCCCGGTGCGTCCAGGCGTACGGCATGACCGCTAGGGTGTCGCACTCGTGGCGGCTCAAGCCGTGCTGCCAAGTGGCACCGGGACTGATGACGGAGAGCTACGGGGACGTGAGGATCTCCTGATACAGAGAGTCGGCGAGAGGACAATCTCCTGGTGGCTGAGCTCGGCGTTTTCCTGCATGCGCTGGAACAGCCGGTTGGCCGCGGTGGTGCCGAGCTCGTAGACGGGTTGGCTGACGGTCGTGAGCGAGATGGGGGGCAGGCTGGCCCATGGCGCATCGTCGAAGGCGACCACCGCGACATCGTCGGGGATGCGCACGCCGCGGGCGTGCAGCGTGTCCAATGCGCCCAGCGTCATCAGGTTGTTGGTGATGAAGAGGGCATCGATGGGCGGGTCGAGGGCGAGTAGATCGGCAGCCAGCTCCGCACCGCTGCGTTCTTTGAAGGTGCCAATGCGCTCGAGCGTGGGATCGCGCGGGATGCCGGCCTCGGCCAGCGCTCTGCGATACCCCTCGCGGCGCTGCTTGCCAGTGGTGGTCGCGATTGGGCCAGTGATCAGACCGATGCGGCGGTAGCCGGCGGCGGTCAGATGCAAGACGGCGTCGTAGGCGCCGCGCACGTTATCGACGAGGACGGCATCGGTTGTCCGACCTTCGAGTCGGCGGTCGACCGCGACGAGCGGAATATTGAGCTCGCGGAACCGCTGAAATGACTGCGAGTGCTCGCTCGCAGGGACGATGATGGCGCCCGCGACGTGTTCCGCGCACAGCACATCCACGTACTGTCGCTCTTTCTTCGGGTCCTCGTCGGAGTTGCAGAGGATCACGCTGTGGCCGTGCTGTTGCGCGATATCCTCAACGCCACGGACGAGCCCAGTGAAAAAGGGGTTCTGGATATCGCTGATGAGCAGCCCGATGGTGGTCGCGCGCTGAGCGCGCAAGGCGCGTGCGGCGTGCGATGGGCGGTATTGGAGCTTCTCTACAGCAGCAAGCACGCGGGAGGTGGCATCCGCGTTGACGCGCGTGGATCCATTGAGCACGCGCGAGACGGTGGCAATGGATACCCCGGCCTCTCGTGCGACGTCATCGATGGTTCCCATCCCAGCATGTCCCCGTTTCCTGTGCCGCGTTCGCTGAGTGCGTGAGCGCTGTGCGGTCGAGCCCGCCGCCAGGATACCCAACAGCGCGATATCGTTTTCACCGCTGATCCTGAAGCGCTCCACGCACCGCGGTGTCAGGACCAGTGTACAGTACGCGACGATCTGCTGTCAAGACGTCAGCGCGAGCACCGGCGTTTCCTGGAATAACGTCATCGCCGAGCCGCTGTGAAACGCTGTGGCGCTGACCCGCGACGAGACCCTTGACAACGTCTGGGCCCGCGACTATACTGCTGTTTAACGCGATGCGTGAAAACGCTTTCTCAAGTCAGAGGTGACGGGGCTGGATCCTCGCCAGAGATCCAGAAGGAGACAACCATGGCACAGCGGCCACGGCTCGGCATGATGGGTTTCGCCTTGTTGGGCGCACTGCTGCTGGGAATACTCGGCGCGTGTGGGCCCACCGCGAACGGGAGCGGCGGCAGCGGGCAGAAACTCCTGGGCATTGTCTCGATTACGGTGAACGATCCTAACAATCAGGCAGTCATCAAGGGCGCGACCGACGAGGCGAAGGCGATGGGGTGGCAGGTGTCGGTGGTCGATGCCAACGGCAGCGCCGATCAGGCCAACAGTGCCATCGAGAACTTCGTCCAGCGCAAGGCGGCAGCGATCATTGACCTGGTGTTCCCGACCACCTCGCTGCGCGCGGGTCTCCTCGCGGCCCAACAGGCGAACATTCCAGTCGCTACCTGGGGCGGCGGTCTCGGCAATGGCGTGGTGGCCACTGATGGCGATGGCGGCCCGTTCGCGACACCCATCGTGCAGAAGATGGTGAGCGATATGGGCGGCAGTGGCGCTGTCTTAGCCCTCACGTACCATACCGGCCAGGTGTGCCGCGAGCGTGAGCAGATCTTCGATCAAACGCTCGCGCAGTACCCAGGTATCCAGGTGCGGAAGCAAGAAGTGCATATTCCCGGCTACCTGCAAGACGGGGCGCAGTACGCGTCGGCCTGGCTGGCCTCGCACCCGGCAGGCTCCAGCAAGCTGGCCATCTGGGGCTGCTGGGATGATCCGACGCTCGGCGCCATCTCCGCCCTCAAGCAGCAGCAGCGCACGGATGTGCTCACCTACGGCGAGAATGGCGATCCCGCGGCGATTGCCGCGGTGAAAGCCGGAACGATGACGGCCTCCGAATGGGAGAACGGCCCGCAGGAGGGCAAGGTGCTCGTCGACACGCTGCAGCAGGCCGCGGCGGCAGGCTCCACGTGGCAGCCAAAGACCATCAATGTCCCTGGCATCCTGGTGAGTGCACAATCGGTGAGTCAGTTCATCCAGCAACACCCGAGCGCCGTCGGCACGAACGGCTAGCGTGCTCTCTGGCACTCCCTACCGTTCTCGTGGCTGCGGACGCCGTGGCGTGACGGCTCCGGCGTCCGCGGCCCACCGATGAGACGAACCGCGTGAGATCGAGGAGCGGCGAGGCATCGCCGCCATCTCGTCCATCCAAAGGGAGATCGGCGTCATGACAGCGACGACAGACGCCCGTGGTACGGAGCATGTACCCTCGGATCCAGACAGCCGCGTCACGGAGACCGAGCGCCCGCTGCTCGAGGTCCGGGGGCTCTCCAAGCAATTTGGCGGCGTTCATGCGCTGCGCGGGGTGGACCTGGCTATTGCCCCGGGTGAAGTGCACGGGCTGGTGGGAGCCAATGGGGCCGGCAAATCGACGCTGATTCGCATCCTGGCCGGCGTCCAGTCGCCGGACGCGGGCGAGATCCGCCTGGATGGAGCGCCGGTCATCATTCACACCGCGCAGGAGGCCACGCGCCTGGGGCTGAGTTTCATCCATCAGGAGCTCAACCTCGTGCCCAAGTTCAGTGGCCTGCAGAACCTGACGCTCGGATTGCCCAAGCCAAACCGCATGGGGCTGGTGGACTGGCGCGGGATGCGTCGCGAGGTGGCGCCGGTGATTGACCGGCTGGGCATCAGCTTCTCGCTCGACATGCCCGTCGAACAGCTTTCGGTTGCCCAGCAGTGGATGCTCACCATTGGGCGTGCCCTGGTGCGGCAGGCGCGGCTCATCGCGATGGATGAGCCGACCGCGTCCCTCTCGCCAGAAGAAAGCGAGCGCCTCTTCCAGGTCATCCGCGACCTCTCAGCTCAGGGCATCGCCATCTTATACGTGTCGCACCGCTTGCACGAGATCGAAGCCCTGTGCCGGCGCGTCACCGTGTTCAAGGACGGCGAGCGGGTCGCCGAGTTCGGACCGGGCGCGATCACTCAAGATGCGTTGGTGCATGCGATCGTCGGCGGAGAGATGCAGGCCGTGCCCGTGGTCGAGCGGACGGCGCGCCGCCAGGCCCCCGTCGCGCTCGAAGCCCGAGGACTGAGACGTGGCCGGGCGGTGCGCGACGTAACGCTGGCGGTGCGCCGAGGCGAAGTCGTGGGCCTGGGTGGGCTGGTCGGCGCTGGCAGAACGGAGCTCGTCCGCCTGCTCTTCGGCGCCGACAAGCCCGATGCGGGCACCATCCTGCTCGATGGGAAACCAGTGGTCATCCGCAGCCCCCATGATGCTGTCCAACACAGCATCGGGCTGGTCCCTGAAGAGCGCCGCTCGCAGGGCTTGATGCTGACGAAGAGCATCGCCTTCAACATGCTGGCCACGGCCCCCCAACGACAACGGATCACCCGCCAACTGCCGTTCATCAGACCGAGCCGGGGCGCGGCGGAAGCGGAGGTGCTGGCGCGACGGCTACGCATCAAAGCGCCCTCGGTGGCCACGAAAGTGGGAGAGCTCAGCGGCGGCAATCAGCAAAAGGTCGTGATCGGCAAGTGGCTCGCAGGGGATACGCGCGTGCTGTTGCTCGATGAGCCAACGCGTGGCGTGGACGTCGGGGCGCGCGCCGAAATCTATGCGATCATCCGCGAGCTGGCGGCGGGTGGTACCGCGATCTTGATGGTCTCGTCGGAAGCCGAGGAGCTCGCGCAGGTGTGCGACCGGGTGCTGGTGATGGTGGAAGGGCGCGTCGTCGGAGAGCTTTCGGAGGACCAGCTCACCGAGGAGCAGATCCTCCGCCTGAGCTATGCCCACGAGCACGACGAGCGCGACAGCAAAGGAGTGTCGTGATGAACGCGACGAACGAGACATCCAACCCACCGGCGATCGACGCTCCGTCGCCTCCACGCCCGGCGGCCGCGGACGAGCGCGCCCGTTTGCGCTGGGTCGTCGGCTTGCTGGCTCGGTACGGCACCCTGGCAGCGTTGGTGCTGATGATCCTGACGTTCTCGGTGCTCGCACCGGGGAACTTTCCGACGCTGGGGAATTTCGTCAATATCGTCAACCAGGCGTCGCTCACGGCCATCATCTCTGTCGGCTTGACGGTGCCGCTGATCGTGGGCGAGTTCGACCTGAGTGTCGGCTATCTGGCGAGCCTGGCTGGCGTGTTCGTCACCGGCTTCATGGTCAATCAGCACCTCCCCATCATCGTCGCCATCGTCGCCGTACTCGTCGTGGGCGCGCTCGTCGGGCTGGTCAACGGCCTGCTCGTGACGAAGGCAGGCGTCAACGCCGTGATCGCGACGCTGGGCACCGGCACCGTACTCATCGGCATCAACTACGGCTACTCGGCCGGAATCCCGGTCGCCATCGGTGTCCCAGATGCCTTCCTCCACATCGCATTCGGCAGGATCCTTGGCATCCCCAACGACATCCTCATCATGGCGGTCGTCGTCGCCATCCTGTGGGTGCTGCTCAATCGCACGGATGCTGGCCAGCGCATTCAGGCAGTGGGGGGAAATCCCGAGGCGGCGCGTTTGTCAGGCATTCGCATCGACCGGGTGAAGATTGCCGCGTTCATGATTGCCTCGCTGTGCGCCGCGCTCACAGGCATCTTGTTGGCGTCGCTGATCGGGAGTGGGTCGACGACGGCAGGCGACGGCTACCTGCTCGACGCGTTCGCGGCAGTGTTCCTGGGGTCGGTAACGCTGCGTGACGGTGAGTTTCACATTCTGGGCACGCTCATCGGCGTGTTGATCATCGGCGTCGCCTACAACGGCCTCGCCATCTTCGGCGCGCCTACGTTCGATCAGTATGTCGTGAAGGGCGTGATCTTGATCCTGGCGGTGGCGCTGAGCACGGTGGCGCGGCGCTTCGCGCGCCGCTAGGCCGGCCGGCTCGCCATGGGTTGCCCGGCGGCGGCGCGCATGGACGCCAGGCCCCGCATCAGGGGCAGCGTGAAGGCGGCTGCCGGGTCGGGTGTTGGAGGCAACAGCGCGAAGCAGCGCAGAGCAGCGCGCAGCGGCGAGCGCCGGGCGCGCGGGAGGGTGGTTCGGTGCCCCACGATT
>CAYQFU010000186.1:0-11209 GCA_964416775.1 uncultured Ktedonobacterales bacterium
GCTCGTTACGGATGTCCGCGAGCGCCCGCGGCGCGTGTCATCTCGCCCGCACGCCAGGGCTCGATGGCCAGCGGCGACGACGATTCCCGGTTCAGGAGGAGAACAGTGGCAGCACGGAATGCACCGCGTGACGGCATGCAGACGCGCCTCATCCATGCGGCGGAGGTGGCCAACGAGACCCCAGGGCTCACGCCGCCCATCTTCCAGACCAGCACGTTCAAGCTCCAGACCCCAGAAGCGGGTGCCTCCCTCGCGGCGGAAGTCGCGCCCGCGACCTTCTATACACGCTATGGCACGCCGAACGTAAAGCAAGTGGAGATCCTTCTCGCGGAGCTAGAGCAGGCGGAAGCCGCATTGGCCGTAGGATCCGGTATGGCCGCGATAACCATCGCGCTCATGTCAAACCTGCGAGCGGGCGACCACGTCGTCGCCCAGCAGACGCACTACACCGCCGCCCTGTCGCTGCTGACTGACGTGTTGCCACGGTATGGCGTGGAAGTGACCCTGGTAGACCAGACCGATACAGAGGCCTTCGCGCGCGCCATGCGCCCGACCACGCGCGTGGTGTATACCGAGACACCCACGAATCCCACCATGGATCTCACCGATCTGCGGGCCGTCGCGGCGATCGCGCGGGCTGGCGGAGCGCTGGCCATCGTCGACAACACATTCGCGTCGTCCTACAACCAGCAGCCGCTCACGCTTGGCTATGACCTCGTCGTGCACAGCGCGACCAAATATTTGAATGGCCACAGCGATGTGACGGCCGGCGCCATCATGGGATCACGCGCGCATTTGGACCGGGCATGGCAATACGCGCGGATGTACGGGCCAGTGCTCCACCCGTTCGAAGCGTGGCTGCTGCGACGTGGGCTGCAAACCTATCCGCTGCGCATGGAGGCGCACAATCGCAATGGGCTGGCGGTGGCGCGCTTCCTGTCCGAGCATCCAGCGGTAGAACGCGTCCACTATCCTGGGCTGGAGTCGCACCCGCAGCACCAGCTGGCGCGCCAGCAAATGACGGGAGGCTTTGGCGGCATGCTGTCTTTCGAGGTCAGGGGCGGGTTCGACGCCGCCTACCGAGTCATCGGCCGCACGCGCATATGCTGCCTGGCGGTCAGCTTGGGTGGCATCGAATCGCTCATCACCCATCCGGCCTCCATGATTCACACGCATCAAAGTGACGAGCAGCGCGCCGAGGCGGGCATCACCCCTGGATTGATCCGTTTGTCCGTTGGCATCGAGAACGTGGAAGACATCATCCGCGACCTGGGTGAAGCGCTCGCCGCCAGCCAACGCACGGACTGACCAAGCGGCGAAGGGAGGATTGAGGTACGGCGTCGCGGAGCACGGTGATTCGCGGTGATACAATGTCGAGGTATGAGCGTCACCTGTACCGCAATCCAACAATGCGTAACCTCATCCGACGGCAACTGGGAAGCAGGTTTCCGGCACAGATGTCGCGCCACCCATTCTCTGGCGCCTGGCGGCGGACCGCCGCGGCGCTGGCGCTCGTGCTGACAGGACTACTGCTGGCGGCCTGCGGCCCCGCGACCGCCCGCGCGACGACCCAACTATCCTCCCAGGCTTCGACCGCCACAACGGCCACCACGACCTACGTCGCGCTGGGCGCCTCCGATGCGTTCGGCATCGGCACCGACGACCCCGACCGGCAGAATTGGCCGCGGGTGCTCGCAAGTGACCTGGGCGCGAACGTGCACCTCGTGAACCTGGGGCTGCCAGGCGCCACCGTCGCGGACGCGCAACGCATCGAGCTGCCCGTCGCGCTCGCCAGCCATCCCAACGTCGTGACCGTTTGGCTGGCCGTGAATGACTTCGCCAACAGCGTGGACCTCGCCACCTACACGCGACAGCTCACGACGTTGCTCGACGCGCTGCGGCAACACACACATGCTCGCGTGTACGTCGGCAATCTGCCCGATCTGTCACTCTTACCGTATTTCATGTCGCAAGACCCCACAGCCCTACGCCTTCGCGTCCAGGCCTGGAACACCGCTATCGCGAGTATCTGCGCGGCGGAAGGCGCGCACGTGGTGGATATTTGGAGCGCCTGGAGTCAGCTCGCGTCTCATCCGTGGTACATCAGCTCGGACGGCCTGCATCCCTCCACGGAGGGAGCCGCAAGACTGGCGGACCTCTTTGCCGCGTCTATTCGACAGCCCGGGACACCCTAACCCTAGTTCGGAAGCATCGTGAACGACTTGCTTGGACTCTCGATAGGCAGCCTGGCGCAGCCGCTCGTGCTCGCCACGCTGGCGGCGCTGGTGCTGCTGGCTGTCCTGGCGCTCCGCGCGCCGCACCTGGCCCGGATTGGGCTGCGCAACGTCCCGCGTCGCTGGCTGCGCACCACGCTCATCGTGTTCGGCTTGATGCTGGCCACCACCTTCGTGGCCGCGGCCCTCGCCGTCGACGACACCATCACGTTAGCGGTGAAGACGGTGGCGGTCTTCAACCTGGGCCGCGTAGATGAGCAGGTGGTGGGCGGCAATGGCACGCTGGGACACTCACTGGCTCTTTTTCCCGCAGAGGACGGTCAGGCTGTAAACCAGGCGCTCGCCCACGACCCACACGTGGCGGGCATCGCTCCCGCCCTGTTGGTACCCAACCTGCTGGTTGCCGACGCCACGGCGCGCGAGGTACGCGGCGGCGTCTCGGGCCTCTCTCTCGTGACCGACCACGCCGGCCCACTCGGCGATCTGCGCACGCTCGCCGGCACACCCGCGCCGGTTGGCACGCTGGCGTCCAACCAGGTGTATCTCAATCGAACGACCGCTAGCTTTCTCAACGCCAGCCCAGGCGACCAGCTATATCTTTACTCGACGCTCTGGCCTGGACACCGCTATGCCTTCCGTGTCAGCGGCATCGTCTCCGGCGGGCCGCTGGGCGATGCGCCGTCGGTGGTGCTGGCGTTGCCGGCGCTTCAGCAGCTGGTGCAGTCGCCCGACAGCATCAACCGCGTCTACGTGGCCAACGCCGGCGATGGACTGACCGGGGTGCAATACAGCGATGAGATCGCGGATCGCATCAACCAGGCGGTGGTGGGCAACGGCCTGCACACGCAGACGGTCAAGCAAGACGGTGTCCGCTTCGCGCTCCAGGCACAGGACATCTTCGGGCGCATTCTCGTGCTCTTTACCCTGTTCGCCCTGGCCATTGGCCTGCTGCTCATCTTCTTGATCTTCGTGCTGCTCGCGGCCGAGCGCCGGGCCGAGCTGGGGATGGCGCGCGCCATCGGCATGCGCCGCGCGCACATCGTGCGCATGCTCCTGTTCGAGGGAGCGGTCTACGACGGCTTCGCGGCGGTGGTGGGATTGCTGGTGGGGCTGGGCCTCGGCGTGGCCGTGGTGGCCATCGTCGGTCCCACACTGTCGCAGCTCGGGTTCCCTTTGCGCATCACGTTGACGCGACAGAGTGTCGCCTTCGCGGTCGGCATTGGGTTCGTCTTCACCCTCGCCACAATCTTCGTGGCCGCCTGGGTCGTGAGCCGCATGACGGTTTCGGCGGCGCTGCGCGACCTTCCCGAGCCGCCCGCTCCCCGGCCCGGCCTGTTGGCCCTCGTGTGGACTGCCGCCTCGACGGGTGCGCGGGGGTGGCGCTCGCCTGTGGCCGCGCTGGCTGCGTGGATCGCGTTGCTGCGTGGGCTGGTCGTCTCCGGCCTGGTGCCGCTCGCGCTCGGAGTCTGGCTGCTGAGATGGGGCGTCGAGAACTTTGATGCGCTGGCCTTTTCCATAGGTCTGTCGTGCGCGCTGGTGGGCGGCGTCCTGCTGGTGCGCTGGCTGGCCCTGGCGGTCATCGGCGTCGCCGCGCGCCGCTTGCGGCCTGCGAGCGCGCCGCGGACGATCGCGCAGACGCATCGCCTCGCCGACCGGGTGAGCGCGCTGTTGATTGGCGGGGGGCTTGCGCTGTACTGGGCGCTCCCGTTCGACGCGCTGGCCAGCCTGGGCTTCCCTCGGTTCGCCGGCGGCATACAGGTGTTTTTTGTCGCGGGCGTCATGATGGTCTTCGGCACCGTGTGGGCGGTGGCCCCCAATCTCGACGTCGCGCTCTCGCCCCTCCGCTGGGTGTCTGGGCGCCTCGGACGATTGCGTCACGTCACGCGAGTCGCGCTGGTCTATCCCGCCCAGCAGCGCTTCCGCACGGGAATGGGGCTGTCGCTGTTCTCGTTGGTGTGCTTTACGATGGTCGTCATGGCCTGCATAGCCTCTTCGACCACCACCAGCTACGACAACCTGCCCGTCCAGGCGGCAGGCTATGATGTCGCGGGGCAGCCGCTGTTCACGCCCATCGGTGGGGTCGACCAGGTGCGCTCCGCGATTACGCATGCATCGCCCGCTACCGCTGGCCAGCTAGCAGGA
This sequence comes from uncultured Ktedonobacterales bacterium, assembly GCA_964416775.1. Taxonomy (GTDB): domain Bacteria; phylum Chloroflexota; class Ktedonobacteria; order Ktedonobacterales; family JADMIN01; genus CAYQFU01. The sequence continues at coordinate 4,377 of CAYQFU010000186.1, forward strand.
ATCAGTGCGGCCACGCCATTGCCGCTCGCGATCATCCAACCGAGCGCACAGGCATCGTATTGGCAATTCTATCCCGTGGCCGAAGCGCAGGGCGCCTTTCTCGACGGCGTGGGTCTCCCTCTCGTGGCCCGCGCGCCCGGCTTCGCGAGCGATGCGGCCGTGTGGCAGGCGGTACGCGGCACGCCAGGCGACGTAGTGGTGGACATCGGCGGCCTGAGCGCGCATGATGCCTCAGTGCTCGGCGTGACGCAGCCGCCCCGCGTCACCCTCCAGCAATTCATCGGCCCACCGATCGCGTCGGGCCTGCCGGGCCTTTCGAGTCTGGAATCGCTGAATGGTGGGCCGGCGGACCCGCAGAGCCTGTGCGCCAGTGGCGCCTCAGCAGGCGGTCAGTCGCAGCCTTGCGACGCCTCCATTCTGGCAGCCGCGGCCGGTGACCCATCCAGGCTGGTTCACTACACCCTGCGCCTGGACGGCGTGGCAACGGGTCCCGGCCAGATGCGCGCCACCACCCTCTGGGCGACGGACCTGCGCGGCGGGCCGGTGCAGAAGCTCAACGTGGTGGGCCTGGTGAATAACGCGCGCGGACAGCTCTATGGCCTGTTCGGCTCACCGGCCTCCTTCGCGCCGATCGAGGCGGGGTTGCCCCCGTTCGGCAACGAGTACTACTACTTCAAGGTGCGGCCAGGAGCCGACGCGCATGCCGTGGCGCTGGCCGTTGGCTCGGCGCTGCTCGACCACGGCTTTGAGACCACCGTGCTGCAGGACATCCTGCTCGACGTCAACGGACCACGTGTATTCATCAGCCGCGTGCTGGTGGGTCTGGTAGGACTGACCCTGCTCGTCGGCATGGCGGCGCTCGCGGTCACCGGCTCGCGGGCGGTGGTGGAGCGTCGGCAGCAGATCGGCATGCTGCGCGCGCTTGGGTTCCACCGGTTGCACGTGCAGATCATCTTCCTGCTGGAGTCGCTGCTCGTGGGCGTCGTGGGCAGTGCGGTCGGCATTGTGCTCGGTCTGATTCTCTGCCGCAACGTCTTCGCCGTGGATTTCTTCGAGCAGTTCCAGTCCGGCCTGGTACTGGTCGTGCCGTGGCACGAGCTTGCGATCATTTGCGCGGCAGCGGTCGCGGCCTCCGCCGTGGCGGCGGTGCTGCCGGCGTGGCAGGCGGGACGCGTGGCGCCGGCTGACGCGTTGCGTTATGAGTGAGGTCTGCTCCGCTGATGGAAACCCGATTGAGCAAAGGATGTGCGATGGATCCAATTCGTGACGGCGCTCCCCTGGCAGACGCCGCCGCATGGCCTCTGGCCGTGCGGCCCGCATCCATGCCCATCGTGCGCGCGACCAGCCTTCACAAGACGTACCGCACCTATGGCGTGGACGTGCCCGCACTGGTGGACGTCAACCTCACCGTCGCGCAAGGCGAGGTGGTGGCCGTGATGGGTCCCAGCGGCTGCGGCAAGACGACACTGCTGAACTGTCTGGCAGGGCTGGATACCGTGGATGCCGGCACGATCGCGATAGACGGCACGAATTTGGCGACCTTGAGCGACGCCAGACGCACGGACTATCGAGCGCGCGCGATGGGGTTCATCTTCCAGAGCTTCAACCTGTTGCCCGTGCTCAGCGCCGTGGAAAACGTGGAGCTGCCGCTGCTGGTGTTGGGCGTACGCCCCGCCGCCGCGCGGCGGCGGGCGCGCGAGATGCTGGACGCGGTTGGGCTGTCGCACCGCGAGCGCCATCGGCCCGCCGAGCTATCGGGCGGCCAGCGACAGCGCGTCGCCATCGCCCGCGCGCTAAGCAATGAGCCCGCGATCGTCTGGGCCGATGAGCCAACGGGCAACCTGGATAGCGAAGCCGCGGAATCACTCATGGACCTGCTCGCCGACCTCAACCACACGCGCGGGCAGACGCTGGTCGTCGTCACGCACGCGGCGGAGATCGGCGCACGCGCTCATCGCATCGTGCGTATGCGCGACGGGCGCATCGTTGAGCCCTGACGACGGGCGTGCGCGTGCTGCCATTGCTCGTTGTGCAGGATGGCCGCGTGGCGTCTGGGGCACGTATCATGCGGCGGAGTTTCGCGGCACGTCCGGGATGAGAGAAGGGACCCCATGAGCAACCACGCCGACGGTCAGCACGACGAAGATGCGCAGCCCGGACACGCGCCGGCAGGTCCAGCGCATCAGCATACCAATCGCCTCATCCATGAGACGAGCCCCTATCTGCTGCAGCACGCGCACAACCCGGTGGACTGGTATCCCTGGGGGGACGAGGCTTTGGCCAAGGCGCGAGCTGAGGACAAGCCGATCCTGCTCAGCATAGGTTATGCCGCCTGTCATTGGTGTCACGTAATGGCGCACGAATCCTTCGAGAACGAAGACACCGCGCAGCTGATGAATACGCTCTTCGTCAACATCAAGGTGGACCGGGAAGAGCGGCCCGACCTGGATGCGCTCTACATGGACGCCGTCCAGCAAATGACCGGAAGTGGGGGCTGGCCCATGACGGTCTTCCTGACTCCTGACGGCGCCCCGTTCTACGGCGGCACCTATTTTCCGCCGCAAGATCGCTATGGCATGCCTGGTTTCCCCACGGTGCTGCGTCGCGTGGCCGACTTCTATCGCACCCGGCGCGAGCAGGTCGAACAGCAGGCGCAAGCATTCCGCACGTACTTCGAGGACCTGAGCAGCCAGAAATTCATTGTGCCGGATGGGCTGAATCTCGCCACGACGGAACTGGCGCCCTCGGTATTGGACGATGCCGCAGATCGTCTGCTCGCTCGCATCGACCCGATCCATGGCGGGTTCGGCCGCGCACCCAAGTTCCCGCATCCCATGCTGCTGGAATTCTTGATGCGCGTCGAGAGCCGGCGCCGGGCGTCGGGCGCCGATGATGTAGACGCCCCGCGGTTGATGCACCTGGTCACGCTCACACTCGATCAGATGGCGGCCGGCGGGATGTACGACCAGATCGGCGGCGGCTTCCATCGCTATTCCACGGACGAGCGCTGGCTGGTTCCGCACTTCGAGAAGATGCTCTACGACAATGCCCTGCTGGCGCATGCGTACCTCACCGCCTGGCAGTTGACCGGCGCCGCGCCATATCGTCGCATCTGCGAAGAAACGCTCGACTATGTCCTGCGCGAGATGACCGATCACCGCGGCGGCTTCTACGCGACACAGGACGCCGACAGCGAAGGCGAAGAGGGCAAGTTCTACGTCTGGAGTCGCGACGAGCTGCGCGCGGCGCTCGACGAGGCCGACTTCGCGGTGGTCGAGCGCGTCTGGGGAGTGACCGAGCGCGGCAACTTCGAGGGGCGCAACATCCTGCACGTCGCCCGGCCCGCCGCCGAGGTGGCCAGTGAGCTGGGCATGCCAGAGGATCAGGTGCGCATGGCAGTAGACCGCGCGCGGGAGCGCCTATACCGGGTGCGCACGGCCCGCGTGTGGCCTGGTCGCGATGACAAAGTCATCACCGCGTGGAACGGGCTGATGCTGCGCACCATGGCCGATGCCGCGCGCATGCTCGGCCGCGATGACTACCGTCAGGCCGCGGAGCGCGATGCCGCATTCCTCCTCGACGCCCTCGTCTCCGACGGACGCCTGCTGCGCGCCTGGCGCGGCGGACAGGCCAGGGCCGCCGCGTACCTGGAAGACTACGCCGCGCTCGTCGGAGCGCTGCTCTCACTCTACGAAGCCACTGGCCACGTGCGCTGGTTTGTCGAGGCGCGGCGCCTCGCCGATGCGATGCTGGACCGCTTCTGGGATGAAGAGCTCGAAGGCTTTTTCGACACGGCACGTGACCACGAGACGCTGATCGGCCGGCCGCGTGAGCTGACGGACGGCGCCACTCCCTCTGGGACGAGTCTGGCGGCGGAGGCGCTGTTGCGCCTGGCCGCCTTCACCGGGGAGGACCGATATCGTGAGCGCGCGGCGCGTGTGCTCCTTGCGCTGGCCCGCGCCGCCGTCGAGCAGCCCAGTGGATTCGGCCACTTGCTCAGCGCGCTGGACGACCTGATCGGGCCATTCCGCGAGATCGCGGTCATCGGTCCGCCCGAGGAGGCCGACACCCGCGCGCTCCTGGACGTCGTGAACCGGCGCTATCTGCCGCGATCCGTGCTCGCATCGGCCGCGCCAACCGACGACGAAGCCCTGCGGACCGTGCCGCTGCTAACGGACCGCTTGCTCATAGACAAACTGCCCACGGCCTACGTCTGCGAGCACTTCACCTGCCGGCTACCCGTCGCGGATCCCGCCGGCCTGGCGGCACAGCTCGCCGGCGGCGCCAGGTAGTTTGGGGTCGCCACTTCCGACCACTCGTACATGGCACAGAATGGCTACGAGGGAAGTGCGCGTCCTCCCGTCATGACAACCGTACGCTAAAGCGCGAAACCGCTCAGAAACCGGGCTGAAGGTCCTTACGAGCGTGCGGGGAAGGCAGCAAATGTGGTATGATGTAGGGGACGGCGGGGAGCTAATCACCTCTCTCTGCAGCCACCCCAATGGGAGAACACGGTGAAGGACGGGAGTGTCTTTACGGGTCATGCAGGTCACGCCCTAGCGCCTGGCTGCGATTCCTTCACCTCCGTTCTCGGCACGATAGATTTCCCCACGCCGTGCCCGTGCACGGCAGAGCCCCAGCCGAGTGCGCCGTTGGCCGGCGTACGGGTTCCGCATGCGCCCAGGCGTCCTTTTCAATTGGCTGAATCCGCTATCCGCACACCGCATTTGGGCGCGCATGCGAGCGATTGATCGAGGCCATCATCAGGCAGCACCAGGAGGCAGAGTCGCACCGTATGGCAACTGTGACAGCACCACGAGAGAAGAACGAGTACACCGCCAAGGATATTCAAATCCTCGAAGGCCTGGAACCGGTCCGCAAGCGTCCGGGCATGTACATCGGCAGCACGGACATTCGCGGCCTACATCATCTGGTGTACGAGGTGGTGGACAACAGCGTGGACGAAGCGATGGCCGGCGAGTGCGATCGCATCGTCATCACGCTCCATGCGGATGGCTCCTGCTCGGTGGACGACAACGGCCGCGGCATCCCCGTCGAGCCGCATCCTCAGCGCCCCAAGCAGTCTACCCTCGAAGTGGTCATGACCACGCTGCACGCCGGCGGCAAATTCGGCGGCGACGGATATAAGCAGGGTTCGGGCGGTCTGCACGGCGTGGGCGTTTCGGCGGTCAATGCGCTGTCCGAGTATTGCCGCGTGGAAGTGCGCCGCGACGGCAAGGTGCACGTGCAGGAGTACCATGCGGGCAAGCCTCTGGCACCCGTGCACGTCGAGGGCAAGGCCACTGGCCGCGGCACACGCACAACGTTCAAGCCGGATCTCACGGTGATGGAGACGGGCGATTTCAACTTCGACACGCTCGCCCAGCGCTTCCGCGAGATGGCCTACCTCAACCGCGGCCTCACCATCGCCCTGGTGGACGAGCGGCCCGGCCAGGAGCAGGACTGCACCTTCTACTTCGAAGGCGGCCTGATGTCGTTCGTGCGCCATCTGAATAAGAACCGCAATGTGGTCATGGCGCGGCCGGTTTACGCCGAGCGCAAGGTAGACCGCACGCTGGTCGAAGTGGCGCTGCAGTACAACGATGGCTACAGCGAGACGCTCTTCTCCTTCGCCAACGGCATCAACACGGTGGACGGCGGCTCGCACGTCACGGGCTTCCGCTCGGCGCTCACGCGCACGCTCAACGAGTACGCACGCAAGGCCAATTTGCTCAAAGAGGCCGATGGCAATCTGACCGGCGACGACGTGCGTGAGGGTCTGACGGCTGTCATCAGCGTGAAGCTGCCCGAAGCGCAGTTCGAGGGTCAGACCAAGGGCAAGCTCAATAACGCCGACGTGCGCAACCAGGTGGAGACCGTGGTGGGCGACGAGCTCGCCAAGTACCTGGAGGAGACGCCGTCCGAGGGCAAGCGCATCATCGACAAGTGCCTCAACTCGGCGCGTGCACGCGAGGCCGCGCGCAAGGCGCGCGAGCTGGTGCGCCGCAAGGACGCCCTGGACTCCACGCTGCCCGGTAAGCTGGCGGACTGCTCCGAGCGGCGTCCCGAGCGCTGCGAGCTGTACCTCGTCGAGGGCGATTCCGCCGGTGGCAGCGCCAAGCAGGGGCGCGACCGGCACTTCCAGGCCATCCTGCCGCTGCGCGGCAAGATCCTGAACGTCGAGCGCGCCCGGCTGGACAAGATGCTCTCCAGTGAGGAGATCAAGAACATCATCACCGCGCTGGGCACGAGCATCGGCGAGACGTTCAACACCGACAAGCTGCGCTACCATCGCATCGTGCTGATGACCGATGCCGACGTGGACGGCAGCCACATCCGCACGCTGCTGCTCACGTTCTTCTTCCGCCACATGGAAGACATCATCCGGAAGGGTCACCTGTACGTCGCCCAGCCCCCGCTGTACGGCGTGCAGATCGGCAAGCAGCGCCACTACGTCTACTCCGACCAGGAGAAAGAAGCGTTCCTCGCGCGCCTTGGCGACAAGACCCCGCGCATCAATCGCTACAAGGGCCTGGGCGAAATGGACCCGGAGGAGTTGTGGGAGACCACCATGAATCCGGCCACGCGCACGCTGCTGCAGGTGACGATCGAGGATGCGGCGAAGGCGGACGAGACCTTCTCCATGCTCATGGGCGAGGAGGTGGCGCCGCGGCGCCGCTTCATCGAGGCGCACGCGAAGCAAGCCAACCTCGACGTGTAGGCGCAAAACGCACGGCGTAGCGTTTCACACGCGTGAAAGGGCCACAAAGGGCCACCCAGCTGGGTGGCCCTTCTTCATGCTCGCGTGCTGATGCTCCAGCAAGCTCTCACCC
>CAYQFU010000187.1:0-11054 GCA_964416775.1 uncultured Ktedonobacterales bacterium
CGCGAAGGCCGGCTCGTTGTCCGCACGCACGCGCTCGATGGAGTCCACCATCGCGAGGAACGTCTCCGAGATCACGTCCTCCGCCAGGTGAACATCACCAACCCGACCCAGCACGTAGATGCGCACCACAGGGAGGTAGCGGCTGTAGAGCAGGCTCAGCGCCCCGTGGTCCAACGCACGGGCCCGCTCCAACACTGAGGAGAAGGGCAGCTCGGGCAACCACGGCTCGCTCAACGTGTCGCCCTTTCCCGCCGTGCCCGGCCCCGATGCGAAGTCCATCCTCGTCCGGGCTCACGGGCCGTCACAAGGGCTAACGGGCGAGTAGGAGATTGGTCATCTCAGCAGGACCGGCGTCCCACCAGAGACTGGCACGATCACTGACGGGCGGGCGCGCATGCTCCTGGCTCCCTGAGCGTCCGCGGCCGTGGGCTCCGCTCTCACCGAGTCACCTCAGCCTTCGACCGGGCCAATCCTGGCGTCGAGGCGGCGCGGTAGCCGTAGGCTGCCCAGGCCCCACGCAGCCAGCGCTCGGCGAGCGCGGGTAGCGTTTGTGCACTCGCCCCGCGGTCGGTCACCGTCAGTAATGCAGGGGCGAGCAGATCGAGCGTAGGGTCAAGGCGTGGCCGCCGCGGCTCCCGCCCCGCGATGGCCTGCAGCAGGGCATCCTCCCACTGGGCGGCGATGGTGTCCCAGTCGTATCGGCAGTGGGCTTCGCGTGCAGTGGTCGACCCCAGGCGTGTCCACAGGCCGTCATCCCGCAACAGGCGCACTACCGCCGTTACAAACGCATCTTGATAGCCGCGCTCGTGGGGACGTCCAGAGATCAGGAACCCGTCTATTCCATGCGTCACGCGCTCCGCCAGCGCGGCGCGATCGCTGGTCACCACGGGCAAGCCCGCCACCTGGGCCTCGGCCACAGCAGTGCAGAAGGTCTCCTTCAAGGTGCACGGATAGGCCATTATGCCGGCCGACCGCAGCTCGTAGGCCAGCGCGCGCTTACCCAGACTCCCACGCCACGCCAATGGACGCCGGGCTGCGCCGCGCCGTGGAGGTCGGGCAGCGCCTGAGCACCGGTATACTCGTAGCCGAAAATGTGCAGCTCGGCCTCAGACACCTCTGCCCGAATGCGTGGGAAGATGTCGAGCAGCCAATTTAGCCCACGTCGCGCCTGGCTCGTGTACACCAGGCGATGACGGTGCCGCGCGGGCGCTGGACCCCGGTAGTATTCCAGTGGCACGCCGTTGTAGAGCACCACGAATTTCTCGCCGGGGATGTCCAGAGCGCCTCGCATGTACTCGGCCTGCCACCGCGATTTGACCACAAGGCGATTGGCAAACCGATGGAGCTGCGCCATGGTATACAATCGCGCGATCTCCCCGGCATGCCCAATCCGCGGGGCCCAGGACCAGCGAGCTGACAGGGCGCAGTCACCGGCCTGGAAGGCGTTGCCTGACCAGACGAAGCGCGCCCGCGCCCGCATCGGCACGAGCAACGGCAGTACCTCTGGGATCGCTGCGAGCGCGTCCACCGTCTGCTCACGGTCAAACCGAGCAAACTCTGCTCGATCGTGGAAGACAATCCCATCACGCATGCCTAGGCGCGGACACACCGCAAAGAGATGTACGTCGTGGCCGCGGCGAGCCAGGGTGACCGAAAGGGCCAGGGCCGCGGTACGTATCCCCCTATCGGTCGGTCCTCGCTCCGCGCCTCGGGCTCCAGCACCGCATCTCTCCCGTAATTCATGGCGATGCGCAGCGGCATGTGACATCCCTCCCATCGTACTCATCTCATACTCGTCCGCCGATAGGACCGCCGAGGGGCAGGCTCTTATACGCCCATCCGACATATCTACCGTCGTGATCAGATTGCCCTTGTTATGGGCCAGAGCTGGTTTCCATCGAAGGGATTGGGACCCGGCAAGGTGTCCGTCCAAGCGCCATGAGCCCACATGCCGCAGTGCCGACCCGCTTGCGCACCCTGCCTCGCATCCCTACTGTGGTGGCGTGGACGGATCTCATCCTCGGACCTGTAACACGGCCCGAGTGGCTTGCAAATAATCGTACATGAATGTGGCAGGCTCACAGTGGTCGCAAGTAGCGGCACGTCCGCTCACTTATCGCCTGATTGCCGCGCCACGGGCGACGCGTAGGGCGAAAGAGAGTGGACAGACATGGCTGGGCACGAGAGTGAATCGGGAGCTGGAACCAGCGGAGCGGCCCCGTCGGAAGGACAGGTGCGCGCGCTGCTGAACCAGATAGTGGAAGCGACGAGCCGATTGGCCGTGGGGTTCGATGCCGCCGGCCTGAGCCAGTCGCTCCGTCAGTCGCCCACCTACACCTGCCGCTCGCTGGACCGGAAGCTGCCGAACTACACGGTGGAGGATCTGCTGCTCGCCTGTGAGGCATACGCCACGGTGACCGCGCCGTCGGCGCTCGCGACCGGCGACGTGGCCCGAGTGCGCGATGAGGCGCTGAGCACCCAGCAGTTGCTGCAGACGCTGGCCAATGGCATCCGCGGGCGACGCCGGCTGACGGGCATGACCACCGTCGGAATCCAGGATTCGTTCCTCCGCTCTGCGTTCAACGAGCCGGCGGTCCGGGCCGCCCTCGTCGCGCTCATGGAACCCCTATCCGCGCTGGCCGGCATGGACTCCACGCCGCAAGGGAAGAGCCGTCGTCTATTGCCCGTTGGCGTGGGCTGCTTTGTGCCGGGAACGGTACTCGTCAGCGCGCTCGCCCTCATCGTGTTTCTGCTAACGAGCATCGCGTTCGCCACCGGGCAGGTCGTCATATCGCCGGCCGGGGTCGACGTGCCTGGCCTCTCGAACACGACACATGTCAGGGGCGCCACGTCCGCCCTTGCCACGCCGACCGCGCGCACGAGTGTCCCCGCGCCGCAGCCGACCGGCACGCCGCATGTCCGGCCGACCGCGGGCGCCAGGCCCACGGCGATTCCAGGCACTGGCGGAGCGAGCCGATCTGCGCATGCGGCTCGGGACCCGTGCGGCTGAGGAGGTCCGCAGTCGCTATACCTGGCAGGCAGTAGCGCGGCGCGTGATGGCATTAGGCGAAGCACAGGAACCTTGACCAGGCAGCACCAATGGCAAGTGAGCGCCGATGAGGCGTGCTTGGCGCAATGGTTCGACGCGGCGAACTCATCCAACCGGGAGCGGTGTCCCCGCGGGCAGTGAAGGTGGGCCCGATTGCCCACCGCAGAGAATCGCCTGGGCACGAAAGCCCCACGCGGCTGGGGCATGGCGGCTCGCCGCCAGTGGATGGAACGCCGTGCGCTTCGACGTCATCGGCGGCTGGTCGGGCATGGAGCAGCTTGGGCGTGGGGACTCGGTGCTTCCGCGAGCGACCTCCCGCGGAAGGATTCGGGCCTTCGGTGAGGAATGCCGCTCTAGGGTGTGAATTTGTAGCCGACGCGCCAGACGGTGCGCAGGTGGTAGGGCCTGGCGGGGTCGCGCTCGACCTTGGCGCGCAGCCGGCTCATGTGTACCGTTACGGTGCTCAGGTCACCCAAGTCGTACTGCCACACGTGGTGCAACAATTGCTCGCGGCTGAAGACCTGCTTGGGATGCGCGGCCAGGAAGGCGAGCAGGTCGAACTCCTTGGCTGTCAGCGGTACGGACACCCCATCGCGCAAAGCCTCACGCAGCCGCGGGCGAATTACCAGGTCCCCGACGCGCAACGCATCGTCGAGTACCATGGCTGGCACACTGGTCGCCGCCAGCCGGCGCATCAACGCCTGCACCCGCAGCACCAGCTCGCGCGGCTGGAAGGGCTTGGTGACGTAGTCATCGGCGCCGACGCCAAAGGCGGCAAGCTTGTCAGCCTCCTCGGTGCGGCCGGTCAACATGAGGATAGGGACAGCGCTGGTGGCGCGTAGGCGCCGGGCAACTTCGAAGCCGTCGAGACCGGGCAGGTTGAGATCCAGGATGACCAGATCGGGGCCATGCTCGGCGGCCAGCCACAACGCTTCAGGACCGGTGGCGACCGCCATCACCTCAAAGCCCTCCAGCTCGAGGTACTGAGCGACCACCTCACGGACAGAGACCTCATCCTCTACGACCAGGACCCGGCGGCGCGGGCTGACCCACGCCGCGTCCGCGTCGTCAGGATGCAAAACGGGGAACGCAACCATCACGACATCCTCCTGGGCGGTATGATCTGGACGATCTGGACGGTAAGTGGACGAGGCCGGTCAGGTGCCGGAGCCCAGCGGTGCGGCTTCTTCATGATTGGTCAGGTGATCGTCCTTCTTCTAGCTGGCTAGCGAGACTTGATCCTCTCGTGAAGAGGCTGCCGACCAGGCCGTGAGCGGCTCCCAGGCATTGGGGTCGACACCCAGCTTGATCGGGAAGTTAATGATGTCAACGCGCATCCAGGCGCTGGTGTTCCGTCTCTGCACGCACCACGCTATCGGCGAATCGGCGCGCACCCCGAGACGCACTCCCATGACGACGCTCTGCCCCGTACGGTTGATCGCAGCATAGAGAGGCGAGGCCTCACAGGCTTCTGGGTACTTCATGCTGAACTCCTTCGTGTAGGTCGTCAGAACGGCAGGAACAGCGATTGGGATTCGCATCAGGCTCGGGCGCTCACACGGCTCTGGTGACGGTGTTGGCAAGTCCATCCGCATTCAGGGAACAGGCGCCCGCCGGGTGCCCGCCGTTGCGCACACACACAGCCCTTTCATTCGTGGTAGCAACGCTCCCCTGGTGGCCGGCGAGGCGCACCCCACTGCGTTTCGTCATGCTGCCCGCCTGGTCAGAGTGGCTGGCATCTCGGCGGACGTGAGGCGGACCACGCCGATGCGCGTGTCGGCCATGCCGTAGTAGACATCCAGCGTGCCATCGGGTCGCGCATCCACACCGGTGGGGAAGACCACATGCGGCATGACGCCGAGCCGCTCCGCCGGTACTGCGGGAGCCAGCAGACAACGCGCGCTGCGCCGCAGCACTCGTCGAGGATCGCGCCTATCGAGTAGCAGCGCCCCGGCACTGTAGCGGACGCTCTGGAGGTGATCCCCGCTCCCCACAATCGCGCCGTCGACGCCATGGTAGAGCACGAGCCATCGGCCACCCAGGTGCACGGGCGGCGTGCCAGCGCCAACCTTCAGCCGCTCCCATCCGCGCTGGGGGGCCGCCAGCAGGTGGTGCTGGCCGAACACGATGCGCTTGTGGGTCGCGATCTCGTCCAGCGGGGCGTAGCTGAGCCAGATGCTGGGGCGCATCAGCGCGCCCCGCGACCGTGCTGCCAAGGGCTCGGGCCAGGGCATCCCATGGCCCGGGCGGTGGAGCAGCGCCAGGGCGGGGCGACCATCCGGCGCGGTCACGGGTTCCGGAAAGAGGACGGCGTCCTTATTATCGAGAGTGTCGAGATCCACCTCACGATAGGGGGCGAAGCGCACGAGGCCCGTGCGCTGCCACTGGGCAAGGTCCCGCGAGACTGCCGTGGCGATCCGGGGTCCGTTCGGACCGTAGGCGGTATACGTCATCACGTACAGGTCACGCGCCGGTAGGTAGGTGACACGCGGGTCTTCCACTCCGCCGCCGCTGTGTGGGTTGCGCTCGTAGGGCGCCTCGGGTTCCAGCACCACGCCCCTGCGCTCCACACCGATCGGGTCACCACGCCGGTCGAACAGGACGCGCGCCAGCCCGATACGCGAGTAGTTGCCCGCGCCGACCAGCCGCGGGAGCAGATAGAGTTGACCATCGGGTCCGCGCGCCGCGGCCGGATTGAGCACCCCTTCCACCTCAAGCGGATCGGTCGGGTTCGGCTCCATGACGATGCCCAGTCGCCGCGCCTGAAATGGTGCCTGACGCAGCGGATCCTTCGTGTGCATCACTCTTGCTCCTGAATGTAACGTGGTGTCCTGGTGTGGCTGTAGCCCTCGCCACTCTGAGGGGGGTGTCCGCTATGACTCGAGGCGGCCGGATTGCACCAGCCAGCGCAGGAAGTTCAGATGGGCCAGCTCACGCTCGGTAAAGCGATCCTGGCCCTCCTCGAACCGGCGTCGCAGTGCCACAAGGCGCTGCACAGCGTCAGGGGCAAGACCGGCCACTTGCGTGGTCCACGGGTCGCGGTTTGTTTCGGGCTTAGGCGAAAACATCATCGGCCTCCATATTCCGGGCACAATACATGTGTTACATAGACGACTTGTGTTGTGTAGTTGAGATGCACCGGTCCACCCAGTCGCGGCCTCCAGTGCGGTGATGAGTGTCAAGCTGGCTAGCTTGCCAAGCGCTGCTGTTCGTCCCCATCCGGCCGCATCGCCGGCAATGCGAACCAGAAGGTGGACCCGTGGCCAGGCGCGCTCAGTACCCCGACCTGGCCCTGGTGTTGCTCGATGATGGCCTTGCAAATGTACAGGCCCAGCCCCAGGCTTTGCGCGGTGCCGCGCTCGACGCCGCCCACGACTGGGACCCCTGGAACGCGTTGGAACCGCTCCCAGATGCGCTCCTGCACCGCGGCGGGCAGGCCAGGCCCTTTGTCGCGCACAGTCACGCGCGCCCACTCCCCGCTCACTTGCACCCGCACGTCCACCGGTTGGTCAGCGGCTGAGTACTTGAGCGCGTTGGTCAGATAGTTGGTCACCACCTGCCCGATGCGGTCGGCATCCGCCCACAGCGGCACTGGCTGCCGGGTCGGCAGGTGTATCGTGATGCGCCGGGTTGGCGCGAGTTGGCGCTGCTCCTCGACGACTGCTCGCACGATGGCCGTCAGCTCGCAGTGTGTCGGATGCAGCGCGAGCTGGCCGGAGCGGAGATGCGAGACGTCCCAAAGGTCGTTGACCAAGCGAGTCAGCCGCTCCAGGCCGGCCTCGGCCTTGTCGAGCAGCCCGTGCAGGGCGACCAGCTGGCTGATCAGCTCGGCATCCTGCGGCGACACGCGGTCCAATAGTGTGTCCAGGCGCCGTGCCGCCAGCTGCACGCCAAGGCTGCTGCTGGTCACAGGACTTCTCAGCTCGTGGCTGGCGATGCCCAAGAACTCCGCCATCCGCCGGTTGGCCAGTGCTAGGGTGCGTGCCTGGGCGCGCGCTTCATCTCGCTCGCGGAGCACCCGCTCCCCTTCCGGCGTGCGCAGGGTGGGGAACACGCTTCCACGCACGGCAGCGGCCTTGGTTAGCGTCACGATCTTGCTTGCCATAGTCAACCATCTCCTTCGGTCTCGTCCGTGTCCGTCTTGAGTGGTTACCGGGCCGCGCCCGTCTGTACAACTTAGCGCCCGCTCGTGTGCCCGTCCTGCGCGGCTAACGCCTCCAAGGTGGTCAATAGGTCGTCGACTCCTGGGTTGAGCAAGTCGGGATATGCCTGGCCAAAGCGGATGATGCCTTGACGATCGAGGACGAAAAGGGCCCGCGCGCTGACGCCTTGGGCCTCCCGAAAGACGCCGTATTGCCGCGAGACCGCCCCTCTCGGCTGGAAATCGGAGAGGAGCGGGAAGCGGAGCTGGGCATCGCGCGCGAAGGCCGCATGGCACAAGACCTGGTCAACGGAAATCCCAATGATGCTCGCCCCAAGGCGACTGAACTCACTCGCGTAGTCCTGGTAGAGGGCGAGTTGCTCGCGCGAGACCGGCTCCCAGTCCAGCGGATAGAACACCAATACGACTGGCTTGCCGCGCAGGCTGTGCAGTGCCATGCCCGCCCCAGGAGTATGCGGCAGCGTGAAGTCCGGGGCGACGGTCGCCGTGTGGAGCGGCGCGAGTGGCCCATTCAGATTCGTCTCCATATGCTTGCCACGTCCTTCTTACGGCACCAGCCGGCTGGTTTCAACGAGCAAACGCACTTCAGGGAGGTATGCCAATGCGCACATGCTCCAGAGCTCGTTGTTCCGCTGGTCGCGGATTCCGAGGTGCTGGAAGGTGCGCCACTGCTCTCGGGTAGAGCCGGTGATGACGGTAGGAGGAAGCGTCATAGCGAGGGTCTTTCTGTCGTGGCGGACGCTCTATGCATCCAACACCTACAGCATACTCGCGCCATGGTCCGGCCACATCGTGCGTTCGTGCACTCTTGATGCAGTGGCGATGGGGCGGTGGGACTTGCAAGAATTACCTATGCCCTTGAAGACCGCGGACGCATCTGGAGAAATTATCTATGCCCTGGTAGTGTCCGGTGTATTGCACAGGCAGCACACCCGGTCCGCATGACACTCCGGGCCAGGGGGCGGGCACGCAAGACGGAATAGCAGGGTAATTGGCTGTCCGCGGCGCCACCCGGGACCGTGAAGAAGCGTCGTATCTAATCGTACCTATGAATATTACCTATATGAGAATACTGTCTATTAGGCAGGCGCCCGCGCTACGCCGCTACTGCCGCCGTCTGCGCGCGGGTGTCGACGCCCAACTTGTTGAAGACCGCGGTCATATGTTGGTTGACCGTGCTGGGGGAGAGGAAGAGATGCTGAGCGATAGCCTTGCTGGAGCGGTCGTGCGCCACCAGCCGCAGCATCTCCCGCTCGCGCTCGGTCAGGAGACGGTCACACGCCTTCGGCTCCTGTAGGGTCTCCCCTCGTCCGCCCCACCTCCCGCGCCGGCCGCCACAGTGGGGGATCGCGGCGAGGGCCACCCGCCGCACAAACACGCCCAGGTGACGGAATAGCCGCCGCACGAGCACGGAGCAGTGTCAGGGGCATTTGTCAGGGGCATTGTCAGGGCTGTCCCCGGTTGCGGGGCATGGCTGCGCCCCACTTGAAGTGTCGCCCACCCAGAACCGTATTGCCCAATCGGAGTCGAGGCCATGGTCCCTCTGAACGGGCGACACACGCCCGGCGGTGCCGGTCGAGGGCGACAGCATGATCGTTCAGCTGGGACCGCCGCCGGCGCGAGCAAGCGAAAAATGATGAGCTTACCGTGCGCATCCGCGCTATGTGGGAGCGGTATCCGTATGACTTCCTCGCGCATTCGGGCGAGCCATGCTCAAGGGCGAATGGAGGCTGCACCGGTCGCGAGGCCATGGAGGGAGGTGATCCATTCAGGACGTGCTGCGCGAAGGTGCGCGCAGCGCGTGTGGAAGGTACGATCGCTTTGGGGCATGAGCCGCCAGGAGCGGGCCGCCGGGTAGGCGGCGTGGCCGCACCTACCGTCCTCGGGAGAGAGGAAACGCGCCCTGTGTCAGGTAAGCTAACCCATCTACGTCGTTCGATACAGTTTTCCGGCGACACCCACGTCGTGGGCGCGGCGGTCGTGCATCCGTCGCATAGGGCGCCCTTCCCGCCAGCGAGGCAGGCCGAAAAGGTCGCGGGCTGCTGTCAACCACGACGATGGTCGGATGGTGTCACGCTCGAGCGGTCACGTCGGGCTGAGAGAGGCCCTGGCGGTCGGGATGGGGGGGCGAGCGGTACGCTGAACCAGAAGATGCACCCCTCGCCGACCGCGCTCCGGACCCCGACCCGTCCGCCGTGGGCCATGATGATCGCCTTGCAGATGTACAGCCCTAATCCCAGGCTGCCACTTGACATTCCATCCTGCGCCGTGACCCCCGGCGCCCGATGGAACAACTCCCACACCCGCGCCCGCTCCTCCTTGGGCAGGCCTGGCCCCTGATCCCGCACCGCCACGCGCGCCCAGCTCCCGTGCACCTGCACGTCGACGTCGACCGGCCGGTCCGGCGGCGAATACTTGAGCGCATTGCTCAGATAGTTCGCCACCACCTCACCGATGCGATCAGCGTCGACCTCGACTGGGACCGGCCCGCCACCGGCCGGCGCGTGCAGGACGATGGCCCGGTCAGGCGCTGCCACGTGCAAACCCGCGACCTGCTCGCGCACCAGCGCCGCCAGGTCGCACGGCGCGCGATGGAGCTCTAGCCGGTCGGCGCGGACCGCCGCCGTATCGAAGAGCAGGGTCAGCAGTCGCGTCAACCGCGCCGCGCTGTGGTCCGCGTCCTCCAGGCGGCCGCGCACGGCCGCGACCTGGCGGGCAAGAGCGGGAGACTGCTCCCGCACCGCGAAGGCTAGCTGATCAGACGTACGCTGCGCGAGGGCGATGAAGCCGGCGGTGGCGGTGAGCGGTGAGCGCAGATCGTGGGCAGCGACGGCCAGGAACGCCTCCATGCGCCGGCTGACCTCGCGTGCGGCCAGCTCGTCGGCGCGTGCCGCCGCGCGCTCGCGTTCCAGGAGGTTGCGCTCCGTCAGGTCATGCAACACGTTCACAGCCCCCACGAGGTGTCCTTCACGGTCCCACAGGGGCGCCGAGCTCATGTTGACCTCGATCTCCCGCCCATCCAGCGCACGCATCCGGATGTCGCGCGCTTCCGCTCCGGTCCCCACCTTCCCACGCAGGACGCGCATGAGGGGCCACTCCTCTGGGGCCACGGGACGGTTCTGCTCGTCACGCGCGGCAAAGTGGGCCAAACTCTCGCGCACCGGCAGCTGGTCAAAGCCGGGCGGAGCGGCGTCCAGGCCCAGGATACGATGGGCCGCCGCGTTCTCCCGCACCTGCTGCTGCTCGATGTCCCAGACGACCAGGCCGTCCGTTACCGCCTCGAAGATGCGGTCCAGCTGGTCGGCCTGGCGCTCGGCTCGGATGCGCGCCGCCTCGCGCTCGCGTGCCAGGCGGTTGCGCTCCGTCAGGTCGTGCACCACCAGCACAGCCCCCACGATGCGCCCGTCGCCGTCCCGCAGCGGCACGGCGCTGGAGTTCACCTCTAGCTCGCGGCCATCGAACGCCCGCAGTCGGATGTCCGCGCCCGCCCCGGTAACCATCTCCCCACGCAGCGCGCGCGCGACAGGGGCGCGCTCGAGGGGGAGCGGGGCACCTGTGGCGGCGTCGCGCAGATCAAGGAGGCGGACACGATTGCCGGCCGGCAGGGACGCGTGGGCCGCCAACGGCTCACGTTCCACGCCGTGCAGCTCGCGGTACGCGCGATTCATCTGGACGGGGTGACTCGCCGTGTCGAACATGGCGACTCCTTCGGCCATGGTGTCCAGGATGGTGTTCAGGCGCTCGGCGCGCTCGGCCGCTTGCGCCTCGCTCGCCTGGGCGCGGACCAGCGCCGCCTCCGCCCGCTGGCGGGCGTCCTGCTCGGCGGCGTACAGGCGGGCGCGG
>CAYQFU010000188.1:0-2410 GCA_964416775.1 uncultured Ktedonobacterales bacterium
GCGCCGCCCGGCGCGCGAACGCGCGTGCGAGGGAAGGTGTCGTCCACTCCCCAGCGCGACCGCGCTCAGCACGTGTATGAGACGACCGCGAGACATTGCACGACTCCTTCTCAGCCAATGAACGGAAGATGGCTTGGACGGTAAAGCGTCGTTTCGCCGCTCCCAAGAGGATGATAGCGAAGGAGCGTTAAAGTGGAGTTAGTACCTCGTTAATGATATGAAAAGGGTTCGCCTGATATCATCGCCCTGGCCACGCGCCTGTGATGCCGTGTTTGGCGCACAATCGCCGCGAGTCCCACGAGTTGGCCATACCTGGACGCTGCCGTCCGGGATGCCCTTCGCCGTGGGCTCGTCCGCAGCCGCCAGCTGCTGGAAGCCGGCGTATCCGCCGAGGCGCATCGCCGGCTTGTGGCGGCTGTGGACGCTGCCGAGCAAACAGCAGGCGTGTAGTTAAACTGCGTCTGGGGACGCGTGCACGTGCGACCAACGTCCTGACACTGGCCGAGGACGCATGTCGAGGCTCGCGTCGCCGAGGCAGACGCGCCTACCGCGTATGCGCTTGATCGCCTTGTCGCCTTGTCCGCACTTTGGTGCGCGTTACCTGATCGTCTGCCCCGGCGCCATTTCGATCACCTCGACGCTCTCCAGGCCCAGTTTGCGCAATTCATCCTTCAATTGTGCCGGCGTGCCAATCAGGGCGGGGAAGGTGCCGTAGTGCATGGGGATGACATGTCTCACGCCCAGCAAACGCGCGGAGAGCGCTGCCCCCTTCGGGCCCATCGTATAAAAATCGCCGATTGGCAGCATGGCGATATCCGGCGCGTACAGCTCGCGAATCAATTGCATGTCCGCAAACGCGCAGGTGTCGCCCGCATGATACAGCTTGAGACCGTTCTCCAGCTCGATGACATATCCGACCGGCTCTCCTCCATACACCGTCTCCCCCCCCTTGCCGCTGATGCCTGACGAGTGGAATGCCGGGGTCATGGAAACGGTAATGCCCTGTACGTTCACGCTGCCACCGATATTGAATCCGACCACATTTTCGACACCCTGCGCGCCGATCCACCCCGCGGTTTCCACCATCGCCACCACTTGAGCATGAAACTTCTGCGCGGTTGGTACGACATCATTGATGTGATCGGAATGTCCGTGCGTAACCAGGATCACATCGACTCTGTCGAGCTGCCTGGCTTCAGGTGGACTCTTGGGATTCCCTTCGATCCAGGGATCAATCACAATCACCTTGTTCTGGGGCGTTGTCACCTTGAATGTCGCATGTCCCAGCCACGTAATCTGTGCCCCGTTCAGTTGTGCCACAGCAGTTCCTCCTTCAGGTACGGGCAGGAGGGTGAGACGCAGCCACCAGCTCTCCCGCCTCCAACCATGCACGCTAGACTGTGGGACCTCGCCGATCGTCGTCCGGCGTCAGATGTGCAAGTTTTGGCCCCTGGCCCCGATTGTCCGCCATGAGGGTCCGTTTCGGCGTGAACACGATCTTGCCGTTCTGATTGTAGCCTGTTTGTAGACTGTCGTCGCTCCCGTTACAATTCCAGCGTTTGGGCGCGGACGAGACGCGTACCTGGCAAGGGCCTACGACTCGTCCACGGTCGTGCGCAGCCAGCCCAGGCGCACGGCCAACCCATAGAGCCCCACCGCGAGCAGCAGCCACAGCAACAGCGACGCCAGCAGCGATGCCGCGCCAGACATGTGTGGGAGCGTCGCCGCCAGGAGCGCGGCCGCGATCGCCAGCGCGAGCGCGCCCGCCACGCCTCCCTCGGCATCCTCAGCCGACGCCTCTCTCCCATCCTGGTCGCCGATCAGGGTCAGGCTGGCCAGCAAGATGGCCGGGAAAGCGGTAAAGATGCCTCCGAAGCGTATGGTCGTCCACTGGCCGATGAGCGCCGCCAGCACGGAGATCGTGCCGCCGAAAACGAACCGGATGGCATAGTCCTTGAGCCTGGCCTGGCGCAGCTTCCCCAGGTCCAGACGCGGCCGGCTGGCATCCCGCGTGTGACCCCGCCCAGCCTGCGGCCCACTCTGTCCGTCGGCCGCTCTCGGGGCGCCTGAAGGGTCTTGAGCCTCGAAGCTGCTTGCGCTGTTCACCAGCCCATCCCCTTTCCGATGACCGCATAGGCGCACAGGGACACGGCGAGCCACACCAGGAGCACGACGCTGGACCCCCTGAGCGCCTTGAAGCGGCGAATGGCCGGCGTGGCGAGCAGACAATAGCCGACCATACCCACCGCGCCGGCTATCGCTCCCTCGGCGGTCAGTTGCGCCACAGCTGCACCCCGCGTGAGCAGCGTCACCGCGAGTCCCGCGACCAGCACCGACGGCGCGGCCGAGAAGATGCCCGCGAAGCGCTTGGGCCGCCACACCTCCGAGACCAGCGCGAAGGCGCAGACCA
>CAYQFU010000188.1:2510-11054 GCA_964416775.1 uncultured Ktedonobacterales bacterium
TCATCTACAACTGGATGTGCCCGTTTTGAGGTGATGCTGGGGGTAGTCGCTGGAACGCAGCCGCTTGCGGTCCCGCGACCGTATCCCGTACACTGGACGCGCATCTCCCAGCGCGACTTCGGCACGGGCAAGGCTGAGCAGCGACGTGACGGCACGAGCACTGAACGCGCGCAGGAGGCCCACGTGCGTTACCTCCCGAACCTGTTGAGCCTGGCTCGGATAGGCGCCATCCTGCCCATCGTCGTCCTGGTCCTGCTCACAGGTACGCTGGGCCCGCCTTGACACCATGATGCACCTCACTTACTCTGTGTACTACGGCAGTCCGCGGCACACTCCCCGGCTGCACTCATTGGACGGAAGCGGTCAGCGAGAGGGCCAGGCATGCCTTAGAGAGGATGCACCGATGTCCGCAGACCTCCTCACACGATGTGGCGCCGCTGCCATCTACGGCTATGGCCTCGGGGCGATTCCAAACGGTGTGCTCGTGGGAAAGCTCTGCGGCAACAAGGACCCGCGCCAATATGGCAGCGGCAAGACCGGCGCCACGAATGTTTTGCGCACGGTCGGTCCCGGCCCGGCGGCGTTGGTGGTCCTGCTTGACATCGGCAAAGGCGCCGCGGCCATACTGGGCGCACGCTACGCCTTCGCCCACACTCCCGCCGGCAGACAATACATCGGGCCCTACCACACCTCATGGCAGGCGGTGGCGGAAGCGGTTGCTGGATTGGCCGCGCTGGTGGGGCACAATTACTCGATCTTCATCGGGTTCAAAGGCGGCCGAGGAGTCCTCACCGGCGCGGGCGCCATTCTGGTCATGCAGCCGGTTGCATGGCTGGCGGGATTCGTCTGTGCGCTGACGCCGATTGCGGTGACACGCTATGTCTCACTCGGCTCCATTTGCGGGGCTATCGCGTGTCCGGTCGCGGATCTTGTGTTGACATTGCGCGGGCGCGATAGTCTCCCCCACCTGATCTTTATGGCATTGGGCGGCGGCTTCGTCATTGCCGCGCACGGCGACAACATCAAGAGACTCCTGTCCGGAACAGAGCGCAAGCTCGGTCAACCGGCGACCGAAGTGGCGCATCAGGGCGCCGAAGGCGACGGGCTGAAGGCCGCGCACCCGGGCCCACGTCGTGGTGGCTGGGCGACCGCGATCCGTGCCTCCTGGGAGCGCATGCCGCTCTCGGCGATGACTGCGAGAGCGCATGCTGATCGGCCTGAGGCCGGCGTGAGGTAGGCCCGCGGGCTGTAGGTAGCTCTCCCTCTGAGAGCGGCATCGTCACGCGGTGTGAGCTCCCTGAAGGGATACGCGCCGCGCTCGCCCGGCTGCCTGTGACGGCGAGCAAATGGATCCCGTCCGGCGCCCTTGGAGCGGGGGGCGGCGCCCCGGGCCGAGCAGATCGTTGCCGATCTGGTGGCGGCACCTCCTGCGATGGCGCGCAATCTGCGGCAGGAGTGCGCACACCTGGAAGCAGCGCTCCTCTGTCGAACATGGATCGCCTGCGGGAGTAATGCGACCCGGATCGTGCGGATGTTGGGAATCAACCACACCACGCTTTGCTGAGAGACGGCGCGCTACGTCCTCAAGAGGTGGTCGTTCCATGTCCGAGTAGCAGTCTGCGTGGCATGTTGCAGCTATGCAACAAATGGCGTTGCGTTCTCGCAACACGATGTTGCACCCATGTGACAGCGCAGCGGCGCCTGTCACGTGCTCGTAGCGTGCCCACAGCGCCAGCGCACACGACAAACGCGCGCGTTGATGCCCGCCGCCAGCGGCGATCAGCGCGGTCCGATCCGCGGAATGGAAGCATTTTCGTCCGTCGAGCAGGTTTTTATGTCGATGCCGGCACATTCTCTGCAGTGATGTCCAGACGCTTCTCAGGCGCTTCGCTGTTGTCGTCTGCCTATTGCCACGTCTCACCTGGCGGTGATGAGCGTGATGCCAGGTGCGACGTCGTAGCAGGTACGCAGCGTGTCCCTTCAGTCGGAAAGGAGATGCCACCGCCCGTGAGCGCAATGTTGGGCAGATAGGGGCGAGGGTGAATCAGGGCTGCTGACTTTCCCGGCTGCCGCGGACACAGCGATCGTCGTGCTGCGCGGCTCGCCAGTCAGCACCGTCGTTCCCCTATGCTGCCGGCGCCCTTCTCCCCCAGCTCTCGCAATGGCCGGATGCTCCGTGACAGTGCTCCGGATGGACGAAGCGCTCGTATGGCTCCGGGATGCTCCAGTGCACATGCCCGCACCGCGGTGCGGAACGTAGGGAGGAGTCTGTGGTGACCCCGTTCGGCGCATGTCGCGTGCCGGACGTGAACGTACCGTACGGGCCGACTGTCCGCGCGGTGTGAACAACGTTGGGCCTCTTTGCCGTCGACGGCGGATGAGGACAACGCAACCGAACGCAACCGAAGGAGGTTGTGGCGATGGCAGCTCAGGGTAAGTACATTCTGGCGCTGGATCAGGGCACCACCAGTTCGCGCGCGATCATTTTCGATCACGGAGGGAGGGCTGTCGCATCCGCCAACCAGGAGTTTCCCCAGATTTATCCGCAGCCTGCCTGGGTGGAGCACGCTCCGGAGGATATCTGGGCCTCGCAAATTGCCGTTGCCCGGCAGGTGCTTCAACAGCAGGGTCTGAGCGCGGAGAACATCGCCGCCATCGGCATCACGAATCAGCGTGAGACAACCGTCGTCTGGGAAAAGGAGAGCGGCAGACCGGTGATGAATGCCATTGTGTGGCAGGATCGCCGCACCGCCGGCATCTGCGACCAGCTCAAGGCCGAAGGCTGGGAGCCGAAGATTCGCGAGAAGACCGGGCTCGTGATCGATGCCTATTTCTCCGGCACCAAAGTCAAGTGGATGCTCGACAACATTGCCGGGTTGCGCGAGCGTGCGGCGCGTGGCGAAGTGCTTTTCGGCAACGTCGACACCTACCTCATTTGGCGGCTGACGGGTGGCCGAGTGCACGTCACCGACTATTCAAACGCGTCGCGCACGATGCTCTTCAACATCCACTCGCTGAACTGGGATGACGAGGTGTTGCAACATCTCGATATCCCACGCGCGATGCTGCCCAAGCCGAGCCAGAGCAGTGAGGTCTATGGGCAGACCGAGGCGAGCATCTTCGGAGCGCCCATTCCCATCGCGGGCGACGCCGGCGATCAGCAGGCCGCTACCTTTGGCCAGGCGTGTTTCACGCCGGGCATGGCCAAGAACACCTATGGCACAGGTAGCTTCCTCCTGATGAATACGGGCGAAAAAGCCGAGGTTTCGAAGAGCGGGCTTCTGACGACCATCGGCTGGGGCGTTGGCGGGAGAGTGACCTACTGCTTCGAGGGGAGCATCTTCATCACCGGCGCTGCCATACAATGGCTGCGCGATTCGCTGCAGATCATCTCGAAGGCCTCCGAGTCGGAGGCCCTGGCCGCCTCTGTCGCTGATACCGGCGGCGTCTATCTGGTGCCGGCCTTCGTCGGTCTCGGCGCTCCCTACTGGGATCAGTACGCGCGCGGCACCATTGTCGGCCTGACTCGCGGCTCCGGCCGGGCGGAGCTCACCCGTGCGGCGCTGGAGTCGGCCGCATACCAATCGCTCGACGTCGCCCGGGCGATGGAGTCGGACTCTGGCATCCCCCTCAAAGAGCTGCGCGTGGATGGCGGCATGGTCGCCAATAACTGGCTCATGCAGTTCCAGGCAGACATTCTGAACGTCCCGGTACAGCGGCCCGTCGTCGCCGAGACGACTGCCCTGGGCGCGGCCTACCTCGCGGGCCTGGCAGTCGGCTACTGGAGCGGCCTGGAGGACATCACCAACAATTGGGCTGTGGACCGCGTCTTCACCCCATCTATGGACGAGGCAACCCGCTCCCGGTTGTATGCGGGCTGGCACCGAGCCGTGGAGGCCTCGCGTAGCCTGGCACGCGAGTTGGCGCGCGAGGAGGAGAAGACTCCGGCCGCCGTCAGCGCTTCAACCGCGACGGCGGATGCCTAACCGGCGAGTGATCAACCGGGGGGGTGGTGCGAGCCCCTCCCCGGCGCGGGCCGTTGTTCGTCGAAGCTCGACCGCGGTCGAGCGCTCGTCTCGTAGTGCGTCCGCTGAACCATCCTACGCTCGCAAGTCCAAGCGGGCGCTCCCACTCGCGCATCTGTAGGAGGACGAGCAGCTATGTTCACTCGTGAGTCTTTACTCAGCCGCAAGGGGCTCGGCGGCGAGCTCCTGGCAGAGTTCCTGGGCACGATGGTTCTGATCCTGTTCGGCGATGGCGTCGTCGGCGCCGTGCTGCTGTTCCTGGGATTCAGCGGCGGCGTCGGTTCCGCGAGCACAGCATCCTGGCTGTTGATTAACTTCGGCTGGGGCTTCGCGGTGATGCTGGGCGTATGGGTCGCGGGGAAGCTGACCGGCGCACATATCAACCCGGCGGTGACGCTGGCCCTGGCGCTGCGGCGCAACTTCCCGTGGGTGAAGGTCGTGCCGTACTGGATCGCGCAGGTCCTCGGGGCCTTCGTCGCCGCGACGATTCTCTACGTCGAGTACAGCACTGGCTTCTTCTCCGTCGAGAAGGCCAACCACATCGTGCGCGGCTCGCTCGCGAGCAACGCGGACAACATTTTCTTCACCTCCCCGCACACCGCGCTGGGCGGCACCGTCGTCCCGATTGGGACCGCGTTCTTCGACGAGGTGCTCGGCACTGCCCTGCTGCTGTTCTTGATTCTGGCGATCGTGGATGTGTTCAACGCGCCACCAGAGGCGAACCTGGCGCCGCTGATCGTCGGCTTCGTCGTCTTCGCCATCGGCATGTCCTTCGGCACAGTCTCGGGATACGCGATCAATCCCGCCCGCGACTTCGGGCCGCGGCTGTTCGCTCTCTTCGCTGGGTGGGGACAGGTGGCTTTTCCAGGTAATGGCGTCGGCTACAGTGGCTACTTCTGGGTGCCGATTGTCGCGCCCTTGATTGGTGGACCGCTAGGCGCGTACATCTACGACCTCACGATTCATTCCGTGCTCGCGGCGCGCGTGACGCCCGCCCCCGGCGTTGAATCGTCCGGCCGGACGGTGGTCGAGGAGCGGGCGACGGCTGCTCGCGTGGAGGAGTCTGGCCGAACGGTGGTCGAAGAGCGGACGATCGGCGATCGTCAGCCCGAAGCCTATAGTTAATCGTCGTCCCTTTACCGTCACTCCTGCGCCGGAGCGGCGAGGAGCAGGTAGAATAGTAGAGAGCAGGAGAGTCGGCCGCAGGGGTATCCGAGCCCTCACTTGGTGCCCCCGCGGCCGACGCCAAAGCCGCGCACTATCGAGCGCAGGCACGCAGTCATGGGGATGTGCAGACGCCGGCACGCGAGGACGCGGAGGGGAACCGCGATGAAGTCTTTCGATACAGCCACTCGGGCGGACAATCTTGAGCGTCTCGCTCACGAGACGTTTGACGTGATCGTTATCGGCGGCGGCATTACGGGCGCCGGCGTGGCGCTGGATGCGGCCGCGCGCGGATATACGGTCGCCCTCGTCGAAAAGCGCGACTTTGCCAGCGGCACAAGCAGCAAGGCGACCAAGCTGGTGCACGGCGGCATTCGCTATCTCCCGCAATTCGACATCGCCCTCGTCCATGAGGCGCTGGTCGAACGCGGCATCCTCATCCAGAACGCGCCGTATCTCGTGGAGCCGCTCGTCTTTCTCCTGCCGTTGTACGCAGACGCGCGTAAACCGGTCGGCGTGCCGATCACGCCTCCGCGCGGCTACGGGCTAGGCCCCATGCTCGACATCGGCCTGTGGGGGTACGACCTGCTGGCCGGCCGCCGCGGCGTTGGACGCCACAAGCGGATCAGCCCGCGGGAAGCCGCGCGGCTGGCGCCCGCGCTGCGCACCGAGGGCCTCAAAGAAGCCTTTCTGTACTTCGATGCGCAGACCAACGATACCGCCCTTACGATGGCCGTCATGCGCACGGCCGCTCAGCATGGCGCCGTGATCGCCAACTATGCCGAGGTGATTGGGTTCACGCAAGCGGAGGGCAAGCTGACCGGTGCGGTCGTGCGCGACGCGCTCAACGAGGCCGCGCTCACGGTGTCCGCGCGCCACATCGTCAACGCCGCCGGCATCTTCGCGCAGCGCGTCCAGGAGCTTACCGGGCACGAATCGCATGTGACGATGGAGCCCAGCAAAGGGGTGCACCTCGTCGTCGAGCGCGAGCGGGTGCGCCTGGGCGACACCGCGGTGGTGATACCCGAAACGGACGACAAGCGCATTCTGTTCGTGGACCCGTGGGGGAGCCGCGCGATCATCGGCACGACCGACACCGGCACCGGCGAGCTGGACGACCCGGAGACCACCCCCGCGGACATCGAGTATCTCTTGGCGCACGTCAATCGCTATCTGGACGTCAACCTCACCCGGGACGATATCCTCAGCACGTACGCGGGCTATCGCCCGCTCGTGCGCTCGCGCAAGAAGCCGACCGCCAACCTCTCGCGCACCCACGTCGTCATCGAGGAAGACAACGGCATGGTCACAATTGTCGGGGGTAAGCTGACGACGTATCGGCGCATGGCGCAGGACACGATGGACGTCATCGCCAAGCGCGACGGGCTGCCGCGCACCCATCCGACCGAGCGGCTGTTGCTGGACGGATCGCTGGGCTGGAAGCGGGCGAAGTCCGAGATCGAGCAGCGCTCCGAGCGGCTCGGCCTCACCCAGGATGTCGTGCACCATCTCGCATGGAACTACGGACGCAACGCCCAGACCCTGCTCGACCTGGTGGAGCAAGATCCCGCCCTGCGGGAGCGCCTGGTGGCCGATCTTCCCTACCTTCGAGCCGAGGTGGTGTATGCCTGCCGCTATGAGATGGCCCTCGCCCTCGACGACGTGATGTCCCGGCGCACCCGGCTCGCCCTCGAGGATCGCGAGCGCGGCGTCGGGGTCGCGCCGGCTGTGGCGCAGCTGATGGTCGGCGAGCTCGGCTGGTCGCCAGAGCGCATCCGTACGGAAGAGGACGACTACAACGCCCAGGTACGCCACCACCAGCTTGCGGAGCAGCAAGCCAAAGGTGAGACGGCTCCGCAATACGTGCCGTATGCCTCATAGCATGCGCCCGACGGATGGAGATCCTGGCAGGAGATCGCCAGATCGCTGCCAGGATCTGCTGGGCTGACTTCGGTGGCCGGTGCACGTGCTCGACGAGCTTGGGGTGGATGCTCGGTCGGGGGTGGCCGCACGCGTCAGCCAGCCGCGACCGGCGCCGACGGCGCGGCCGAGAGCTTGCCGTACGGAGAGGACTGGCACGCAGCGTGAAGCGCAGCTGGCCTCACGCGGCCCACCGTCATCGCTCGCACGGATTGTCATGTCTCAGCCTGAGCGCGAGCGTTCAGCCACGGAGCTAGATGGAGCGGGCATCTCCCGCTGCGGCAGATGCGCCGCCGAGGCTACAATCGTGCTCCGCGAGTCACTTTGCCACGCCGCGTATATGGACAGAGATTAGCGCTTATGTTAAGATGAGAATGAGGCTATCGGTAGCGGGAGACGACAAATGTAGCTCCATTGGTTCTGCAGCTGAACCCAAAGGAGCGTGCGCGATGATTGCCAGCGAGATCATGACCCGCAAGGTGTTTACCATCCACCCCGAGGCCAGCGTGCAGGATGCCGCACACCTTCTTTCCCGTGAGCGTATAAGTGGCGCGCCCGTCGTCAATGCCGAGGGGATGATCATCGGCATTGTCACGGAGGCAGACATTATCGGCAAGGTAGATCGCGATGGTCTGTGCGTTGCCGACATTATGTGCCAGGAGATCATCGCTGTTAAGGAAGAAACCCCAGTTAGCGAGATTGCCGTACTCCTGGCAGCGCGCAAGATCAAGCGCGTCCCCGTCCTACGCAATGGCAAGCTGGTGGGCATCGTCAGCCGCGCCGACATTGTGGATGCCATCTCGCAAGGGCAAATAGTACTGCGAGATTGGTAATACTGCTCATGAGCAGAGCGCTTCCTCTGTAAATCCCTATTGACCTCTCGTGAATGGTTAAGTTACCTCCTTGGAAGCCAGGAGAGCAGTTCAGCCAGGTTGTTCCAAGCGGTGGACACGATGCTGCAGGACACGGGTGTGACCGAGCTGGTCATCGTAATCAGCACCTGAACCGCTGTACAGGCCAGCACATCATGTTGTGCTTTGTGCACGCCAAGAGCCAGAACAGCTTGAGGAGTCTCAGAAGCATGGGTGAGGTCACAGCAATGCTCCCTTGTGGAGGGCGATGTCCTGTTCTCCCTCAAGCATGCGCTCTTCTTCTGTCCCTTGAAGGGCCAGGACAGCCTTTCATCGCCCGCGCGCACAGAGCCCAACAGCATGTGTTCACCCCCGTTGGTCTGGCCGCAGGGTAAGCAATTGGAACAGAGAAAGGACAGGCTGTACTTTGAAGATCGGGGTGATTTGCGAGACCCTCCAGGGCGAGCGGCGCGTCGCTCTGGTGCCGGATGCAGCGGCCAAGCTCGCCACATCCGGCTTCGAGGTGGTGGTGGAGGCGGGCGCGGGCGAGCAGGCCGGCTTCGCCGACAACGCCTACCGCGAGG
>CAYQFU010000189.1:0-2134 GCA_964416775.1 uncultured Ktedonobacterales bacterium
CATGGGCGCTGGCGTAGCCGGAGTGGACAAAGGTCTGCAAGTGCGAGCAGTCGGTTGGGGACCGGATGATTTGGTCAGAGGCACCCACCCATGCCACATCAGTTGACGCTCCAAGGACAGTCCGCACCGATCCCATGCTCACCGCTTGTCATCCCCATGAGCTTGCTACCGCTGTCAAATCTCTTCTGGAGTGAGTACCAGTGCGCTTTGGTCTCAACGCCGACGCCGATCTCTGGAGCTTTCAGACGCAGGGGACGGGAGCCAGTTTCGGAACAGGGTATCTGCTATCCCGAGTGGGTGTTGACGGCTCTACACCGTTCCAGTACACTACGGCTCGGTTACGGCCGGTATTCTCCCGACATGGCACGAGATGGGACACGACCTATGATTCCAGAGAGCCCGCGGCCTTCTTTTCTCTCCAACCTGTCGAGTGGTCTCGGCCTTTGGGGCAAGATTGGAGCGGGGCTCGCAGCCATCGTGCTGATTGCTGGCTTCGCGCTCACGCTGCAGGTGGTGAACGCGGCGCACTCCACGACCACGTCCAAGCAGCAGGTTCAGGTGGGATCTGGGCCAGCCACGCCCACCGAGGGGCAAACCGTTGTCGCGACCATGACTGGAGCGGCCACGGCGACCAGCGGGACCGGAGCGGCCACGCCGACCAGCGCCACGGTGACCAGCGCCACGGCGACCAGCGGGACCGGAGCAGGACCGACCAACACCAGGCGCAACGACGTGCGCATAACGCAGAATCAGGACGAGCAGGTTTCCTGCTCGGGCACTCCTGCGCCATCATCGAGATACCCCGTTCAGCTGTCTAATGCCGGAAACGAGGCCGTCAGGTGGCAGGTGGTGTTTCCGATGGTATCGGGCAATGACAATCCCTATTGGGGATACGCGACACCTGAAAGCGGCTCCGTCGGTCCAGGCCAGTCGGCCAGCTTCACCGTCACCGTCTTATATGCAGTGCCCTGCGGCGGCTCTAAGTACACCGCAACCATCAAACTCACCTATCCCGCGGGGAGTTGGCAGCCTGATCTGACACTGACCTATGAGGGGACTGGACCCGTGCCCGTCTCCAATGTGGTGCTGGTGTCCGGGCAACTGAATAATCCAACGGCTTGTCCTGGGACTGCCGCTCCCGCGCCATTCACCTTTGCCATCAAGAACACGGGGAATGGGAATGCCTATCCCTATCTCTACATCACGGACAAAGTCTACACAGGAACAAAAGACTGGGCCGCGGTCACCAATGTGGTGGATGATCCGCCGAATCCGCAGGTGACGGACTGGCTGTACCCAGGCGAAACGTGGACGGTGACCGTGACGCCACAGCCTGGCGAAACGTGTGACGGGACAACGCCCTACCGTGTGTTCATTGGCGTCAACAACTCGGGAGGGCCTGCGACGACCATCACCCTCACCTACACGTTCAAGTAGGTTCCCCTGATGAGCGCGGAAACCACCCCGTTGGGGACCTGATTGCGCGTCGCCAGGCAATGCCCGTTCGACACCATATACGCCCTGGGTCGTCGTTTGACACCCGTCCACCCCGTAGTTGTCGACGATGTCGGGAATCGCGTGGCAGTCTTCCCCTCTTTATGCACCCGTGGACATCGTAGATATACCACCTGCCAGCTAACTACTGTCTTGATATCCGGCTGGTTGTCATGTCCCTGGCGACTTACTGCCAAAAGGCACTCCACCCGCCTGGCCGCCTCCACCCTATTGGCCCTTCTCCCCCGCTTGTTAACCCGCCTGCGCCCCAGTCTGCGCAGGCAGACTTCGCGGCCGTAGGCCCATAGGCGCGAATTCATTCGCCGGCCTCTCGCTCCGCGGCCACCGCCCCTCGCTCTGCAACCGCCGGCCCCTCGCTTCGTCGCGGCCACCGGCACCTGGGTGCACGCTCACCCGCCGGCACATCGCTCGTTCGCGACCACTGGCCCGGGGTACATACCCACCCGCCGGCCCCTCGCGTCTTCGTGGCCGCCGCCGCTCAGCCCCGCACCGCCCCTAGCGCTGCCACTACCTGCCGCGCCGCCTCTTGCCCCTGCCGCACACAGTCCGGCACGCCGACCCCACGATAGGAGCTGCCCGTCACGTGCACTCCCGCCGGCAGCGCTGCCTCGATCGCCGC
>CAYQFU010000189.1:2234-10895 GCA_964416775.1 uncultured Ktedonobacterales bacterium
GTCCACGTGATGCCGTCGATGCGCCGGCCCTCGCTGCTCGGAATCACCAGCCCGAACCCGTCCAGCGCATGCGCCACCTGCTCCCGGCGATAGGCCAGGTACGCCGTCCCGATGCTCGCCACCCGGATCGTCGCCAGCCTCTCCGCCGCCTCCGGCGCCACCTCGCGCAGCATCCCGGCCGCCACCCGCGCCGGCGTCGCCACGATCACCGCGTCCGCCGCCTCGCGCTCGCCGTCCCGCAGCGCCACCACGTAGCCGTTCCCCTCCGCCGCCCGCTCGATGCGCTCCACCGCGCACCCCAGCCGCAGCTCGCCCGTCAGCCGCGCCACCACCGCCTCCACCAGCGCATGCGTCCCACTGTCGAACGATACGAACGCCGGCATCGCCTCGCCGCCATTCGCCTCGGCCGTTCCAGACGGCCGCCCGCGCTCGCGTCCGGCCGCGCGCAGCCCGCGAATCACGCTCCCATAGCGCCGCTCCATCGCCCGGTACTGTGGGAACGTCGCCTCGATGCTCTGCTCCTCCGGCACCCCGTTGTACACCCCCGCCAGCAGCGGCTCGGCCAGCTTGTCCAGCGCCTCCGGCCCGAAGCGCCGCCGCACGAAGCTCGCCAGCGACTCGTCCGCCTCGCCCCGCCGCGGCGGCAGCACGAGATCCAGCCCCACCCGCAGCTTGCCCCACGGCGTGAAGAGTGGCGAGCGCACGAATGGCCACAGCCGCGTCGGCGCCACCAGCTGCACGCCCTCCGGGATGCTCTCCGGCCGGCCCCGGTGCAGCACGAACGTGCGCGCGTTGGCCAGGTTCACGCCCACCATGCGCTCGCCCAGCCCCACCTCACGCGCCAGCGCCACAGCCCACGGCTTGCGCGTCAGAAAGGCGTCCGGACCCTCTTCCAGCAGGAATGGTGGCTCGCCGAAGCCCTCCACGCGCTGCGACTGCACCTTCCCGCCCCAGCGGCCCGATTCCTCCAGCAGCGTATAGCGCAGCGCCAGCCCGCTTTCCTGCGCCGCCCGCTGCAGGTACCACGCCGCGGCCAGCCCCGCGATGCCCCCGCCGGCGATCACCACCCGCTTCATCACCCCCACCGCACCCGCTCCCCCGCGGACCGGCTCAGACCGCTGTGTACTCATGGACGAAATCAACCAATCGCTTCACGTTGTCCACCGGTGTGCCCGGGAGGATGCCATGTCCCAGATTGAAGATGTGTCCCGGCCGTCCCCCGGCCTGGTCCAGCACGGCCTGGGCGCGCCGCCGCAGCTCTGGCCAGGGCGCGAAGAGCGCCACCGGATCCAGATTTCCCTGTATGGCCACCCCGTCGCCCAGTCGCCGCCACGCGGCGTCCAGGTCCACGCGCCAGTCGCAGCCGACCACGTCGCCGCCCGCCTCGCGCAGCAGCTCCAGCATGCCGCCTGTGTCCGTGCTGAAATGGATGATCGGCACGCCCGCCGCCCCCGCGATCTCCAGCGCCAGACGCGTGTACGGCAGCACCCGCTCGCGATAGTCCGCCGGCGCCAGATTGCCCACCCAGCTGTCGAAGAGCTGCAGCGCCTGCGCCCCAGCCCGCGCCTGCGCCAGCAGATACTGGCCAACCACCTCGCTGAGCTTGCTCATCAGCGCGTCCCAGGTGTCCGGCTCGCTCATCATCAGCGTCTTCACCACCTGGTACGTCTTGCTGCCGCCCCCCTCCACGGCGTACGCCGCCAGGGTGAACGGCGCTCCGCTGAATCCGATCAGCGGCAGTCCGCGCCGGTCTAGCTCTGCCCGCGCCAGCCGGATGGCCTCCAGCGTGAACCCCAGGCTCTCCTCCGGCGGCGTCACCCGCAGCCGCGCCACGTCCGCCGCCGTCCGCACCGGGTTCCCGAGCTCCGGCCCTTCCCCCTTGACGAACTCCAGCGACAGCCCCATGCCTTCCAGCGGCGGCAGGATGTCCGCGAAGATGATGGCCGCATCCACCGCGAAGGCGTCCACCGGCTGCAGCGTGACCTCGCACGCCAGCTCCGGCGTCTTGATCATCTCCAGCAGCGTGTGCCGCTCGCGCAGCTTGCGATACTCCGGCATATAGCGCCCTGCCTGGCGCATCAGCCAGACCGGCGTGGCATCCACCGGCTGGCGCCGGCACGCGCGCAGCAGCCGCTCGTTTCGCGGCTGGTCGTCGCCGCTCACGCTCCGGCTTGCCTGGCCCTCATCCACAGTCATCTCCCGCTACTTTCCGGCTCTCTCCTGACACCGTCGCCTCTGATCCATCGCGGCGCGCGTCCGGTCCGGTCCCGTCATCACTCCGTCGCGGGCGCCCCCTCGGCCGGCACGTGCCCTGGCACCATGCAGTGCGCCGGGCACTCATCTCGGCAGGCGCCCTGCGGGCCGGCGTAGCGCCGCTCCGCGCCCTCGATCCGCTCCAGCAGCAGCTCGCGGATCATCGCCACGAACGCCGGATGCACCCCCGCTGTGCCCGCGCGCACCACGTTCAGCCCGATCTCCGCCGCCAACCGCCGCGCCTCCACGTCCAGATCGTAGAGCACCTCGATGTGGTCCGAGATGAACCCAATCGGCGCGATCACTACGTCCGTCACGCCCTGCTCTTTCAGGGCGTTCAGGTGATCGAGGATGTCCGGCTCCAGCCACGGCTGGCTCGGCGGCCCACTCCGGCTCTGATAGACCAGCTGCCACTCGCGCACTCCTACCGCCTCGGCCACCAGCCGGCCCGTCTCGCGCAGCTGCGCCTCGTACATGCTGGTCTGCGCCATCGCCAGCGGAATGCTGTGCGCGGTGAAGGCGATGCGCGTCTCCGACCGCCGCGCCTCCGGAATGGCCGCCAGCGCCACGCGCATGTGCGCCGCGTTGGCCGCGATGAATCCGGGATGGTTGTAGAACCGGCGCAACACGCTCACCCGCGGCGCCGCCGGACCAACCTCCGCCTGGGCGCGCGCGATATCCTCGCGGTACTGCCCGTCGCCCGAGTACGAGCTATACGCCGACGTGATGAACGCCAGCGCGTGCTTCACGCCGTCCGCCGCCATCCGCCGCAGCGTATCCGGCAGCAAGGGGTGCCAGTTGCGGTTGCCCCAGTAGATCGGCAGCGCCGGCCCTTTCGCGTCCAGCTCGTCGCGCAGCGCCGCGATCAGGGCGCGGTTCTGCCCATTGAGCGGACTCACGCCGCCGAACAGCTCGTAGTGGTGAGCGACGCCCAGCATGCGCTCGCGCGGCACATTACGTCCCCGCAGCACATTCTCCATGAAGGGCATCACCTCGTCCGGCCCCTCCGGCCCGCCAAACGACACCACCAGCACGGCATCGTACGGCTCCGTCCGCGCGTCGCTCGGGCGGGCCGTGCCGCCTGCATCGACCGTCATGCTATCCGCCTCTCGGATGTCTGGTCTCTTTGGGACGTCTCGCCGCGCACGGCACACCATCCCAGTCAGATCATACCATCCGTGGCAGCCGGTCCGTCAGGGCCTGCGTCATATACCACTCCCCCTGTCCCGCGCCGCATCGCCTGCCCAGTCTCTTCGTCTCGCCGCGCCCTTCGCCCCGCGGCTTCCCCGCGCGATCTTCGTCGCGCGGCTGGTACGAATACCGCCCCTCTCGCCCTCGCCGATCCCATCTCCTCTCCATGCTCTGCATGGCAACGTGTCACTCCATCTCCCCTCCGTAACCTCTATGTTCCCTCCGTGTAACACTTTGTAGCACCGTGTAACTCCGTCCCATCCCGCTCCCTACCTCACGCCACACCATGCTGACGGACCCGCCGAGCCAGCGGGGGGCTAGCATGCCGTGCTATAATGTTTATCTGGGCCAGGGTCAGCACGACTCCTCATCAGTGAGTCCGCGCTGGCCAGACCATCGGGCAGTCCACCCCACCATTGCATGTTCTGCGCGGTTCTGCCCGAACGACGCCGTTTCGCGACGATATGTCATGGAGTGCGTTGTGTCCTGGAAAATTCTCATCGAGCACGGCAATCTGGGATTCAGTAGCGCCCATTTCATTACTTTTGAGGGCTCGTGTGAGCCCCTGCACGGCCACAACTATGGTGTGCGTGTCGAGGCCAGCGGCGAGCTGACAGCGGACTCCTATGTGCTCGATTTCGTCGCCCTCAAGGACGTCGTGCGCACGCTCTGCAAAGATTGGGATCACCGCTTTCTCCTGCCCCTGCGCAATCCCCACCTGACCATCCGCGAGACCCCCGACGACGAGTGGGAGATCCGCGTGGACGCGCGCACCCGCTACGTGATGCCACGCTCCAGCGTCGCCCCTCTCCCTGTAGACAACGCGACCGCCGAGCGCCTCGCGGAGCAGCTGGCCCATCGCATCGTCGCCGCCCTGGACGAGCGCGGCATCGCGCACCACCTCGAGCGCCTGACCGTCGGCATCGAGGAGACCGAGATGCAAGCCGCTTTCTATACGCTGAGCCTGCCCGCGCGTCCGGACGCCCAGAGCCCGCCTGTGTGAGCCATCCGCTCAGCTGGTGGGCGCTCGTCTGGGCGTTGTCGTCCCGTCGCGCATGGGTGCTGTTTGTTCTGCGCGACCATTCAGTGGGGCTGATGATATCCCCACCCCGGCTGTAACCGGTATGGAGCGATGCTGCTCCGCAAAGGCCAGTGTTGGCCGATCAGGAGGAATGAGAACCTGTGGCAATCACGGAATCGGAAGTGTTGAACCCCTTCGCCGTCGCCGTCGCGCAGTTCGATGCCGCGGCCGAGCGCCTGCATCTCAGCCAGGAGCTGCGCGCCATCCTGCGTACCCCCAAGCGCGAGCTCACCGTCAATTTTCCGGTGCGCATGGACGACGGCCGCGTCGAAATGTTCACGGGCTATCGCGTCCAGCACAACATCAATCGCGGGCCCGCCAAGGGCGGCATCCGCTTCGATGCCAACGTCTCCCTCGACGAGGTACGCGCCCTGGCGATGTGGATGACGTGGAAATGCGCCGTCGTGAACATCCCCTTCGGCGGTGCAAAGGGCGGCGTCATCGTCGACCCGCGCAAGCTCACCCGCAACGAGCTGGAACGCCTCACCCGGCGCTACGCCACCGAGATCGCCGGCGTGATCGGCCCTGAGGCCGATATCCCCGCCCCCGACGTGAACACCAACCCACAGGTCATGGCCTGGATCATGGACACCTACTCCATGCATGCCGGCTACTCGGTCCCCGCCGTCGTCACCGGCAAGCCGCTCTCCGTCGGCGGCAGCGAAGGCCGCATGGAGGCCACCGGCCGCGGCGTCTTCATCGTCACGCGCGAGGCTTGCAAGCACCTCGGCATCCCGCTCGCAGGCGCCCGCGTCGCCGTGCAGGGCTTCGGCAATGTCGGCTCCATCACCGCGCGGCTCCTGCACGAGCACGGCTGTCGCGTCGTCGCTCTCAGCGATGTCTACGGCGCCGTCTATAACGAGAACGGCATCGACGTCAAGCGTGCCCTGATGCACGTGCAGGAGTTCGGCAGCCTGCGCGGCCTGGCGGACGCCGAACAACTCGACGGCAAGGCCCTCCTCGAGCTGCCGGTGGACATCCTCATCCCCGCCGCCCTCGAAGGGCAGCTCACCGGCGCCAACGCCTCGCGCGTCCAGGCCCAGCTCATCGTCGAGGCCGCCAACGGCCCCACCACCACCGAGGCCGACGCCATCTTCCGCGAGCGCGGCATCCCGGTGGTCCCCGACATCCTGGCCAACGCCGGCGGCGTCACCGTCAGCTACTTCGAGTGGGTGCAGGACCTCCAACACTTCTTCTGGTCCGAAGACGAGATCAACGCCCGCCTCGAGCAGATCATGGTCCGCAGCTTCGACGCGGTCCAGGCGCGCAAGGAGCAGGAGGAGTGCGACTATCGCACGGCAGCCTATCTGCTCTCCGTAGCGCGCGTCGCCGAGGCCACCCAGGTCCGCGGCATCTACCCGTAACCCCTCGCGCGTCCCAGACCTCGGCTCAGCGGGAGCGGCGACCCAAATCGGTCGCCGCTCCTGTGCTTTCCTGCGCTCCCCAACCTTCTCCTCCTCCTCCACCTCCCACGCCCACCACCCATTGTCTCTCTATCTTTGCCCACCTTGCTGCTCGTAGTGATCAGCTAACCAGGATTCCCACTGGGCGGCATCGGCGCAGGTGATGATTTGTACGCCATCGAGCGCATCCATAGTGCACCTTACGCCTGTTTCATAGAGGCCAATACCTCCACATAATGCGGATTGTACATAATGCCCAGAATGTTCCCGAAAGGATCACCTACAGAAGCTGTCACAAAGCCATGACCACGGTCTTGTGGCGCCTCAAGCTGCTTTGCACCCAGTGCTATCGCTCGTTCCAGGATCGCGTTCACGTCGTCGACATGTCAGCTTCCCATCAGCCCTTGGCGCCAGGCAAAGATGGCGACCTGTGTGCGGTCGGCGAGATGCAGTTTGCTGAGGATGTTGCGGACATGGCTTTTCACCGTCTTTTCGCTGAGGACGAGTCGCGCCGCGATGTCGGCGTTGCTCAGCCCCTCGGCGATCAGTCGCAACACCTCCCGCTCGCGTTCGCTCAGTTGGGCGTAGCTCGCCATGTCATGATGTGATGCGCCGTCCAGCTCCTGCACAACGCGCGCAGCGATGCGGGGATGCATCACGACCTCGCCGCGCGCCGCTTTGCGGATGGCATCGGCCAGATCGGGCAGGCCGATGTCTTTGAGCAGATAGGAGAGCGCGCCGGCACGGATGGCGGGGAAGATATGTTCGTCCTCGTGATAGGAGGTCAGCACGATGACCTGAGAGCAGGGGCTTTTCTGCTTCAGTAGCCGTGTCGCCTGCACGCCGTCCATGCCGGGCATCACCAGATCCATCAGCACGACGTCGGGGGCGAGATCTGCCGCCAGCAGCACCGCTTCACCGCCGGACCCGACATCGCCCACGACGGTGAAATCGGGCTGGGCTTCGAGGAATGCCCGCGCGCCGCGGCGCACGACCGCATGATCATCGACGACCAAGATGGTGATCGAATCGCTCATGGTGTCGCCGCCTGGGTTGGCTTCTCGGCCGCGTGCAGCGGGATGATCGCCTCCACCGTCGTCGCGCCCGCCATGCTGGCGATGTGTAGCGTGCCATCGTGGGCAGCCACGCGCTCGCGCATACTGGACAGTCCCACGCCGCGCCCGTTGGCATGCGCCACATCGAAGCCGGCGCCGTCGTCAGTGATCGTCAGGCGGACCTGCGCGTCCTCCCAGGCGAGCTGGATAGTAACACGCGCGGCTCCGCTGTGCTTAGCAATGTTGGCGAGCGCTTCCTGCGCCACGCGAAAGAGCGCTTCCTCGATGTCGAGCGCGATGACCCGCTCGCCCTGGATGTGCATGGCCACGGCGATGCCCATGCGGCGCGACCAGTTCTCGGCAGCGTCGCGTAGGACGACGCTCAGCCCTCTATCCGCGAGGCGGGCCGGGCGCAGCTCGCGGATGAGCGCGGTCAATTCCTGGCGCGTCTGCTCGGCCAGCGCCTCGGCCTCGGCGAGATACGTCTGCGCCGGCAGGGTATCCGGCGGCAAGTGCGTGCGCGCCGCGCCTACCAGCAGGGCAGTGGCGAAGACGTTTTGCTTGATCGAGTCATGCAGATCGCGCGCCAGCCGGTTGCGCTCCTCAATCGTCGCAAGCTCTTCGCGGGTGGCTAGCAACGTGTGGAGTTGTTCGGCCATGCCGTTGAGGTCCTTCCCTAGCTGGCCGATCTCATCGCGGGTGGGATCGCGCACTTCGACCGCAAACTCACCGTTGCTCCAGGCGTCCGCCGCCAGGGTGATGCGGCGCAGCCGGCGGGTGACGTTGCGCGTGATCAACAGGCCGGTCAGCGTGCCGACCACGCTGGCAAGCAGGATGAAATACAGCGTATCGACCTGGAAATGATGCGAAAAGATGCTGAGAAACTGGGAGAACCCGGATGGTGCGGGTGAGCTGGGGACAGCTACACCTCCTTGCATGCTGGAGGGATAGGCATGCGCGTTTTGGTAATCTTGAACGCTGGGAGGAAGGGTGACGGCGATCTCGATGGTGACGGCTGCCAGCAAGGTGACCGCGAAGTAGGAGGCGGTCAGCCGCCAATAGAGTCCGCCGAAACGCTTGCGTAGGCTGTGCATGGCACCGTTCCTCAGCGAGATGAGCGAGCATTACTGGGTGCAGTATGCCATACCCAACACACCGCCGAGCGCGGCATCACAAGAGACAGAGAGGAACGTCTGCCTTCGCATCTCTTGCCCTCCATGCGGCCCTCGGCGATTCCTCGTCTAGCGAGATTGCGGCGTGTCGGTAGCGGCAGGCTGGCCCTGGTCGCTGAACTGGGTGATCGTGGTGGTGCTCTGCCCTCCCGAATCAGCCGTCTCCGCACAGAACGAAACGATGTCGCCATTCTTCATTGCCGCCGGAGCACCGCCGAAGGCCGATTGCGGTACGGAGTAGGTATAGGTGCCGTCAATGGTCGTCACCGAGAAGCTGATGCTACTCCCGACGGGATGCACGGATGACACAGGACGCGGGCCAAAGCACTGGACATTGACCCCTCCCGCCCCACAGGCGACGAGCGTCAGCGATCCTCCCAGTACCAGGAACAATGCGAGGACATTCAAGCAGCGCATGGGACTTCCTCCTTATTCATACCGCAGCATGTCTGCGACGCGGATCCGTGAGGCGCGCGAGGCGGGGGGGATGGTCGCCAGCGTGGCGA
>CAYQFU010000190.1:0-10837 GCA_964416775.1 uncultured Ktedonobacterales bacterium
CCGCGCCCAAGCGCGAGGATGATCCGGAGCGGCGCCGGCCCGACATCGCCAAGGCGCAGCGCGTCCTGGGCTGGACCCCCACCATCTCTCCCGAAGAGGGATTGCACCACACCATCGAGTGGTTCCGTACTGAACTAGAGCGCGAGGGCAATAGTGCGCGTAGCCAGACGTGAGGCGAGTCTCCCGCTTGCCAGCGAGGACGTGCGGCGGTACGTGCCTGCCGCGGTGGTGGGCGTCCTGCTCGTGGCGGCGGTCGCCGTCCCCGCGCCCGCGACCGCCCTCTGGGTGGTGCTGGGCCTCGGCTCACTCGCGCTGGCCATCGTGCGTCCCTGGCTGGTGACGCTCCTGCTCGTACCCGCCGTGGCCCTCGATTCCGTCTTCGCGCTGGCCATCGGCCCGCTGCGCGCCGGGCCGACCGATGTGCTGGTGGGCGCGCTGACGGTGGGTTGGCTGGTCCGGCACGCCCCCATCATGCTGCACGAGCCACGCGACATACGCCCTCCGCTCACCAGCTCGCGCCTCGGCGCACGTCTGCGAGCCGCGATGCGCCACCAACCCGACTCAGCGGCCGTGGCCGCCGCCATCGGTGCCTATCTGCTCGTAGTCATGCTCTCGATTGTGGTCGCCACCAGCCGCTCGGATGTGCTGAAAGAAATCCTGAAATGGGCGGAGGTGCTGATCACGTTCGCGCTCGCGGCTACACTGCTGAACACTCCCGCCAAGCGTGTTGCCCTGGCGTGGAGCATGATTGCCGTGGGCGTGGCCGAGGCGCTGCTGGGATATGTGCAGTGGGTGGTCGCGGCTGGCGATCTTGGCGTGGGCGGAGCGGGCATCCGTGTCTTCGGCACGTTCGATCAGCCCAACCCGTTCTCCGCCTACCTGAATCTGTCGCTGCCTCTGGCGCTGGCGATCGCCGTGTTCAGTCGCCGCCCGTCCGCGCGATGGGTAGCTGCCGGAGCCGCCACACTCATGCTCGGCGCGCAAGCGCTGGCCGATTCGCGCGGTGGACTGTTGGCGCTTGGCGCCGCCATCGTGGTGATGCTGATCGTCACCCTGCGCATCGAGAAGATCAGCGCCATCGCAGGCGGCGCGGCCGTTGTCGTCATCGGCGGCGCATGGGCCGTGGGACTGCTGCCGCATAGCCTCCAGCAGCGCGCCTTGCACCTGTTGCGCGTGGACAATGTGTCGCTCACCGGCCCGCTCAACGACGCCAACTTCTCCTCCGTGGAGCGTCTGGCTCACTGGGTGGCTGGCATTCGCATGTTCCTGGCTCATCCCATTTTGGGCGTCGGCGCGGGCAATTATGGCGCCGTGTACGCGCGCTATAAAGTGCCAGGCTGGGACGTCTCGCTCGGACACGCCCATGATTACTTCATCAATGCCGCCGCCGAAACCGGTGTAATCGGTCTGCTTGCGTTCCTTGCCTTCGTGGCCGCCATGGTCTATGTCTCGTGGCGCGCCACCCACCGTCCACCAACGAGCCTCACAGACTACACGGTGGAAACGGCCGCGACGGAGCGGGCATCGGAGCGGGCGCTCGCGCTGGGAGTGCTCGGCGTCGTGGTGGCCGTGATCATCCATAGCCTGGTGGACGATGTCTTCGTACACGGCATGGAGCTGCAGATCGCCCTCTGCCTGGCGCTGGCCGCCGCGTCATTGCGGCGTGGCGGGCAAACAGCCTAGGTCCTAGCATGTTGTGAGCGTGTGCTATGCTGACGGGGCCGCAAACCATCCAGCCGCGGCTTCGGGCTTCAGTCCGCGGTGCGAGCTGGTTTCCCATCTACAACACGAACAGGTGACTGATCCATGCGCATCGCCATCAACGGCCTGTTTCTCGAGGAGCCCGGCAGTGGTACGGGGCAGTACACCCGGCACCTGCTGCAAGCGCTGGGACGTGTGGATGGCATCAACGAGTACCTTATTCTGAGTCCCCACGATATTACCGACCAGCCCGAGACGCCCTCCACCTTCACCTGGAAGACCGTTCCCGTCGGCAGCCTCAAGCGCGGCGGCCAGAACATCGAGAAGCTGGTGTGGGAGCAGCATACCTTCCCCAGCGCCGCGAAGCGCGAACAGGCGCGGATCATGCACGTACCACATTTCGCCCCGCCGCTCCGTACACAGGGCATCCCCACCGTCGTGACCATCCACGATGTGATCGGGCTTCGCTTACCTGCCTACCGCGCCTCTCCCTCGGTCGCGGCGTACAACCGGCTGGTTGCCAGCGCGGCCAAACAGGCGAGCATGGTCATTGCCGTCTCCGAATACTGCAAGCGCGACATCATGGAGCTGATCGGCCTGCCGTCTGATCGCGTGCGGGTCGTGCTAGAAGCGCCGGCCGCGCAGTATCGCCGCGTGCTCGACGCGCAGCGCCTGCGAGCGGCCCGCGAGAAGTACGGTCTCTCCGAGCGCTTTGTCTTGTGCACGAGCGGGCTGGATCAGCGGAAGAATGTCGCCACGCTCGTCGCCGCATTCGCCGCCGTCTATCACGAATTGGGTGACCCCGACCTGCAGTTGTTCATCTCCGGCGATCCGAAACGGCTTGGGTCCAGCCCGCTCTTTCCCGATTGGCGGCCCCTCGCGAACACGCTGGGCATCGCGGACAACGTGCTGTGCGCGTATATCGCCGAAGAGGACAAGCCGTTGCTGTACAGCGCGACGACCTGCTTCGTCTACCCGTCCGTCTACGAGGGGTTTGGTTTGCCTCCACTGGAAGCGCTGGCCTGCGGCGCGCCAGTGGTGTGCTCTGAGCGCACATCGCTTCCCGAAGTGGTCGGCAGGGCTGGCATTCTCGTCAATCCAGAAGATCCTGACGCTCTGGGCGGCGCTATCCGGCGTGTGCTCACCTCCGCCGAGCTGCGTGAGGACCTGCGGCAGCGGGCGCACGCGCGGGCCAAACAGTTCAGCTGGGACCAGGCCGCCGTCGACACCGCCGCCATCTATACCGAAGTCGCGGAGGCCAAAGGCTGAATGCCGCCGTGCCCCATTGAATAGCGTTGCTGTCGCGACGATCTGGCTGGACCCATGCTGGATCATTCTCGATTGCCAGTAAGGAGATCATCCCCCGTGCGCGTGCTACTCGTCTCCAAAGCGATGCTGAGCGCCACCGCGCAGAAGAAGGCGGAGCTGCTGGCGCGCATGCCGGATGTCGAGCTGACCGTCGTCTCGCCGCCCTACTGGCGCGCGGATGATGGCGGGAAGCAACACATCGAGACCGCGGACCCCCGCGGCTGGGAGCTTGTCGTGGCGCCCATGTGGCTCAACGGCCACTTCCACGTCCATGCGTACCCGACGCTCGGCCGCATCCTGCACCGCGCGCGACCCGACATCGTGCACATCGACGAAGAACCGTACAATCTGGCTACGTATCAGGCTCTGCGCACAGCCCGGCACGCTGGCGCGCGCACGCTCTTTGTAACCTGGCAAAACCTCTTGCGCCAGTATCCGCCGCCATTCTCGTGGATGGAGCAGTACAACTACGCGCACGCCG
Source organism: uncultured Ktedonobacterales bacterium (assembly GCA_964416775.1). Classification (GTDB taxonomy): domain Bacteria; phylum Chloroflexota; class Ktedonobacteria; order Ktedonobacterales; family JADMIN01; genus CAYQFU01. Next base: position 3,491 of record CAYQFU010000190.1, read on the forward strand.
ACTATGCGCTCGCCGCCAATGAGGACGCCGTCGCCGTGCTCCGCCGCAAGGGCTACCGCGGTCCCGTCAGCGTCTTTCCCCAGTTCGGTGCCGACACGGACCTGTTCGTGCCTCGCGCCCACGCCGAGGGTCAGCCGCTGCGCGTGGGCTGTGTTGCCCGGCTCGTCCCTCAGAAAGGCGTGGATACCCTGGTGCGGGCCTTCGCGCCACTGGCCCCGCGTGCCGAGTTGATCCTCGCCGGCCGCGGTCCCACCGAGCCGGAGCTGCGCGAGCTCGCCACCACGCTCGGCATCGCCGATCACGTGCGCTTCCTCGGCAGCCTGAGCAGCACTGACGTCGCCACCACCATGGCCAGCCTCGACATCCTCGTGCTGCCCTCGCTGACCCTGCCAAACTGGACCGAGCAGTTCGGACGCGTGCTAGTCGAGGCGATGGCGTGTGAGGTCGCCGTGGTGGGATCCACGTCTGGAGAGATTCCCCGCGTCATCGGCGATGCCGGCCTCGTCTTTCCTGAGGGCGACGCCGAAGCGCTCAGTGCCTGTCTGCTCCAACTGCTGGACGACTCCGACCTGCGCCACCGGCTGGCACGGGCCGGTCGTCAGCGCGTCCTCGCGCGCTACACGCAGGACGCCATCGCACGCGCCACATATGAGGCGTGGCAGGCCATGCTCAGCTCCACGCCCAGCCAGCGCGTTTCTGCCGACGACCACTGACCTGGATCCCAACCGCGGCGATTATCCAGCCTACCGCACCTTGCCAGCTCACGCTGACAGAGAGGAATCACGCATGCCCGTCGTCTCTATACGTCCCGACGACGCCATAGACTTGCAAATGCACACGACGTACAGCGACGGCGCATGGACGCCCGACGCCCTGTTCGACTATCTCGCGACGGCAGGGTTCCGCGTCGTGGCTGTCACCGATCACGACAATCTGGCCGGCATCCCCATCATGGTTGCCGCGGGCGCCGCGCGCGGCATCCACGTGATTCCCGCCGTGGAGGTGACCACAGATTGGGCGGGCCGTCACGTGGATGTGCTGTGCTTCGCTCAGGAGTTTCGCGGCAGCGCCCTGGGCGAGCTGGTGCGACGCACCGAGGCCGAGCAGCTGGAGAATACCCGAGCCGTCCACACGGAGCTGCTGCGCCGCGGCTACACCTTCGCGCGCCAGGCCGACGTGCTCGCGGACAAGGGCGGAGAGCCGGTACGCCCCTTCGACAACGCCGCCCTGCTGCATGCCCACGGCTATGCGGCCACCCTGGAGGCCGCGATGGACATCGTCGTGGATGCTGGCTTCCGCAGCATAGCGGCCGATCTCGGAGCCGCCGTCGCCGCCGCGCACGCCTCAGATGCCGTCGCGCTCATTGCCCATCCTGGCCGCGATGAGCCGGGGTTCACTCGATTTGACGCCCCCCTGCTCGACGCCGTGCGCAGTCAGGTCCCGCTCGATGGCATCGAGGTCCGCCATCCCACGCACACCGACGAGCAGGTCATCCTGTTCGAGCGCTACGTTCGCGCATGTGGCTGGCTGCAGAGCGTCGGCTCCGACTCCCATGGCCCAAGCCGCCGGCTCCCCATCCCGTACCACGCGTCACTGGCGCGCGATCTGCTCGCGCGCTGCGGCGTCTCCATCTCCGCACCATAGCGCGAGGCCGGGACGCATCGCGACATCCCGACCTTGCCTTTGGCGCGCTCGCCATCCCTGACAGGGCGCGTCCTAGCGTCCTATTCGTAGCGCAGCACTTCCAGCGGACGAACACGCGTGGCGCCCCACGCGACGGACCCCGCCACCACCATGCAGACCGCGGCGGTGATCAGCGTGACCCCCAGCACGATGGGCGCGCTGACGCCGAAGTCGGTCTTGAACACGACGACGCTCAGCACCGTCGTTGCCAGCGTCACCAGCAGCATCGCCAGCAGGGCGCCCGCGAACCCAACGGTGCCGTTCTCCACCAGCACTTCGCGCAGCACGCTGCCACTGGTATGCCCCACTGACTTGAGAATGCCCAGCTCGCGCCGCCGCTCCAGCATCGCCAGCGCCACGGCGTTGGCGATGATGATGACACCGGCCAGCATCGCCAGCGACGCCACCGCCACCAGCATGATGATCAGGTTGTTCAGCAGCGTATCGATGAACAGCGTCAGGTCCACCAGGCTGAACGTCTGCGTCGTCGGTACCGCCTGCTGCACCTGCTGCAACGCCTGGTCCGCCTTGGTTGGGTCTTCCCGCAGCGAATAGATGTACATCGGCTTGCCGAGGGTGAGCGTGTTCACGATCTGCGAATCGGCGAAGACGGACCCAAACGCCACTTTGCCCGTGTCATCCCAGAAGCCCACCACGTGCAGGGTCACGAGCGTCTTGTGATCTTCCGCCAACACTGTGATGGTATCGCCCACCTTCAGATTGAGTGGAGCGAGCGTCGCCGTCTTCGCTACGACGACGTTGTTCGTGCCGGCGTCCGCCGATGTGAGCATGCGCCCGCCAATCGAATGGCCCAGGACATCGGTGGTGGCCAGGCTCACATCGCAGGAGGGCAGTGGGCCATTGGAGAGATTGTACCCCTGCATGGCGCTCACGAAGCGCAGGGCGCCGTCGCGGCCGAGGCTGCCCGGACCGGCTTGGCCGGCGCTGGCCAGCACTTGCGCGATCGGCACATCATTCACCGCTACTGGGATGCCCTGCGCGACGGGATTGACCTCGTATTTGGTCGGTGCGCACCCATTCTGGCTCGACGCGGTCTCCAGGCCCGGCAGTCCGGTAAGTTGCGTGTCTACAGCGCTTTTGTCGGTGGATGCGGCCAGAATGAACGAGTTGTACTTCACCGCCGTCGAGAAAGCCTGGTCGATCTTGTCCTTGATGTTCTGGCCCAGCACGAGCACCAGCCCGATAGCGAACACGCCGACGAAGAGCGCCACCATGGTCGTCACCGTCCGCACGCGCGCCCGTCCCAGGTTGCGCAGCGCCATCTTGACGTTAGCCTTCCACGCCCGTGGCAGCAACACGACCACCAATCCCAACAGCGAGATCGCCAGAAACAGCACCCCGAATGGTGGCAAGTAATAGGTAATGGCAGCCGACCCCGCCAGCGCGATGGCGATCAGCAGCACATACCACCACGTGAAGCGCTCCAGCACCGGCAGCCGGCTGATCACGAGCACCACGATACTGAACACGATGCTCAGGATACCCACCAACAGTACCGTTCCACCCACGACGTACAGCGCCACCAGGTAATCGCCCAGGATGGCGCGCGCCAGCACGTAGAACAGCGCGCCCAGCACCACGAGCAGGAAGCCCGAAAGCAGCAGACTAGGAAATGACGTCCGCTCGGTGGACTCGCGCAACACCGCCTGTGGCCGCGTCTGGCTGGCCTGGACGATCGGCAACAACCCGAAGATCAACGCCGTCACCAGGCCGATCACGACGCCCGAGCCGGCCGTGAATGGATCGACGGCGAACGTGAGGTGGACAAAGAACGCCTTCTCCACCAGCTGCTTGATGAAATAGCTCACTCCAATGCCGGCCGCCGCGCCCACGATGCCGCCGACCAACCCCAGCAGTGCCGCCTCCAGCCCGAACAGCAAATACAGGTCGCGCTGACGATAGCCCGTCGTCTTGAGCATGGCGATCTCCACGCGCCGCCGCCGCAGCAGCACCTGCATGGTGTTGATGATCCCCACACCGCCGATGAGCAGTGCCAGCAGCCCCACCACCTGCAGGAAGTACCTGATTTGCTGGACATTGCTTTCCTGTTGCTGGAGCGCTTCCTTGGTAGTCGTGACGGTGGCCAGGGGATACTGTCGCTGCACCTGCTTCTCGGCTGATGCCGCGTTGCCATCGGTGGCTCCCGGCACGGTCAGGTAGACCGCCTGAAAATCCACAGGCTTGCCGGCCGTGCTCGGTGTCGCCGTATACGCGCTGACCGCCATCAACATCTGCGGCTCACGGTAGAATCCCGCGTCCTGGATGACCCCACCGATGCTCACAGTGAGCACGCGCCCATCGTCCGACGTCACCTGCACCTGATCGCCGGCGTGCGCCTTGAGCTGCGTCAGCAAGTTCGTCGTCACCACGACGCTATTGCCCGACAATACGGACCCGAACGTCCCATTGGACGGCTGAACGAACACTGGCGCGCCCACCAGCGGGAAATGGGATGGGTCGACTGCCTTGAGCACGTAGAATTGCGTCTTGCCACCGGCCAGCGTCTGCGTCTGATGCTCGGAGACGGCCGTGTAGGCGCTGATGACGTCCTGACTCTTGAGATGGTCGAAATAGCTCAGCTGGCTGGTCGAGAGCGGCGCGAAGTCGTTGCGCACGGAGACATCGCCGCCATTGCCCTCGCGCACATTGCTGGTCAAGCTGTTGTTCACCATGTCGCCCACCAGCTGGAGCGCGACGATGGCCAGTACCCCAACGGCGACACAGAAGATGGCCAGCAGCGTGCGCTGGCCACCGCGAGCGAGCGAGCGCGTCGCGTATTTCCAGTACAGTCCTGTCTTCATGCTCGCGCTCCCTAGGCTTCGCCGTCGACGACGAGACCGTCTACGATCCGAATCGAGCGATCGGCCGCCGCCGCTACAGTGGCATCGTGCGTCGCGATGACGAACGTCGTGCCGGTGGCCTGCCGCAGATCGCGGATCATCTGGAGCACGTTGTCTCCGTTGCGCTTGTCCAGGTTGCCCGTCGGCTCATCCATGATCACGATGGCGGGATTCGTGGCCAGCGCCCGAGCCACCGCCACGCGCTGCTGCTCTCCGCCAGAAAGCTGGTTGGGCCGGTTCTTGAGGCGATGCCCCAGGCCCACCAATTCCAGCAACTCCTTTGCACGCGCTGACGGCGAGACGGCATGCTTCCCCACGTACAGGGGCACTTCCACATTTTCCTGCGCCGTCAGCGTCGGGATGAGGTTGAACGCCTGGAAGACCATGCCAATCTTCTGGTTGCGCACTGCCGCCAGTTGTCCCTCGCTCATCCTGGTGATGTCCACGCCGTCGACGTAGATTTTGCCACTCGTGGGGTTGTCCAGGCCGGCGATGATCCCCAGCAGGGTTGACTTGCCTGAGCCCGACGGGCCGACAATGGCCACGAACTCTCCCCGCTCGATACGCAAGTTGATGCCCCGCAGGATGTCAATACGCTCGCGCCCCAGAGGCAGGCTCTTGCGCACGTCTATAGCTTCGAGGGCGGGGGCGAGCGTCGCTCCTCCAGGAGTAGGCGACAATGACGCCTGTCCCACCAGGTTGGTCTCCATGTACGAGGACTCCTGACTTCTTCTTCAGTGCGTGTTTCGCACGCGGTCAGCAGGGCGATACGCTCGATAGCGGGTCCCCAGCCGCACGCGGCGAAACGCGACAGCCGGCATATGTGTCGCAACCAAGGCAGAGTCAACCGCTCGCTATCGTAGCGGGCCGTCCCATATCGTACCAGTGACAAACGTCATGCTTCCACCACAGGGTCCTCTGCGCGGCAGCCGATGCTGGCGGCGTGATCGTGCTATAGTCTGTCGCGTTGAACTGTCCCCTGCTCAATTCAAGGACCATTGGTCATGCAACACGAACGCTCCGCCGAGCTTTTCGCCCGTGCGCGTGCCGTCATCCCCGGTGGCGTCAACAGCCCTGTGCGCGCCTTCAAGGCCGTGGGCGGTCAGCCCTTGTTCATCGACCACGGCGAGGGTGCGTATCTCTACGACGTGGATGGCAACCAGTACATCGACTATGTCGGCTCCTGGGGGCCACTGATTCTCGGCCATGCCCACCCGCGAGTGACCGCGGCCATCACCGCTGCCGCCCAGCGCGGCACCAGCTTTGGCGCGCCGACTGAGGCCGAAGTGCGCCTGGCCGAGCTCGTACTCCAGGCCGTGCCGAGCATCGAATTGGTGCGCTTCGTCAATTCCGGCACCGAGGCCACCATGAGCGCCTTGCGCGTCGCGCGCGCCTACACCGAACGGGACAAAATCCTCAAGTTCGCGGGTGGGTATCACGGCCACGCCGATATGCTGCTCGTCGCGGCTGGCTCCGGCGCCCTCACCCTCGGCACGCCAGACAGCCCGGGCGTTCCCGCGGCCGCCACCGCGCAGACCCTGGTGGCGCCGTACAATGACCTCGATGCGGTGCGCGCGGCGTTCGCCCAACATCCAGGCGAGATCGCCGCCGTGATCGTGGAGCCGGTGGCTGGGAATATGGGCTGTGTGCCGCCCGCGCCTGGCTTCCTCCAGGGCCTGCGCGCTGTCACGGCCGAGGACGGCGCGCTGCTGATTTTCGACGAGGTGATGACCGGCTTTCGCGTGGCATACGGTGGCGCCCAGGCGCTCTACGGCATCACGCCCGACCTCACCTGCCTTGGCAAGATCGTCGGCGGTGGACTCCCCGCGGCCGCGTACGGCGGCCGGCGCGATATCATGTCGCTCATCTCCCCGTCAGGACCCGTATATCAAGCCGGCACGCTTTCGGGCAATCCACTGGCGATGGCGGCGGGCGCGGCCCAGGTGGAGTTGCTGCGCGAGCCTGGCGTCTATGACCGGCTCGAACGGGCCAGCGCCGCTCTGGAGGCCGGCATCGGTGCGGCCGCGGCGGCTGCGGGCGTTCCCATCTTCCAGACGCGCGTAGGTTCCATGTTCTGCACCTTCTTCAGCGAGCGGCCCGTGGTGGACGAAGCCAGCGCCAAGCGTTCGGACACCGCGCGTTTCGCGACCTTTTTCCGCCACATGCTCGACGCGGGCATCTACCTCGCACCGTCGCAGTTCGAGGCCGGGTTCATTTCCCTGGCCCACACGGACGACATCATCGAGCGCACTGTAGGGGCGGCGCGCGCCGCCTTCCGTGCGGTGGCAGGCGCATGAGTTTTACACGGAAATGCCAGTACCCACTCCCTGCGGCCATGCTGCCGGCATGGAGATTGCGGGTATGCTCCAAGGTCTTGGCACCTGAGTACGGGAGAGGTCACTGAGACGTCTCCGTCACATGCATTCGAGTAGGGGGTTACATCGCATGAGGACCATCCGCGCATTTCTGTGGGGCGGCGCCATCGGCGCGCTCCTGGGGCTGCTGTTCGCACCACAGCGGGGTGAAGAGACCCGAGCGCAGCTGCAGTCCCGACTCAATGAGTGGCAGGGGCAGGCTCAATCACAGTTCGATACACTCAGAGCGCGCTCGACCGGCATGATCGAACAGGGCCGCCAGACCATGACTGGCGCGCTGAGTCAGGCGCAGCAAGCGACGAATGCCGCTGCCAATCAGGCCAAGGATACCGTCGGCCGCACCGGCACCAGCAACTACTAGCGCACGACGTCGCGACAGCGCGCAGACCGCCGGCAGACGCCCGCTCAGGGGTGTCTGCCGGCGCCTT
>CAYQFU010000191.1:0-7718 GCA_964416775.1 uncultured Ktedonobacterales bacterium
CCAGCACGGTCAACTACCACCTGACCTCCGTCTTTAACAAGTTGGGCGTGGACACCCGCGCGCAGGCAGTGGCAGTGGCGGTGGCAGCACAGCGTGGCCTCTTGTAGTTGGCTGGAGCCGGGCCGCTCACCCTCAGAAGCGTAGACTGCCCGGCGCTCGCCAGCCGTGTCGGCCGTGCCGCAGCGCAGCACCGCTCGCTGTGGGTACACCCCGCCTGCCCCTCCTCGCTCCAACTCCTCCGTGACGTCGCGACGGCCAATCGCTCTCAGCAAAATGCTGACGTGCACCCTCTGCCTTGCGGCTCGATTGTGGGCGATGCGGTGTAATCCGGCGCCGATTCGGCCATTGAGACGACAGTACAGGGCACGGCTGACAGCGCGGTCCAGGCGCCGGAGATTCAGTTCGGGCGCACGTCCGCACGGTAGCACGCGCCCAACGGAAGAGGCGCGGTGCCGCGCCGCGGCGACTACGGTACTGCTCGTGGCCTCGCATCACGCGTATACTATCTGCCATGCAGATATCCACCACCAGCGACCCGACAATTCCCGCCACCATGCGCGCCGCTCGCTACTACGCGCCGCGCGATGTCCGCGTCGAGTCCGTGGCGACGCCGCGGCCGGGGCCGGGCGAGGTGCTCGTGCGTGTGCTGGCCGCCATCACCTGCGGCACCGACCTCAAGGCGTACCGCCGTGGACACCCGGTGTTGCTCGGACCGCCCCCGGCCGCGTTCGGCCATGAATACGCCGGCGTCGTCGTAGCCGTGGGCGCCGGCGTGGAGCGCTGGCGGCCTGGTGACCGCGTAGTAGGCGCCAATTCGGCCCCCTGCGGCGCATGCTTCTATTGTCTGCGGGATCGCGAGTCGCTCTGTGAGCACCTGGTGCTATGGAACGGCGCCTACGCCGAGTACGCGCTGATCCCCGCGCACATCGTCGCCCGCAATCTCTACGAGCTACCGGCGGCGCTGGACCCCACGGCTGCGGCCATGGCTGAGCCGCTTGCGTGCGCGCTGCATGCCGTGGACGACGCGGGCGTGCGTTCCGGCGATACCGTCGCGATCCTGGGCTGCGGCCCACTTGGTCTGTTGCTGCTGGCGGCGTCGCGTCTGCGTGGCGCGCGCGTCATCCTCTCAGGGCGGCGCGCGGAGCGACTGGCGCTGGCGGTGCGCTGGGGCGCCGATGTCGCCCTCGACGCCGCCCGGACGCCCGCAAGCGAGGCGCAGGCTATGGCCCTGCGCGCGCTCACCGAGGGCGGACGCGGAGCGGACATCGTCTTCGAAGCGGTGGGGCGCCCCGAGGTGTGGCAGACCGCCGCGCTCGTGGCCCGCCCTGGCGGCATCGTGGACCTGTTCGGCGGATGCCCGGCTGGCACCACGGCCTCATTCGACACGCGCGCGCTGCACTACGAAGAACGGACGCTGAAAGGCACGTTCCACCACACACCCCGTCATTTCGCCGCCGCGCTCGACGCTATTGCCAGCGGAGCCGTCCGCACGAGCGATCTGCTGAGTGGCAATGTATCGCTGGACGACCTGGTGCCCACGCTCGAGCGCCTGGATGCCGGCGAGGGCATCAAGTTTGCCGTTCGGCCGTAGCCTGCAGCCCCAGGCGCCCGCGTCTCACGCTCGACCGAGACTGTCGTCGATACGGCTCCCCGTTTCCGCTTATCGGCCCCGCGTGAGAATACTCAGTAGATAATACTCGCGTGCACCGTGAGCCGCCGCCCTGTGTGCGACACGGCGAGCGCCCGCGCGCCGACGCCCCAACGTCTCTACAATGAGGACAGCCTCGATGAAGATCACCGCACTCGATCCCCAGCAGCGACACGCCGATCGCTGGAATCTCTCATTGGATGGCACGTTCGCGTTCGCCGTGGATGCCGCCGTCGTCGTCCGCGAGGGGCTCGCCGTCGGCCAGGAGCTATCGACTGGCGATGTCGAGCGCCTGCGCCAGGCCGCCACCGAGCAAGACCTGCTCGCGGCAGCGCAGCACTTCCTGGCGCCGCGCCCACGCAGCCGCGCCGAGGTCAGGCGCCGGTTGCTGCGCCCGCGGCCTCACCATGCCACTCCCGACGCGGCGCTGGTTGAGCGCGTGCTCGACCGTCTGCAAGACGCGGGATTGCTCGACGACCGCGACTTCGCGACGTTCTGGGTAGACAATCGCGAGCGCTTCAGCCCCCGTGGCGCACGCGCGCTCAGCGCCGAGCTGCGCCAGCGCGGCGTGGACCGCGAGACAGTAGAGGCCACGACTGAGCCGGAGCGCGACGCCGAACGTGCCCTTGCCGCCGGCCGCACCAGACTGCGTGCCCTGGCCGGGCTGGACTTCGTCACCTTCCGCGACCGGCTAGGGCCATTCCTGCTACGGCGCGGCTTCAGCTTCGAGGTCGCTCGTACAACCGTCCGTCAGCTCTGGGAAGAAACGGGCGGCGGGTCAACTGACGCCGACGACGACGACGCATGATGCGTCGCTTGCTACAGAATCAACAGCCCGCGACGCGCGGCCAGCGTGACCGCCTCTGTGCGGCTGGCTGCTCCGAGCTTGGTCATGATCGAAGCCACGTGGAACTTCGCGGTATGCTCGCTCACGTGCAGGCGTGATGCGATGATCTTGTTGGGCAAACCTTCGGCCAGCAGCTGCAGCACCTCTAGCTCGCGTGCCGTCAATGGCTCGCTGGCCACGTCCAGCGCCCCGCCCGGTTCACCACGCGATGACCCCGGCCCGGCAACCGCCCCCGCCCGCGCGGCATTCATCAGCCCCCGCGCGAGCCGTCGGTCCAGCACCACCAGCCCGTTGGCCACCGCCTCCACCGCGGAGACGATCTCCTCACCCGCGGCGTCGCGCGGCAGCAGACCGAGTCCCAGCGTACCGGGCCATCCCGCTGCTAGTTCCTCGCCCAGCGTACCCGCCAGCCCGCGATCGCTCTCCGCCGCTCCTACCAAAACCACACCGGCCCGCGGCTGACCACTTTCCACCAGCCTGTCCAGCAGCTCCACCGTCACCGGCCCTTCCGCGTCCGCCAGGACGACGTCCACCTCTTGCGTCAGTGGCACATCCCGCGCGCCTCGCGTACGCTCACCCGCTGGCGGAGTGGGTCCGCCCTCACCCACGACCATCCACCCGGGCTGCGCCTGCACTAGAGCGCGCAGCCCAGCCCGCACGGTCGGGTAGGCGGAGATGACGAATACACGCATGCAGGTTCGGTCTCTATCTTTATGAGCCGGAAGGGCGTCTGCCCGTAGACCAGGCAGCACGCCCTACCAGCTCGTATCCCATCACATTCGCATCAGTCCGCGCCTGCGGACGTTGCGGCCGCAGGCCAAGTAGGCGCGGATGCATCTGCTGGCCCCAGCTGCGTGGCCGCGGGCCACCTCCGCACATTGACACCGGGCAATAGGTCCCCGCGAGCTCATCACAGACCACGTCCGCGGGGACCCATCCCTCACGCGGCCGCGTCCGCGGGCTGCGATGCCGGCACGATGGTAATATCCTGCCGCTGGCCGCCTCGCAGAACGGTGAGGAGACGCGCGGCGTCGGCGTCCGCGCGCGCCAGCGCCACGAGCAGCGCCCGTGCCGTCGGCACCGTCCGCCCGTCCACGGCCACGATCAGATCTCCCATGAGCATCCCCGCCGCCTCGGCTGGACTCTGTGGCTCGACGCCCGTCACCAGCACCGCCGACTCAGTGGCAATACCCACACGAGCGCTCATAGATGCTGGCAGCTCCACCGTCAGCACCTCTACGCCCAGGCGCGGACGATAAGCGCCGGATGCGCCCGAGATCGCGATGAATTGTTGCACGATGCGGCTGGGAATGGCAAAGGCCAGCCCACCCCCGACCATCGAGTTGATGCCCACCACGCGCCCGCGAGCATCCGCCAGTGGCCCGCCTGAATTGCCGGGATAGAGCCGGATATCAGCCTGGATGAGATCGGGCGTCCGCGAGGCCCGCTCGCGAGGCTCATCGCCTTCGCGCCGGCGCGGTGGTTGTGCCGCGCCGGGCCTGGGATCGGGGTCGGCCGGCTCCAGCTGCAGGTCAGGATCGACCGGCGCCCGTGCCGCCACGATACCCGCCGTCAGCGTGTTGATCATGCCAAAGGGGTTGCCCACCGCGATGACCAACTCTCCCACCCGCAGCGCCGTCGAGTCACCCACCTCGACCGCCACCAGGCCCGATGCCCGTGTGCGCAGCAGCGCCAGATCGTGCTCGGGATCGTGCGCGATGACCTCGGCCTGCAGTGTGCGGCCGTCGTTCACCAGCAACCCGATACCTCCGCCGCCTGCCGCGCGCGCTACGTGCTCGTTGGTGATGACGAGCACCTCCGGCTCCGCGCCCTCCACTCCGGCGCCCACTGGCCGCTGCTCCCAGATCACGCCTGAGCCGATGCCGCCGCGTCCGGCTCGCACCTGCACCACGCTCGCCTGGAGGCGTTCCACCGTCGCCGCCAGCTCCTCTGAGAGCGTGCTCGCCCCCAGCGCCACCTCTGTCATGCCCGTCATATCGAGACTCCTTGAAGGAATGTGTCGTATCGTGTGCCGCGCCGCGCCGGATGCGACAATCCGCACCCCGGCGCGACAGGCATTGGCTACGAGCGCTCGCCGACCGTGACGGTCAGCTCTTTGGGCTCGCCGCCGCGCAGCACCTTGACCGCGATGGGCTGCCCCACGCGCTCGGGGCCTAGCTGCGCACGCAGGGTGCCCGCATCGTTGACTGGCTGCCCGGCCAGTGCTACCAGCACGTCGCCGATGAGCAGCCCGCCCTGTTCCGCCGGGCTCTGCGGCTCAACAGAGATCACCAGCAGACCCACGTCCTGGGTCACACCCGCCTTGGCAGCCAGCGCCGCCGGCAGCGGCACCTGCTGCGTCCCAACGCCCAGGTAGCCGCGGCGAATGCGGCCGTGCGTCACCAGGCTCTCCACCACACGGGTGAGCGTCGCCACTGGAATGGCCGTGCTCGCCTCACGGGTGAGCCGCGAGCTGTTCAGACCCACCACCCGGCCGGAGATGTCCACGAGTGGCCCGCCGGAGAAGCCGGGATATAGGGTAAGGTCCGCATAGATGATAGACTCGATTTCGCCGCCTCGCCACGACCGGCGCGGCCCATCCACAAAGCTCACCACACCCATCGAAGCGCGCGGTCCCGAGGGACCAGGTCGCCCGATTGCCAGCACCAGGTGGCCTACCCGCACGTCCGTCCCGGTCTCCGCGGGTGTTGCGTCGGCGCCCAGATCGCTGGGAGCGACGCGGAGCGCGGCCAGATCAGTGCTCGGGTCGCGCCCGATGAGCTGCGCTTTGACCGTCTGTCCGCCGGGCAGGGTGAGCGAAATGTCGTCTTCCCGCTCGATCACGTGGTCCGCCGTGAGCACGATGATCTCGCCCTGGCCGGAGCGCCAGAGAATGCCGCTTGCCGCCTGGCGGGGACGAGCGCTTACCGTCACGATGGAGCGGGCCGCTCGCTCGACTGCGCTGGCCAGATCGTCTGAAAGCTTGCTCACGCCGCCCGTGGGCTGCGGGGATGTCGGTGCCGTCATACTTAGCCTCCCGTGGACCGTCCATGCTCGCTCAGCGCGCTGCGCACCGTGCGCATGCCTGATGGAGCCTTCCTGCGGTCCGTCGTGATCTGAGTCTATGGCGCCGCGGTCTGCCGGGGCACCCCCCTTTCGCCTAGACCGCTGGCTAGTCTTTCGGGCAGGGCATCCCGTCGCCGCGTTCGGCCTCGCTGCCACGCAGCCAGATGTGTAGCGCACGCTTGGACTAGCCACAGCCGCTTGGGTATGCTACACTGACGCTGCGCGTACCCTTGGCTGGTCCGGCGGACCCGCGGATGCGGCCCGCACCGGTACTCATAGCGGAGGGTATTCCACCTCTGCGCCCAATGCGCTACAATGGGGCGGGGCCAGGCTACGGCCTGCCCAGTATCGTGACATGCCACAACACGCGCGGAAGCGTGGCGCCAGGGGCCATGTCTCGAACGGACCGGACGGTGGCAGGAGCGGCCGGCGGTTGGGGGGGCAAATGGACGTCGAGATTCTGGGCGAACGCTACGAATTGCAGGAACCCATTGGCCGCGGCGGAATGGCCACCATCTACCGCGCTGTGGATCTGCGCATGGGCCGCACCGTCGCCGTCAAGATCTTGCGCGAGGTATACAGCAGCGACCCCAAGTTCGTCACGCGGTTCCAGCGCGAGGCGCGCGCGGCCTCTTTGCTGCAGCACCCCAACATCGTCCAGGTGTTCGACTACGGCCAGAGTGGCGAGAGCTACTACATCGTCATGGAGTACGTCGAAGGCACCGACCTGCGACGCTACATCAAGCGCAACGGCCGGCTCAGTAATGAGCGCGCCGTCGTCATTGCCCACGACGTGGCCCTTGGCCTGGGCGCCGCGCACAAGCGTGGCATCGTCCATCGCGATGTCAAGCCGCAGAACATCATGCTCAACGACGACGAGCTCGTCAAGCTGACGGATTTTGGCATCGCCAGCGTCTACAAGGATGCCGGCGCCGAGCGGCTGACCACCACAGGCATGACGCTCGGCACCGTTCAGTATTATGCGCCCGAGCAGGCGCAGGGCGAGGTGGTCAGTCCCGCGGCCGATATCTACGCCTTGGGCATCGTCATGTACGAAATGCTCACCGGCCGCACTCCGTTCGACGGTGACACGCCGGTGGCCGTGGCGATGAAGCATATCCAGGACCTGCCCGACCCTCCCAGTCGCTACAATCCCAATGTCGCGCCATCACTCGAGCGCATCATCATGCGTTGCCTGGAGAAGGACCCGCGCGACCGCTACCGCGACGGCGACGCCCTCGCGTACGCCCTGGAGAATTACGAGCGCCGGCCCGGTCCGCGCCCGACGGCGGCCTCCGCGGGACGCGTGGGCGCTCCGCTCAGCCTCCCCGCTGACCCACGTCCGGTCCCTGGTTTCGGGGCGGCTGCGTATGGTGGCCCCGGCACTCCCAGCGGCCCTGGCCGCGGCGTGGCGGTCAACTCGATGCCCATCGGCGGGCGCAGCAGCGGGCCGCGCACTTTCGATGCGCCGGGCTTGAACACGCGCCCATATGGCCCCGCGGGCGGCACCGTTCCCCGTGCACCCTCCACTGGCCGCGGCACCGGACCCCAGGGTCTGCCGCAGCGGCCGGATGAGGACGGCGGCGGCCGCAAGAACGGCCCCATCGTCGCGGTGGTGGTCTCTGCTGTGGTGCTTCTGCTGGGCCTGAGCTGTTTCCTGGCCTTTTCACTCAGCGGTGGCATCTCCGGCGTCCAGGCCCTCATCCAGGGCCCGACGCCCACGGCCACGACCGTCGTCATCCAGATTCCCAAGTTCACTGGAATGACCTGGACGGCGGCTCAGACCCTCGCGACCGCTCACAATCTGACCGTGGTGAAAACGTACGCCACGCCGGATCCCAACGACACCAACCCCCTGCCGAAAGATACCGTGCTCGACCAGAACCCCGAGCCTGGTGCGTTCCAGGGCGCCACGACCACCGTCACGTTGATGCTGAGTCCCGGCCCCGGTAAAGTGGTCGTGCCTACCCTCATCGGATTGGACGAGAACACGGCCTGCGGCAAGCTCACCGCGCTCCACCTGATTTGCGAAGCGCAGGGCAGCATGCAGAGCAACCAACCCGCCGGTACGGTGGTGAAGACGCAGCCCGCGGCCGGCGCGTCCGTAGACCCCCATACCCCCGTGCTCTACTGGGTCAGCGCTGGCCCGCCCACGCC
>CAYQFU010000191.1:7818-10775 GCA_964416775.1 uncultured Ktedonobacterales bacterium
TCGTCGCGCGGCTGCTCCAACTACCACTCCGCTCGCCCCGCGCCCTCCCGTTCGCCATCCTCTCTCTCGCCTCCGTGCCCTCCGTGTTGCCTTCGTGTCCTCCGTGTCACTTCGTCCCCTCTCTCCCCTCACCACCCTGCTCGCCCCCGCGTATTGCCCGCGCGATCCTCGTCGCGCGGCTGGTGCGATCACCACCCCGCCCGCCTCCCACCGCTCCTGGTGTCCATCTATTCCATCGGTCCCTTCTGTCGTCTCCTCCTCCATGTCACTCCGTGCGCCCTCCGTGTGCTTCGTGTCACCCCGTATCTCCTCGTTCCGCCAACACTCCGGCTATCTCGTTTCGCGCGATGCGGACACACTCATCGCTCGCCACAACCCCGTCCACTCGATGGTATACTGAAAGCGGCTCATCGCTGTCCACACTATGTGGACCACGCGTCACCGTATCCCGCGTGCTCGCGCGGAATGGGAATACGCGACCAGTATCTGACCAGGCCGCTGGCATTCATCGACACTCTTCCCTTCAACCCGCTCTCCCGCTCGCCGAGGCTGATCTATGCGCACCCCCCGCGTCTACGCCACCGAAGCGGTCGTGCTGCGCCGTACGGATTTCGGCGAAGCCGACCGCATCCTGACCCTGTTCACCCCACAGCGCGGGAAGGTCCGCGCCATCGCCAAGGGCGTGCGCCGCACCACCAGCCGGCTCGCCGGCCACCTGGAGCTCTTCGCCCGCGCCCAGCTCCTCCTGGCCACCGGCCGCGATCTGGACATCGTGACGCAAGCTGAGGCGCGTGAGCGACTGGATCACCTGCGCGACGATCTCTGGCATGCCACTGGCGCCTGGTATGTTGCCGAGCTGGTGGATCGCTTCCTTCAGGATGCCGACCCACACCCCCGGCTCTACCAGCTGTTCACCCGAACGCTCCAGCGGCTGGACGAGGGGGCCGCCGACCCCGCCGAGAGTCGCGGCTGGCTCGCGCTGCGCTATTTCGAGCTGCACCTGCTCGACGAGCTAGGTTATCGCCCGGCGCTCCACCAGTGCGCCGGCTGCGACACCCCACTGACGCCCATGGAGAACGGCTACAATCCAGAGCTGGGCGGCGCGCTCTGCCCCCAATGCTCCCGCTACTCACAGCGCCGCCTCTCGCTGGATGCGCTCAAGGTGCTGCGGCTGCTGCAGACGTCCACCTGGGAAGCCGTGCCCCGTCTGCGCCTGTCCACCGCACTGCGGGGCGAGATCGAAGCGGTCCTCCAATCCACCCTCCGCTTCCACCTGGACCGCGACCTCAAGTCCTGGAACTTCCTCCACACTGCCCCAACCACCGGCACGGTGTAGCGGCCTACCTCGTGTCCTCTCGCTATCCCGCCACCAGCGTGCCGAGCGCTTCACGCAGGCGTCCGACGCTTTCGTCGTCGAACACTGAGACGGCCACGACGCCAAACCCCGGCCACTCCAATCGCAGCCGCTCCTCAGCGGTCGTGGCGTCCGCTGCGACGCCATCCATCTCGTCGTACCGCATCCCGACCACCAGCGCCGGTCGGACCGTTCCGGCCAGCGTCGAGGACTGTCGCGCCCGCGCGCCGCCTGACCGCATCCACGCCGTCTCAGCGTAGAGCGGCACATCGCCCGGCGATATCGCCCCGCGCACCACCACCTCGGCATGCGTTATCTGCCGCGCCCGGCACCAGCGAAGCAGCTCATCGCGCGTCGCGTCGTCGTCGCTGCCCGTAATGATCAGCCCGCCCTTGGCCCGCGGCCGGATCGCCAGTGGCAGTGGCTGTGGCATTGGATGGATGCCGGCCGCCGCGAGCGCGCGCCGCAGCGCCTCCCCTTGTCCAGGCTTCCCGTCCGCGAGATCGTGCGCCAGCAGCAGCGCGCTGGCCTGCCGCGCCGCCTCGATGCCCCCTCCCGCCGTCACGTTCTCCAGCGTCACCGCCTGGATATCGGCCACGACGTCTTCGCCCAGCACAATGGCGGCCTTCTCCTCCAAGTGCGTCACGCCGTGCGCCGCCGCTTGCTCCGCCAGCTCGGACAGCAGCGTGCGCTTGCCCACACCAGCCGGCCCCACCAGCGCCACGGCCACGCGCCTGCCGCTCGCGCCGCGCGGCCGCTCAGTCGCGGACCCTGCCTCGTCGGCGCGACTCGTCCCCGCGTTGGTGCGGTCGGGCTCTGCCGCGGGTGCGCTTCCCCCACCAGCGGGTGGGCGTTCCTCCTTCGTAGCCGCCCGGTCCGCCGCCGGTATGGCTGGCGCTTCCGCGGAGGACGACACCGCGGAGCGGTGCTCCAGGTAATACGTGTAATTGCCCGGATACTCGCGCAGCGTCCCGTCGCCGGGCAGCTCGAGGATCCGATCCACGGCGTGGTCGAGCAGATAGCGATCGTGCGAGACGATGATCGCCGTCCCTTCAAACTCTTGCAGCGCGGACTCCAGCACCTCTGCCGAGGCGATGTCGATGTTGTTGGTCGGCTCGTCCAGCACCAGCAGATTGTAGTCGCCAAGCATCAGCCGCTCGAACTGCAGCCGGCTCTTCTGGCCGCCGCTCAGCCGCCCAATCGGCGTGTGCATGTCCTCATACGTTAGCAGCAGTCGGCGCAACCGGTTGATGCCCGCCTGCTCAGTCAGAGCCTTTTGCTGCCGAATCCACTCCAGCGGCGTCTGGTCGGAGGGCAGCGTTTCTTGCTCCTGGGCGTAGTAGCCCAGCCGCACTGTGACTCCCAACCGCAGCGCGCCGCCGGCCAGCGCCAACTGGCCCGCCATGGCCTTCAGCAGCGTGCTCTTGCCGCTGCCGTTTGGCCCGACGATCCCCACTCGCTCCCCGAACGCCACATCGAACGACGCATGTGACAGCAGCACGCGACTCTCTCCGCCGCTCGCCCCGCCCACACGAAGCGTCAGGCCCTGCGCCGTGAGGACCTTGCGGCTGCCCTCGTGCTGGCCGAAGTCCAGCGCGATGCG
>CAYQFU010000192.1:0-10707 GCA_964416775.1 uncultured Ktedonobacterales bacterium
GGCCGTCGCCCTTGACGGCGTTCTTGCCGACGTGGAGGAGCTCGCCCCAGACGAGCAGCTCGCGCAGGGGGGCGAGGTCGCCCTCGTAGACGGCGCGGCCGACGAGGCCCCCGATGGGCGTCGAGCGCTTCTGGCGGGCGGAGTAGCTGGCGACGTCCACCCAGCGAGTCTCGTCGGCGACGAGGCGCACCTGCCTCGCCTGCTCGACCAGCTCGCGCGTGCTCGCACGGGCTTCCTCGGCGCACAGCGCCCTCCCGCCAGCGGCACCCGGTTGGGCTGCGGGGGCGGCGTATTCGCGGGTGAGGGCGTCGAGGCGCTCGGCGAGGCGCGCGACGATGACGGCGAGGTCGGGGCGCCTGACGAGCTGGCCGCCGGCGATGAGGCGGGTGGGCGAGAGGAAGCGCACGGCGAGGCGGCCCTCGGGCAAGGACGCCGCGCGCCGAGCAACGTGGTCTGCCGCGATGGCGAGCGCAGGCGCGGCCACGCGGGTATCGCCGCGGCGGAAGACCACCTGGATCTCGTCGCCGAAGGGGTCCACCAGCTCGATGCGCTCGACGCGGAAGCGGCCGCGGCGGCCGCCGTTCGCGCGAAGGGGCCGGCCGATCCCCAGGCTCTCCAAGACGGGGACGCTGAGGGCGACGTAGGGGAGGTAGATGATCCCGCGGCCGACCAGGGTGAGGTCGAACGCCACCGAGCCGCCCGCCGAGATACGCCGCGTAGGGGTCGGCGCGTCGCGGCTGGCACCGTCGGTCCGTGCAGCGTGCGAGAGCACGAACGGTCGCGGGACATCGCGCCCGCCTGGACGCTCGTCGCGGAGGGGGGCGACGAGGCCGGCGACGGGGCAGGTGGGGTTGAGCGCGCACTCGATGCAGGTGGTGGCCGCCGGGTTCATGCAGAAGCGGCGCAGCAACGCCTCGAAGAGCGCGCCGCGCAGCGCCGAGCCGGCGTACTCGTCGAGCTCGATGGGCTCAACCGCCTCGACGGTGAGGCGCAAGACGTGAACGGTCAAGCTGTTTTCCATGGCGGGTGCCTACCTCTCGGCCGGCGTGGAGATGCGCTCGTAGAGACTGTAACCACGGCTGGAGCGAGCGAGCCGGTAGGGCAGGACGACGTGGCGCAGCACGCGCTCCTTGCCGAGGGTGATGCGCTTGGGGTCGTAGATGTCGGCGTGGGCGAAGGTCATCGCGGGGCCGCAGTCGTCGAGCATCTGGAGCGTGCCGCGCAGGTCGAAGTCGGCGATGTCGGCGGTGTCGCCGGTGAGCCCAATGAAGTCGCTCGGGAGGTGGTCGGTCAGAGCGGGCACGGCCACGAGCTGGAGGAAGCTGCCGCGCTTGCCGAGATAGTTGACGGCGGCGAGCGCGTCGCTTAGCCACGAGGGAACATCGCCGTCGGGCGACGTACAGGCGACGCGCAGGACGTTCACCGTGGGCGGCTCGAGGGGATCGCCGAACTGCACGAGCTCGCGGTAGGCGATGGTGGACTGGAAGGGGTATTGGCCCTTCTCCGAGAGGTCGGCAATCTTGGCATCGCGGGTCTTGGTGTCCTTGAATTCGGCGGGCCGGCGGATCTTGGCGAAGCTCTTGAGCACGGTGATTTGGTCGGGCGGGCGCACGGCGATGCGGAGGTCGCGGATGGCGGGGAACCGCTGCTGCCCCTCAGAGAGCCCGGCCGTCTGGATGGAGGCGCTGAGGAGCGCCATCTTGAGCGCGAAGGCGGTGGGCGTCAGGAGCGTCTGCCCGCCGGAGGCCGTGGCGTGGGCCGGCCGGAGCGAGAAGAACGAGACTGGGTGATAGTGGGCGACGAGCCAGGGCACGGGAGGCCCCCTTCGTGGGTGGCGAGGCCCGCGGGCGCAGGGCGGGGCGCGCCCGCGGGCCGGGAGACGGCGATAGAAGAGGGTTACTCAGCGCGCGACCACGGCGGAGGCGGGCACGGCATCGTCCACGAGTTGGCGGAGCGCGCTGGCGAACGCGGCGACGTCGTCGAAGGGGAGCGCTTGCACCGTCCGGGAGGCGCCGCTGCCGTTGAGGGCGGAGGCGATCTGCTGGGTCTGGTCGCGGTAGAGCGTCCTCTCGTCGCGTCCGCCGGCGAGGGGGCTGACCATCGGGGCGGGGACGGCGCTGCTCTCGCTCAGCGTCACGACACCTTCGAGTGCGACCAGGTGGGGGAGCTGCGTCGTGCGCATGGCGCCGTTGAGCTCGAGGAAGGTGTGCATCACGCTCTGGACGAGGGCGGTGGCGCGGCGCGCGCGCTCAGCTTCGTCGACGGCGTAGGTCTGGGAGATGTCGTTGTAGCCGATGCGGCTGAGCTCCAGGTGGCAGACGATGGCGTAGACGCCGCTGGAGGCCGGGCGGTGGAAGATGGCCTGGCCGAGGTTCGAGCCCTCGGACTCGCGGGCGGCGGCATCGGCCTGGCGGCGCTCCCGGTCGCGCTCGGCGTACTTCACGTGGAAGTAGCTATCCGTCTCGACGACCTGCGGGATGCCGACGACCCAGCCGAACTCGACGACGGACTTGCGGGGCAGTGAACGGTTGCCGGCGGTGATGAGGATGCCGGCCGTGTCGTCCATCGCGCAGCGGCGCAGGAGCGCGTCGAGGGCGTCGCGGTCGCCGGCGGGGATGGCGGCGGTCCAGTCCTTGTCGGCGTTGATGCGGTTGGCGTCGAAGCGCTGGCAGCCGGCACAGAGCGGGAGCCGAATGTCGCGGGCGAGCTCGAAGAAGTGCTGTCCCTGGATGTGCTTGAGCATGTCGCCGGAGATGGCGTTAACGTTGTGCATGCGGCCGTCGCCGCCGACGATGTCCACCATGCGGGTCTGGATCTGGTTGCCCTCGCCGCCCTCGTTATTGAGGCTGTGCATGTCGAGGGTGGCGCGGGCGGCGATGGAGAGGGACGCGATCTGGCGAGGCATGGGGGCGTTTCCTTTCGGTGAGCCGGGGCGGCCGGCGCGGTCGGATAGGGTGTAGATGAGGGAGTGGTGGCTACAACCCGTTCTCGGGCGACATGGCGGCGGGGACCGGCGCCGGCTCAGTTTCAGCGGGTGTGTGCGGGTCGCGGGCATAGCCGTAGGCGACGAGCATCTTGCAGATGAGCTCGGCGTCTTTGTACCCGTCAATTAGGCGTACGATCTCGTCTATGTGGTCGGTGCGCACGCTGGCGCGACGGAGGCGCTGGTCGTTGCGCAGCGAACCCTTGGCGATACGCTCGTCGACGCGGGCGTTCTCGGCGTTGTAGGACTGGATGAACTCGCCGAGCGCGGCGAGGAATGTGTCGGGATAGTTGGCGGCGCGGAGCAGGTCTTGTCCGAGACCGTAGCGCACCTCGTACGGGTAGCCCGACTCGCGGGCCGCGCGGTACTGTGCCCGCACGGTGGCCTGGCGGATGGCAGCCGCGATCTCGCGGAAGCCTTCGTTGGCGAGGATGGTGCTATAGGGGGGATGTTTACCCGATGCCTGTGCCATTAGCCGCTCCATTCCGTCGGTGGTCAACTGTTCAGCCCACTGGTTCCGATGACGCTTGGCGAGGTAATAGGCGCCATAGCGTGCGGCAAAGTCGAAGAAGCGCGCGACGTCCTGGCCGGAGAGGAAATCGCGGTAGCGCCGGAGCAGCTCGATCTCGTCTGAACCTTCGTCCCCTTTCGATGAGCGGATGCCGGAGATGACGCGCTCGTGCTCAGCCAGCAGGGCAAGGGCGTCGTCGGCAACTGCGGTGGATGCAATCGCCGCGAGCCAGCCGGGCAGATTGATCGTGGCCAGATTCATCGTGGCGAATGCGGATCCCATGTCTTTGTAGAACGCCACGCTGAAGCCGCTGGCGATGTCGGTGACGCTCGGCGCCTGGTCGAAGAGAGCGAGGAAGGGGTCGTTCCGTTCGCCGGCCTCAAGGGCGCGGCGGATGTGCTCCACCAGCGTGCGGGCGAAGCGGAGCGCCGCCATGACGTCGAGCTTGATGGCGGTGGTGGAGTAGAGCCGGCCGCGGAACGCCTCCATCACGCTCCCGAGCCGGCCGAGCTCCGCCTTCACCGGCTGCAGCACGTAGGTCTTGCGGTCCTTGGCTCCGGCGACGGTCAGGGGCGCCGCGATGGTGAAGAGGCCGACGAACTTGAGGTACTCGAGGAGCCAGAAGCCATCGAGGTTGCCGATGCCGAGCCGATTGGACTTCGAGGCGTTACCTCCCTTGCCGCTGGCCGGATTGATCACCTGGAGGCGCGACACGCGGGCGTCGCCGGCGACGGTGCCCGCCTTCTTGAGCTGGTTCCAGCGCTCCTCGGCGGCGTCCACCCGATTGGGATGGGTCGCGAAGGTGTCGAGGACGAGGCGCAGGTTCTCGCGGACTGCTTCGACAGTCGCGCCGCGCCAGAGGTCGAGGAGCGCGTTGTAGCCGTCGGCGATCTTGAAATGGTTGACGTAGACGTAGAGGCCGAGATCGCGATGCGGCGTCAACTGGCGCAGGTCTTCGAAGTCCTCCGGGTGCTCGGCGAAACGTCTGCGATCGGCGTCGGAGAGTTTCTTGAGCTGCTCGAAGTAGGTCGCGGCGCGCGTGCGCTCGTCGTCGTACGGGAAGACGGCCAGGGCACCTTTCTCTGTGTGGTCGGTGGTCTTCTTTCCCAAGGGCTTGCCGCGGCCGGCCGAAAACGGGTGGCGCACGCGCGCCACGGACGAGTGGTCCAGTGACACCGGCAGCGCGATCCGATAGTGGCTGCCCTCGTCCTCGATGACGATGGGCACAGCTTCGAGCTCGATGTGTAGTAGCCAGGCGCGCAGCACCTCGGCGAGGCCCACCGCTTTGAGGGCATCGGCGAACGTGCCCGTGTCGCTGTCTGAGTAGAAGCACTTGATGGCCATTCCCGTCTCCTTTCCGCACAACGGCCGCAGCAAGCCACCTTATCATACAGGCAGGGCACAGAGTGCGCGACCCATTGGCCGAACCTGGCTGCATTCGTGACGGGCTACCAGTCGCGATCCGCACGTTGGTCGCAAAGGCGAAGTGCTCGAACGAGCACGAACGCGAGCCATGTTGCCCGGACCGCCTGCTGCGAGTCGGCCGACGCATGGAGGAGCCAGTCGTCCTTCATCTCGCCGGCCTTGCGCTGCGTCAGGTCGAGGCCGTCGAGCGTCGGATCTAGCCGGCAGGCCGCGAGCGCTTCCGCGATGACGGCGCGGACGGGAGCCTCATCCCAGGCGGCGGTGTCGTACTCGACGGCGGTGGGGGCGTGGTGGCGCGCGATGGCGCTGATGACCGCTTTCGCGAGGGCGGCTGCGGATTTCGCTTCGGCAGGGGCCCATCTCTGGCGGAGCCGCTGGCCGATCAGCATCGCGCTGGCCACTGCGCCGGCGCATGCGTGGTTGGGCCTGCGGACCGACAGTCCCTCGCGGAGTTTCCGCTCTTTGCGCCAGTCGTCGAGGCGGTCGGTCTTGGCGAGGAAGCGCTGCTCGGGCTCCACGGCATAGAGCTCGCCGAACTCGCGGACGAGCAGCTCTTGCCAGGCGTGCGCCCAGCGCTGCCAGTCGGCGGCCAACTTGCCGATGTCATGGCACGCGATGGCGAGGCGGATCGCTTCATCTACGGACTCGGCGGGGAGCCCCAACTCGGCTTCAAGCCTGGCGGCCACCCAGGCGACCTCGCGGCGCACACTCCAGTCGTAGGCACGCAGCAATCCGGTGATGTGCTCGACGTAGCTGCCGCGCCTGCCGGTCGGCCAGGTAGAGCGGTTGCGCCTCGTGGACAGCTCATCGCCGGGAGAGCTCATCCACGTGCCTGGGGCTGCCTCGGGATCGAGCAGCAGCCGGAAGCCCAGCTCGTCGTCGTACGCGGCGAGCGTGGTGGGCAGGGCCAGGCGTAGCGCGCCGGGGATGCGCTCCGGACTCGAGACGATGTCCCAGGTGTAGCCCGGCTCGCGGTCGTTGTCGTCTTCACTCCGCCCGGTAGCGTCGCCACCGGCCACGAGCTGCTTCATCACCCATTCGCCGGGGCGCCGCTCTTGCATCGCCGCCCACGCCGAGCGCAGCGAGCCCGGATGGAGCTGGAACGCCTCCCAGGTGAAGGGTCTGGTCGTGATCTTCTGCTCCGGTTCGTCGTGAATGACCACGGACACGTTGGTGACGTTGCGGATCAGCTCGGAGACCGCGCCGTAGGAGTGGGTGCCCAGCGTCTCGGCGATGGAGCGGCGGATTTGCCCCTCGTTCTCGCAGAACGCTTGGAGTAGGCGCCGGTCCTCGTCGGTGTGGACCGCGTCGACGAGCTCCTGCTCCTCACCGAAGCCGAAGGGCACGGGCCCCGCGCCGGCGCGGCGCTCCAGATGCCGCCATGTCGCCTCACAGGCAACCTTGTCATAGGGGAGATAAGAGGTCGAGCCATCCTCGCGCGGCGGGATGGGATAGACGATCACCTCGCCGAACTGGCCGGAGAAGCGGGCGCAGCGGCCGGCACGTTGGACGATGCTGCTGGCAGGGGCGAGCTCGGTGTGCAGCACGCCGGCGGAGATGTTCAGGCCGACTTCGACGACCTGGGTGGCCACCACGATAGTGTCGGGTCCTGTGAAGTGCCCGTCCCGCCACGCGGCCTTGCCGAGCCATTCCTCCAGACGCGCGCTCTTCTCTCGCCGGTGATGCGGCGTGAAGCGGCTGTGGAGCAACATGAGTCGCACATCTCGGTCGCCGCGGTCCGCGAGGATCCGCTTGAGCTGCCGGTAGACGTCCTGTGCGCGGGTGACGGTGTTGCACACGACGAGCGTCGCCCCGGCATCGCGCGCCTTTGCTTGCTCGTGGGCAGCGACGATAGCCTCGGGCGCCATCGGAGCGGCGGCGCAGCCGAGCGTGCGCTCGCGCCCATCCATGATCGTGCGGAGCTCCTCCGCGTCGGTAACGCGGACGACCTCGGCATTGAAGAGGATGCTCAGGTCGTCCAGCAGCGACGTCGAGAGCGTCGCGGTCATCAGGACGAAGCGACACACACCGGCAAGCATGCGCAGCATGGCGAGCGTCGTCGTGCGGGCTCCCTGATCGCCATCGAGCGGATAGAGGTGGAACTCGTCGAGGACGAGGTAGGAGCCGGCCACCGCACCCACGTTCATGTTGGCCAGTCGAGGGCCAACGGAGAATGGCGCGCCGATGAAACTGGCGAGGAGCTGGTCGATCGTGCAGAAGGTCAACGGCGACTCGAAGCCGGGGTCGTCGGGTGCTTCTCCAGTCTGGATCGCTGGGAGCCTCAAGCCGAGCTTGTCGGCATAGCGCCTGTGCAGCTCGGTGGCGCGGGAACGGTCGAGCTTGTCGAAGAAGTCGCGGTATTCGCGCTCGAACTGCGAGGCGAGCACGCGCATCGGTACTGCGTAGCGGCAGGTCAGCGGGAGAGGGGTGTCGGGCCGGTAAAGTTCCTCACTGAAGCGGCTGAGGTTCTCGAAATAGGGGTAGAGCGCCGCACGGGTCTTGCCCGCGCCGGTGGGGGCCTGCAAGATGACGTTCTTGCCACGCCTCAGGGCGTCGTAGACCCGCATCTGGTAGGGATACAGTTCTGCCACGGGCATCACTCCTCTCCGAAGAGCTCATCCAGCAGGGCTGGATCGGGGCCGTCGTGCTCGTTCGCCCGCGCGGAGATGCCATAGAGGCGGCCGAGACGCAGAGCCTCACGGCTCAATTCCTCCCGGAGGCTCGCCGGTTCGAGCACCTCGCAGTCGGCACCCCAGCCGCGGATCCACGGACGGATCTCGGTGAGGTCGCCGATGTCGGCTTCCCAGACGAGCCCCTCCGCCGTCTCCGTGAGCGATTGGCTGCCGTGCCAGATCGTCTCGCGCACGCGCTTGCTGACGAACTGACTGAAGCGGAGCTTGACATGCGCGGGTTCGCCCTCGCCGTACATGACGCCCCAAGCGCGGCGCAGGAGCTCGACGCCGTTGAAGTCGGGCGGGACCTCGAAGGTCTCGTCGGTGAGCTCGGCCGAGCGGATGCGCTCGAGTTTGTAGGTGCGCAGGGCGCCGGGCGGATCGCTGTGGCCGATGAAGTAGAGCGTGCGGCCGATGCCGGAGGGCTCGAGGAGGTATGGGGCGAAGC
Organism: uncultured Ktedonobacterales bacterium; assembly: GCA_964416775.1. Lineage (GTDB taxonomy): Bacteria > Chloroflexota > Ktedonobacteria > Ktedonobacterales > JADMIN01 > CAYQFU01. The sequence continues at coordinate 8,040 of CAYQFU010000192.1, forward strand.
GACATTCGTACGCTCGGCGGCGCGAGGGCTCGTACGTGAGCCGCACTATGCGGCGGGAGAGCCACCCCTGGCTGAGGGCGGAGAAGATGCGCGAGACGTTGCCGAGCGACTCGGAAGGCACCATGTCCGCCACCAGGGCCTCCAGATGCGGGCGGAGGGGGTCTGGCATCACGGAGACGAGCTGGAGGAGGGCGAGGCGCACGGCGTCGTTGCGCTCGTCCTGCTGCTGGCTGAGGAGGTGCGCGGCGGCGTAGAGCGCGGCACCCTGGACGTAGTCGAGGTGGAGCGGGGGGAGGTGCGGCGCTGTGATACCCTCTGCGAGAATCCAGCGGCTGCTTGGACCCTTGCCCTCCGTCGTGAGCGGTAGCCGCCCGCGATAGCTCAATTCCGAGAGATCATCGGAGGCGGTATCTACGGAGACACCGAAGTGCTCCGCAATCTCCTTGGTCCTCCATGCCCGCTTGGGCTGGGTCAGGAGCAGCCGTTCGAGGGCGTTCAGGCGACTGGCTCGGACCATGGACTCCTCGTGTGTCACCGGTTCACTCCTTCACGTCGTTGCGGACGAGCGTGGCAACTGCGCCGCCCTCCTCGCCAGACCACGGCCAAAGTCGGGACTCGCAATAGTCGGCGAGGTGCACCAGCCAGCCTTCGACATTGCCGGGCTCGAGGGGAGCTCCCCATTCCTTGCGCCCATGATGCGTCAAGATGGCGTTGAGGAGCGCGTTTAGCCGCTCGCGTGAGAGTTTCGGCACAGCCCGATTGGCGGCGTTGCGGACGAGGAGGACGCCGAGCGTGACGTGGTCGAAAAGCTCGGCCTCCGCGCTCGGCGTGGCCCCCGGGAACGGCGGCAGCGTAAACACCTTGCCCACGTCGTGCAGGAGGCACGCGGTGATCACGAGATCGCGGTCGTATGGGAGGCCGGTGGCGGCGTAGGGGGCGGGGAGCAGGTCGGCGAGCTGGGCGGTCAGCAGCGAATGGGCGAGCAAGCCATGTCGCACCGCGCCGTGGTGATGGTGGGCGGCCGGCCACGTGCGGAATCGCGCGAGCAGGTCGTCGGAGAGCACGGCTCGAACTAGGGCTGCCCACTGCGAGTCCAGCGTGCCGACCAGCGATTCGAGTTGCTGCGTCAGGTCGTCGAGCGAGCGAGTGGTTTTGCGCGCGAAGAGGGCGGGATCCACCTGAAGCGTCGGGCGCAGGTCGACGATGCGGAGTTGGCGCGTGCCCTGGTAGAAGTCCACGCGAGCGGAGAGCGCATACACCTGCCCGATGCGGAGCGGTTCATCATCGCGCGGCACATAGCGCCACCAGCGGCCCTCCAATTGCTTACCTTGATGGTCCACAAATGCCGCGGCGAGGTAATCTCGGCCCGAGCGGTCCTGTTTGACGTCCGCCCGCACGAGGAGCGCATGTCCCTCCACGGCGTCGTTCTCGCTGGCAGACGCGACCTGGGCCGCGGTGAGCAGCGTGTACCGCGGGACCACCTCCGATTGGGCGTCCACTAATCCGTCGCCACTGTCCCAATCAGCCAAGCGCTCGCTGGCCATCACCGTCCTCCTCGAGCGGGCGAGCATGAGCGCTCGCCATCGCGACTGCCGTCGTTGGTGGACAGGGTACCAGCGAATCTCCGCAGGGAAAGCGGAGATTTTATGTCACTTTGCTTTGTGGGGGCCCTGAGAGACGCGGCGAGCGAGTCGGGTTCGAGAGGAGAGACCGTCCCGCGAGCAGATATGCCCGATTACTTCCGCGCAGCACGTCAGACCCGCCGGGATGGGATCGTGAGGACGGGGGCGGTGAGCGCCGCGAGGGTGGCGGCGCCGATGAGGACGGAGTGCGTCTCGATCGCGGGTTACGCCTCTCCGGCTCGTAGATGCCAATGAGGTCAACAGCCAAGCCGGGGCGCACGTCATGGTGATCAGTTGCCAGAGCACGGCCATGGGTGGGACGAGACGCCGCCTTATCCGACTCCTTCAGACGCGGCGCCCCTGCCACCTCGGTCTATCATCGGCACTCGCACGGGTCGGACAGCGAGTCGGCGGGCCGCTGCTCTCGCTCATCACCTTGATCGGCTCGCACTGGCGCTAGGCCGGCGTCTCCGCTTCCGCCGCCGCGAAGAGGCGCGCGATCTCGCGCAGCGTCTCGGCCGGCACGGCGACGAGATACACCGGCACGCCGGCCACCGGATGCAACCCGATAATGCCCAGCCGGTCGCGCGTCACCTCCGCCACCAGCGCCTCGCCCGTCAGCGGGTCCGTGAACTCCACGCGCGGCGGCTCCGGCTCTTGCGCCGCCTGTCTCTCCGTCGTCGCCCACTCGCGCAGCCGCCGCCATGTATCCAACATCTCCCTTTGCCTCCTTATGGCAGCATCAAAGGTCTGTGTGAAAGTGCGACGCGTGAGCATGCCGCCCGGTAACTGCGCCATGGCGAGACGGCCTGTTAACGCCGGAGCCATGAGGGAAGAGGGAAAAATAGCGTCCCGACATGCTCGACGGTATACCCCGCGCACATGATCACTTAGGCCACACAACGCTCGAACTGGTCGGGCGTAAGGTCTACCAGGTTCGCGATCGTCGGCTCGCTAAAGAGCGCCTCGTAACCCGGGGATAATTCCTCAGCCTACGCCAGCCTGCGCCGCCATCCTCCGCCTCCGTTCCGCTCGGGATTCTTCCT
>CAYQFU010000193.1:0-10534 GCA_964416775.1 uncultured Ktedonobacterales bacterium
AAGACGCCGCGATGGGTGCGCGGGACCAGGCCATAGTGGATGGTGAGCTCGTCGGACAGGTAGCGGCCTTCGGCCACCTTGATGGGGTCCACCTCGCCGATGAGGTCGGCGATGGTGATGTCGGGGGTGGCGAGCTTTTCGCCGTAGCGGCGGTCGCGCGGGAGCCAGTGGACGGGCGTGTCGTCGCCCTCCTCGGCGATGCGCAGCTGGCAGGCTTTGCAGATCGGGTTGAAGGGATCGTCGTTGATCTCACAGCCGGCGATGACGGGCACTTCGTCGTCGAGCAGGAGGACCAGGCTGCGCGCGATGCGCGTCTTGGCCTGGCCGCGCTCGCCGAGCAGCACGAGGTCCTGGCCGGAGAGGATGGCGTTCTCGATCTGGGGGATGACGGTCTCTTCATAGCCGACGATGCCAGGGAAGATGGCCTCGCCCGCGCGCATCTTGCGGATGAGATTGTTGCGCATCTCTTCCTTGACGGGAAGGACGCGATAGCCACTGTCGCGGAGTTGGGCGATGGTGGCGGGGCGACCGGGGGTGTTTGACATGCGGACAGTGGTCTCCTTGGTGAGCTACTGCTGATGGCGAGCCGCGGAGGCGGCCGGCAAACCAATGTCGCGCTACGGGGACGCGCGCCCGAGTACACGGGGCGCGGAGCGCGCGAAGCGCGCGAGAGCGAACGAGCGGGCGCCGCACTGATTGCGTGCGGCCAGCCGCGCAGAACGGTACCACTGTATGACGCGCGGGCCATGGACCGCAAGCCCACTTGGGGCGGCCCGGTCGGGTGGGGCGCACAGGCTGGCGGGAGGCGCGCCTGAGGCAGCGAGGCAGATGCTCGTGGGAGCGGGGGTCATGGCGAGAGGTTTTCGAAAGTTGTGACGTAGTACATGCATAACCCCCCCGTGGGCAGACTGGGATGCTCGTTGGGGAGGGGATGACAGGCTCCATTGGGACGGGCAACGCATTCACATTGTTGAGGAGGACACCAGGATGCTCACCAAGCGCAGCCTCTGGTCCGCCGTGATTGGCGTGGTCGTGGTGCTGACAATGACACTGTCAGCCTGCGGCCCCACGAGCACGACGACACCTGGAGGAACGGCGAAGTTCGGCGGCTCACTGATCGATGGCATCTCGCAAGAGCCGAGCAGTCTGATGACGGGGCAGTCGAACCAGACGTTCGCCGCCCTGGTGGATGCGGCCGTCTGGGCCGCGCCCATCTACACCACGGGCAGTTTCACGCTGGCACCGGGCCTGCTCACACAGGTGCCCTCGTCCAGTAACGGCGGCATCACGCTTAGTGCCGACAACAAGACCGAGACCGTCACGCTCAAGCTGCGGCCGAACCTGAAGTTCTCGGACGGTCAGCCGCTGACGTCGGCTGACATCGCGTTCACCGAGAAGGTGGTCGCGGATCCGACGTACAACGACAAGCAGTCTTTCCCAGCAAGCGAGATCACCAGCGTCACGACGCCGGATAACCTCACGGCGGTCTTCCAGCTCAACACGCTCGACGTCGCGTTCCTCACGAAGGCGCTGACCGATCCCCTGATCTTTGGCGTCATGCCGCAGCATACGTACGGCACGATGACGCCGGCCGACATCGCCAAGGTATTCATTCCTCAGGTGACCAGTGGACCATTCACGGTGTCTGAGGACGTCAAGGGCGACCACATCACGGTGGTGAAGAACAAGAATTACTACCAGGCGCCCAAGCCGTACCTCGACAAGGTCACGTTCAAGTTCTTCCCCGATGCCAACACGGAAGTCACCGCGCTGCAGGCAGGTCAGATCGACACGTCGTACTTCCTGCCGGTGACCTCGGTGGACACGCTGAAGAACATCCCTGGATATAAGCTGTATGTACCGAAGAGCTCGCCCAACTACGAGGCGTGGTACTTCAACCTGACCAACCCGATCCTCGCCGACCCGGTCGTGCGCCAGGCGTTGGCGATGAGCTTTGACGTCCACTCGGAGATTACGGACATCCAGAAGGGCAACGCCGTCGCGACCTGCGATGACAACACGGGGACCGCCGGCCACGAGCCGAGCCTGGTGCAGAACAGTTACTACTGCCCGTACGGCCCGAACCAGACCGCGAAGTTCGATCCGACGGCTGCTGGCCAGTTGCTGACCGGCGACGGCTGGACGATGGGCAGCGACGGCTACCGCCACAAGGGTGGGCAGACGCTGGCGCTGCGTATCTCCACGACGTCCGGCCGGCAGTACCGTCTGGATTCCGAGCAGCTTGCTCAGGCGGCGTGGAAGAACATCGGCGTCAAGATCACCGTACAGAACTTCCCCTCGTCCGTCCTGTTCGGGCCGGTGCTCTTCCCGACGGATAAGAAGTACGCCACCAGCAACAACCAGTGGGACATTTCCGAGTTCGAGAACTCGATCGGCATCGATCCTGACACCAGCCCGATCTGGATGTCCACCCAGACCCCGCCGGCTGGTGGGTCGAACCTGACCTACTACAACAACCCGCAGGTGGATCAGTGGGAGACGCAGCAGCTCAAGACGTTCGATCCGACAGCTCGCGCGGCGCTCTTCCACCAGATTCACGCGCAGATCCTGAAGGACATTCCGACGTTCTACCTGTACTCGCCGCTCGATCTGTCCGAGTACAAGGCTAACCTGAACAACTACATGCCCGACAGCATTGGGCCTTCCGAGACCTGGAACATCTGGGATTGGTGGCTGAGCTGATCGGTGAGTGCTGGGGTCAGCACGGGGCGCTCGCGTCCAGTGCTGGCTCCGTTCGCGGCGCGGCGGCCCCCTTTTCGGGGCCGCCGTACCACATGTGGCATGCTGGCGCCAGGTGGAGCAGAGCTGTTGCGCGCCGAAGGTGTGATATCCTGTGGCAACGCGCGAAGCCTGGGTCCAGGCATGCCGTCGAGCGATCAGCTGGTCTCAGCGGTTGCGGCACGCGGTATGCTGGGCACGGGACTTCACATACGCCGAATGGGCGTAAAGCGGTCGACGTCAGCGTATGGCCGTGTGCCATGAGCGAGAGAAGTGGAGGGTGATCTCCCATGAGACGCTATCTGATTCGCCGCCTCCTGCAGGCCGTTGTGATCCTCTTCATGCTCTCCATCTTCTTCTTCCTGCTGATCCACGCCATCCCCGGCGGGCCAGATCGCGTCTACCTCAACTCGCACGAGACCAAGGCGCAGCAGGAGCAGATCATCCACAACCTTGGCCTGGACCAGCCACTGTACATCCAGTATCTGAAGTGGCTCAATGGCGCGTTGCACGGCAACTTCGGCACCTCGTTTACCGATAACCAGTCCGTGATCAGCGACATCACGAGTCGCTTCCCCGCCACGCTGGAGCTGTTCGCCGCGGCGCTGGGCTTCGCGCTCGTAGTCGCCATTTTGTTCGGCGTGATCTCCGCGGTGCGGCAGTATTCGATCACCGACTACGTGCTGACCACGTTCTCGTATTTCGGCATCTCGATGCCGATCTTCTGGTTCGGCCTGATCTTGCAGCAGCTCTTTGGCGTCGCGCTTCTAGGCTTCTTTTACAACACGTTCGGTTTCCGCTGGCCGATCTTTGGCATCACCTCTCCCGATACGACTGGCTTCACCACGCCACAGCTCCTCTGGGATCGCATCGACCATCTGATCTTACCGATGATCGTGCTCGCACTCTTGTTCATCGCCGGCTGGAGCCGCTATCTGCGGTCCAGCATGCTGGACACGATCAAACAGGACTACGTCCGCACCGCTCGCGCGAAGGGGTTGAGCTCGCGCTCGGTGTTTTTCCGGCACGCGCTGCGCAACGCGCTGATCCCCTTCGTGACGGTGGTGGCGATCGACTTCGGCGGTGTGGCCGCCGGCGCGGTGATCACGGAGACGGTCTTCGCCTGGCCCGGCATCGGCCTGCTCTTCATCGATTCGCTCAACGACCGCAATTACCCCATCCTGCTCGCCATGCTGCTGATCGCCGCGACGAGCGTGATCGCGTTCAATCTCATCGCCGACATCCTGTATGGGATCATCGACCCGCGCATCCGCTACTCGTAGGCGAGCACGCAGGGGGGAGCAACGCCATGGACGTCATGAACCAACCCAATCTGGCCGGCACGACCACCGAGGCACAGATCGCGGAGCTCACGCCGGAGCTGGCGCGCAAGCGGCGAGGGCAACTGCGCATCATTTTCGATCGCTTCATTCGTAACCGCGTGGCCGTGGCCGGCCTGGTCACGCTGCTCATCGTCATTCTCCTGGCCGTGTTCGCGCCGCTCATCACGCACAAGACGGCCACCTATGATCCGGCGAACACGCCCAGCGGCAATCTCTTCGCGCCGCCATCGGCGCTGCATCCACTGGGGACCGATGAGATTGGCCGCGATGTGCTGGCGCGCCTGCTCTTTGGGGCGCAGGTGTCGCTGCTCGTGGGCGGGGCTTCGATGCTGGCGGCGATCGTCATTGGGGTGGGCTTCGGGGCCATCGCCGGTTTCTACGGTGGCTGGCTCGACAACGTCCTGATGCGCATCGTGGACGCCATCCTGGCGACGCCCTATTTGCTGCTGCTCTTCGTGCTCTCGCTGATCTTCTCCAATCACTCGGTCCCATCGGTCGTCTTTCTGATCGCCATCCTCGCCTGGCCTGTCACCGCGCGTATCGTGCGCGGCGAGTTCCTCGCGCTCAAGAATCGCGAGTATCTAATGGCCTCGCGCACGCTCGGCGCGAGCGACTTGCGGCTCATTCTGCGCCATATGCTGCCCAACGCGGCCGGGCCGATCATCGTGAACGCGACGCTGCTGGTGGGCGCCAACATCATCACCGAGTCCATTTTGAGCTTCTTCGGCTTCGGCTTGAACCCTCCACAGTCGAGCTGGGGTACCATGCTCAACCAGTCCCAGGATTTCTTCCAAGCGCATCCGATCATGCTGTATGCCCCTGGGATCGCCATCCTGATCACCGTGCTCAGCTTCAACCTGATGGGCGATGGCCTGCGGGACGCCCTGGATCCGTATATGACCGAGCGCTGAGGTAGGTGCGGGATGCGCGTCGCGCCGGGATGTCGTTGAGAGGAGATGCCGTTGGCTCCGATACTCGAAGTCAAGAACCTGACCACACAGTTCCGCACCCGTGAGGGGCCCATCCATGCCGTCAACGGCGTCAGCTTCACCGTCAACGAAGGTGAGGCGGTCGGCATCGTGGGGGAGAGCGGGTCGGGGAAGAGCGTCACGTCGCTGTCCATCATGCGCCTGCTGCCCGTGCCGCCGGGGGAGATCGTGGACGGCTCGGTGATCTTCGAAAATCAAGATCTCGTGGACCTGAGCGAATCCGAGATGCGCAAGGTGCGCGGCGGCAAGATCGCCATGATCTTTCAGGACCCGATCTCCAGCCTGAATCCCGTCATGCGCATCGACGCGCAGATCATGGAGCCGCTCCAGGTGCATCTGGGTCTGCGCGGCGACGCGGCGCGCAACCGCGCGCGCGAGCTGCTGGAAGCGGTGGGCATCCCGGACCCGCAGCGCAGGTTGCGGGGCTATCCACATGAGTTCAGCGGCGGCATGCGCCAGCGCGTGATGATCGCCATCGCACTCGCCACCAATCCCAAGCTGCTGATCGCGGACGAACCGACCACGGCCCTGGACGTGACCGTGCAGGCGCAGATCCTCGAGCTCATCAATCGTGTGCGGCGTGACTTCAATACCGCCGTGATCCTCATTACGCACGATCTGGGTGTGGTGGCCGGGCTGGCCGACCGCATTCTGGTGATGTACGCGGGCTACATCGCCGAGCAGGCTCCGACGGAGGAGCTCTTCGCCAATCCACGTCATCCGTATACGCTTGGCCTGCTGGGAGCCGTGCCGCGCCTGGACGCCCCTCCCGGGAGTGATCTCGTGACGATCCCCGGCTCGCCGCCGGACTTGCTGCATCCTCCGCAGGGATGCCCGTTCCAGCCGCGCTGTCCGTTCCGCATCGACAAGTGCCGGACGTATCCGCCAGACTTCGCGGTCGGCCCCAATCACACGTCCGCCTGCTGGGTGGATGTGACCGATCCGGCGGAGCAGGCGCGCGCGGGGCAGCGCGGGTTCGTCCCGCTGCAGCCCGTCCACACGAAGCTGGCTGGCGAATCAGATGTGGCTGGCACGCGGCCCGCGCAATCGGGAGAGTGACCGCGGGTGATCAGGCCCTGCGAGGGATGAGGGAGAAACGCCGATGGCTACACCAGCGACCGCCTCGACGACAGCGAGCATGACAGATACCATCCTGCGCGTCGACGATCTCGTCATGCACTTCCCGATTACGCAGGGCATCATCGTCCAGCGGAAAGTGGGCGCCGTCCACGCCGTGGATGGGGTGTCGCTCTCCGTGCCACGCGGCAAGACGCTGGGCCTCGTCGGCGAGAGCGGCTCGGGAAAATCCACCATCGGGCGCTGTCTGGTGCGGCTGTACAATCCTACGAGCGGGCATATGTTCCTGGAGGACCAGGATCTTGCCGCGGCGCGTGGCGCCGAGCTACGCACGATGCGGCGCCGCATTCAGATGATCTTTCAGGACCCCTTCGCGTCGCTCGATCCGCGCATGTCTGTTGGCACCCTCATCGCCGAGCCGATGATCATCCAAAAGACCGGGACGCGCCAGGAAATCCGGCAGCGCACCGAGGAGCTGCTGGCGACGGTGGGCCTGAACCCGGCCTTCGTGGACCGCTATCCGCACGAGTTCAGCGGCGGCCAACGCCAACGCATCGCCATTGCCCGCGCCATCAGCATCAACCCCCAGTTCATCATCGCCGACGAGCCGGTCAGCGCGCTGGACGTCTCGATCCGCGCGCAGATTCTGAACCTCATGAGCCGGCTGCAGCGCGAGCTGGGGCTGACCTACCTGTTCATCTCGCACGATCTGAGCGTGGTGCGCCACGTCGCCCAGCGGACAGCGGTGATGTACCTGGGCAAGATCATGGAGGTGGGTGACGGCGGGGCCATCTACACCAATCCGCTGCATCCGTACACCACCGCGCTGCTCTCGGCCGTGCCCATCGCCGACCCAAGGATCGAGCGCCAGCGCAAGCGCATCGTGCTGGCGGGCGACCTGCCCAGCCCGATCAACATCCCCAGCGGCTGCCGCTTCCATACGCGCTGCCCGCTGGCGCAGCAGATCTGCCGCGAGCAGGAGCCGCCGCTGGTGGACAAGGGGGGCAATCACTACGCGGCCTGCCACTTCTCCGACCAGGTGGCCACCCTCGCCCAGCGCGGCAGCGTGCAGGGGTTGGGCACGCTGTAGAGGCTTTCCCCTCTCCCAGCCTCTCCCCGCTGCGGCGGAGAGAGGTGTTCCGGCGCGGGCGGGCCAGGAAGCGCGAGCAGGTGGCGAGGGGACGTCACGGTCCCGATCAGCAGGACGACTGCGGCCGGCCAGAGGGCCAGCGCATGAATTCGCGCCCGGATAGCTGCGGGCACAAAGGTCGCTCAATGCAGAGTGGGAGATGAGCGTGAGCGAAATCCGCGTCATGAGCTTCAACATCGCCAACGCCATCGACACCGACGACGATGGGGAGAACGCGTGGGCGCATCGGGCTCCGCTCAACGTGACCACGATCCGGCGCTATGTCCCCGACGTGATCGGCTTTCAGCAGCTCGATGGCGGGAACCGCGAGACGTACGATCGAGAAATGGCGGAGTACAGGTACGTCCTGGGTCCAGATAGCGATGGGTCCTACAACGCGATCTACTGGAACCCAGATCGTGTAGACCTCGTCGACTCTGGCGGGTTCTACCTGAGCGAGACCCCCGACCAATCGTCGCTGGGGTGGGATGCGACCTACGTCAGGGCCGTTACCTGGGCGCGATTCCGCACGCTCTCCGGCGAAGACCGGTTCCTCCACCTCAATACGCACTACGAGCACATTGGCGAGCTGGCCAGGGTGGAAGGCACACGGCTCATCCTTCGCAAGCTGCCGGAGCTGCGTGGGGACAACATCCCGGTGATCCTCACGGGTGACTTCAACTGCAACCCGTGGTCACCCAGCTACCGCGTACACGTCGACACGACCTTCACAGATACCTGTTACCACCTGTTTCGAGCCGCAGGATTCAAAGATACATTTCTGGAGGCGGGTGGCGAGGACTCAGCGGCGGCATTCACATTTCACGGCTTCGAGGGTATGCGCTATTGGGCCGCTCGCCACCACATGGCGGGACGTATCGACTGGATTCTCACGCTCGATGGACAGCGTCGCGTCGTTACGACGTCGTACATCACTGCCCGCGATCAGGCTCCGCCGGTGTATCCCAGTGATCATTATCCTGTCGTGGCGGAGGTAGAACTCGTTCCGTAGAGCACACGTTCTGGGCGATAGCAGTAGGTGAGGCGGCCGCCCCCGCCTCACACGCGGTACGCGTGCATGCCGCCATCCACGTTGCCGATGTAGATCCAGCCGTGGGAGATCGAGGGGCCCGAGCCGAAAGGCATGTACTCCGGGTCGAGGTAGGTGTAGAGCACGGCACCGGTCGCGGACGACAGGGCGACGACCCTATCTCCCTCGCCAGCCACCACGACGCCGCCCTTGCAGCTGGCTGGCGCTCCCACGACCGGCCCGGCCCGCAGGCACTGTTCCCAGATGACGTGGCCGTCTGCTGGCGCCAGCGCACGCACGCTGCCCTGGCACGAGCCGCCACGGATACTCGTCTGGCCGCCAGCGACGTACAGCTGGCGGCCGTCCCATGAGCTGGGCGCGACACTGCCCTGCCCGGAGGCCGAACCCGGCACGTACTGCAAGGCGGTCCGGCCGCCTACGGCTATCGTGCGCTGCCAGACCGGTCCCGCGGTGAGGTTGTTCTGATCGAAGGCGTAGTAGACCCCATTGCGGTTGGCGACGCCCAGCAGCTGGCGCACCTGTGGACCGGTGGGAGCGGAGAAGAGCGTTGGCGTGAAGGCAAAAGCCCGCGTCCCGCCGGCGGCCTGCGCATCCGGCACCTGCCAGGACGCGACCACGCTGAGATCGGCGGTGCTCAATGCCACCAGCGATGAGGCGTACACTTCGGGACTGGCGCAGCTGCCAGCATCTCCCGTGGCGACGAAGAGCGTGTTCGCGGCGGGGTCCAGCGTGGGCGCGCCGAGGATCTCGCCGCCCGTGCACGTGTCGGGCACGACGTTGAAGGTGTGCAGGATGCTGCCCGTCGAGGCATCCAGCTGCACGACCTGGCCCTGCACGGCAGGACACGCGCCGAAGGAGGCCACACCGATGTAGATGCTCGTCGTGGCGTAGTCATAGACCGGCGAGCCCCAGAGGAAGTGCGTGGGGGAAGCCCCCAACCGCGTGCGCCAGAGTGTATGGCCGGTGAGGGCGTCGAGCGCGTAGAGCTGCGCATCGCCGCCAGCGACAAACAGCATCCTGGTCCCATGCAGGGTTGTCGTCGTCGGGGTACCGGCGACGCCCACTACGTTGCCCAGACCCGTGACGTTGGGGCGGCAGTGGGCAATCGTCGTCTGGCCAAGGTTGTGGTTCCATCGTATCTGCCCGGTGGTGGGCACCCAGGCACGCAGGTCACCGTTCCAGAAGCCGAGATACACGAGGCCATTGGCTTCGACGAGGTCTCCAGTAATGCTCAGCCCGCTTCCCCCCGCCCACGGCTGCACGATGTGAGGCGCGGTGGCGGGAGTGAGCCTGGTCTCGTCGGGGTTATAACTCGCGTGCGAGCTGTTGGAGAGATAGGTAGGCCAGTCGCCCGGTACGGTAGGCGGGGGTGGTGGCGTAGGGGTCGCGGTTGGCAGAGGGGTCGGCGTGGCTGTCGCGGTGGCCGTAGAGGTAGCGGTGGCCGTTGGCAATGCCCCCACACCGGACGTCACGCCGTCTGCCTGGCACGAGAGCAGGGACAGTCCGCTGAACAGCACCACGCACGCAGTGGCGAGCGCGGTGCCCGGTCGGGTATCCCGTCTCTCCCATAACCTCTTGAGCAGGGTGACGATCATGCTGACCCCTCCTGTCCCGAATCGGCGACGGCTTGTCTTGCGGGGAGCATCTGGGGGGCCAATGCGAGCACTCGGAGAGGGAGGCCTGTCCAGCTGCGAGCGGGGGGATCCAGAGGCCATACCGCATAAGCCGTTGTAGATGATTCTGCTCGCCTGTCAAGAACCTCCGAGTGCGGAGACCTACTCGACAGGCAGTGCAGCGTCTCACGTTGGGATCGAGCACTCAGATTCAATTCAGCTCGCCGGCGGTACGATGGTCCCAGCCAAGCCGCTCAGGCAGGCAGCGAACTCGTGCTCAGGTGTACCCTGGGGACCCGAGAGCGGATGCTCCGCAATGGACGGCGCCGCCCATATGAAATCCGGGGAAACCGGGGTGATCGGCTCGGCCGGCGTCCGCCGGACGCACCTTAGCACTGGATGGGCATCTTCTGGGACGAGGGCTCACATCAAATCCGGTTGAACCGTCGCGTCCGCGCCGGGCGGGCGTCCACCGGACGCCCCTCCGCAAAGCGGAAGCAATCGCCAGAATCCGGTATCACAGGCGCGCCAGGTGGGTAGGATGAGGGAGCAGGCATGGGGCGGGGACGGGGACGGGAAGCCGGCGCGAAGGC
>CAYQFU010000194.1:0-10503 GCA_964416775.1 uncultured Ktedonobacterales bacterium
GGGTACGTCGAGCTGGTGACGCCCGCCACGCATCCCGTCCAGCATATCCACTTCGGCATGCTCCGGCTGGATGCCGGAGAGCGCCATCAGATGGCAAGCGCGGGCTTCGAGACGGGGCTGGTGATCCTCAGCGGCACCTGCGCCGTGCAGGTGGATGACCAGACCTTCGAGGACCTGGGCGGGCGGGCCAGCGTCTTCGATGGACGAGCCAGCGCCGTCTATGTGCCTTCTGGCGCCCGCGCCGACGTGTCGGCGGGCCCGAATGGCGCCGAGGTCGCGGTCTGCCGCTGCGCGACCAGCGAGCGACATCCGGCGCGCGTGGTGCGGCCGGAAGACGTCGTGGCGCGCGAGGTGGGCGGGCCGGGGTTCCGGCGCTACGTCCACGACATCATTGGGCCGCAGATGCCGGCCAGCGCCATGATCGTGGGCGAGACGTTCACCGTCGAGGGTAATTGGTCCAGCTTTCCGCCACACAAGCACGATGTCGCGGCGCTGCCGGACGAGGTGCAGCAGGAGGAGCTCTACTTCTACAAGCTCAGGCCGGAGGACGGCTTCGGCATCCAGTACATCTATAGCCGGCCCGACAGCCCGCACGGCCCCCTGGAACAGCCAATGGCGCTGCACGACAACGACGTCACGATCATGCCGTTCGGCTACCATCCGGTCGCCGCGCCACCGGGCTACGACGTGTATTACCTCTGGTTCCTGGCCGGCAAGACGCGGCTGATGCGCCCGCGTGACGACCCCGCCTACGCGTGGATCAAGTCCGCGCCGGAGCGCACCCGGTTTTATCCCCACTGATCACGCCAGCGCCCTGGCTGGCTGATACCCGACCAGGATGGAGGGGGTGCGGTCTCGGGACGGCGAGCGTCCGCCGGACACTCCAACGGAACGGCACCGATCACCCGCAGAGGATAGGAAAGGGAAGCCCGATGCCCGAGGTCCAAAGCGCGTCACCGTACGCGCTGTTTTCCGTGGCGGGGCAGGTCGCCGTCGTCACCGGCGGCACGGGCACGCTCGGCGCCGCGCTGGCCACCGGCCTGGCGCTGGCCGGGGCCAGGGTGGCCGTGGTGAGCCGGCGCGCTGAAGCGTGCGCCCGCGTCGCGGACCAGATCCGCGCGGCCGGCGGGGAGGCACTGGGCGTCGCGGGCGACGTGCTGGACCGTGCGGCGCTGGCGCGGGCGGCGGACGAGGTGACGGCCGCGTTCGGGCCGGTGGACATCCTCGTCAACGCGGCCGGTGGCAACCAGCCCGGCGCCACCACTGGCCAGGACACGTCGTTCTTCGATCTGGACGTGTCTCACGTCGAGGCGGTGATGGGTAGCAACTTCACCGGCGTCTTTCAGAGCTGCCAGGTCTTTGGCCGGCAGATGGCCGAGCGAGGGCAGGGTCGCATCGTGAACATCGCCTCGATGGCGGCGCTGCGCCCGCTCACGCGCGTCGTCGCCTACAGCGCGGCCAAGGCCGCCGTAGCCAACTTTACCCAGTGGCTCGCGGTGCACATGGCGCGCGAGTACGACCCACGCATCCGCGTGAACGCCATCGCCCCCGGCTTCTTCCTGACGGAGCAGAACCGCTTTCTGCTGACCGACGCACAGACGGGAGCCTGGACCGCGCGCGGGCGGGACATCGTGGCCCACACGCCGATGGGCCGGCTGGGCGCACCTGAGGATCTGGTGGGGACGCTGCTGTGGCTGGTGAGCCCGGCATCCGCATTCGTGACGGGGGTCGTGGTGCCCGTGGATGGCGGATTCGCGGCCTTCGGCGGCATCTAAGGGAACTGCCTGTTTTAGCCTCCGATGTGGTACAATGCGAGGGCGGCGAACCCCTGTTCTATGCCCGCGCCATGACCTCACGTTGTGCGGCACGCCCCGCGCCATGCCAGGGAGTCCTTGCCGTGGATCATCTGCTCCGCCCCCGACTCATCGCCCAGCGCCTGTTGCGCTGGTGGGCGGAGTCCGCGCCCGCCGCCATCGCCGCCGACGCCGACGCGCCCACGCAGGCGGAGCAGGACGTGGCGGTCCCGGTGGATGAGATCGTCGCGGGCGCGGGCCTGGAGGTAACCACCTTCCACCCATCGGCGCGACGAGGTGGCACGCTCGGCTGGCTGGAGCCAGGCGAAGACCTCATCTTCCTGTGCGACGACCTTCCCGATCCGGTGCGCCGCTTCACCCTGGCCCACGAGCTGGGCCACGCCCTGCTGCACCGCGCCACGGGCGCATCCAGCCTGGCCGCCGCCCTCGCCGCGGACCTGGCGCCCACGCCCGATGCAAGCGGCGACCTCGACGGCGAGCCGGATGCCGGACCTCCCGACGCCTGCGACGACAGCGATCTCGACACGCCGGCGGACCCACTGGCCGTCGGCGATGAGGCGCTGCGTCCCGGACAAGCCTACAGCGCGCGCGCCCGGCGCGAAAGCGAGGCCAACGCCTTCGCCGCCGCCCTGCTGCTGCCGCTGGAGCCGCTGCGGGCGCTCTTCCTGGGCGATGGCGACACACCGGGTTTGGACCCGCGCTCCCTCGCGCCGCGCTTCGGCGTCTCGGAGGATAGCGTCCACCAGGCGCTGGCCGCCTTGCTGCTTCCCGGCGCGGGTGAGACGCCCGCGGCGCGGTTGGGCGCCTCCTCCGCCCGCCCAGCGCTCGATCGCTGGCAGCGCGACGCTGCCGCGGCCCAGGCGCCCGCACTGGTAGTAGCCGGTCCCGGCACTGGCAAGACCAGCACGCTCGTCGGGCGGGTGGCGCATCTCGTGTTTGATGGCGGCGTGGACCCAGCGCACATCCTCGCCCTCACCTTCTCCAACAAAGCGGCACAGGAGATGCGCGAGCGGCTGGACGCTCTGCTCGCGACGGCGGAAGAGGCCCATCCGTCCAGCCGGCCCACCGTCAGCACCATCCACGCCTTCTGCGGCGATCTGCTGCGGCGCTACGCTCCCCTGGTGGGTCTGCGCGCCGACTACCGCTTGATCAGCGAGGCCGAGGGCTATCTGCTGCTGCGCCAGGTGGCCGGGGATCTGGTGCTGCCCCACTATCAACCGCTGGCAACGCCGGCAATGCACTTTCCGGCTTTGCTCGCCGCCATCTCGCGCGCCAAGGATGAGCTGGCCGATCCCGCGCGCTATGCGGCGCTGGCCAGCACGATGAGCGAGCAGGCCCGCACGCCGGAGGAGCGCGCCGCCGCGGGCCGCACGCATGAGGTGGCACGGGTGTACGACGCCTACCAGCGCGCCCTCACGGAAGCCGGCAATGCCGACTTCGGCGATCTCATCCGGCTGGCGGTGCGGCTGCTGACTGAGCAGCCCGATGTGCTGGCCGAGCTGCGCGCGCGCCATCCGCACCTGCTGGTAGACGAATTCCAGGACATCAACCGTGCTATGGGAGTGCTGCTGCAAGTGCTCGCCGGCCCGGATGGGCAGCTTTGGGCCGTCGGCGACGCCGACCAGGCCATCTATCGCTTTCGCGGGGCTTCGCCCGCCAACCTGGCACGCTTCGCCGAGGCGTATCCCACCGCGCACACGTATTCGCTCGGCACCAACTACCGCTCGCGTCCACCTATCCTGCGCGCGGCAGCGGCCGTCGCCGGCGCCTTCCTGGATGAGCGGGAGCGCGCCGTGCTCGAAGCCGGCTATCAGACGGCGCCCACAGCCACCGCGGCGGGGGAGGAGCGGCCACCGCAGGGAAGCGCCATCACGCTGGCCACGGCGCCGGACGAAGCCGCGGAGCTGGCGGGGCTGGTGGCAGCCATCCAGGCGCGCGTGGCCCGCGGCTACGCGCTCGGCGACCAGGCCGTGCTCTGCCGCACGCGCCGCCAATGCCAGCGCGTGGCCGCCGCGCTGGACGACGCCGGTCTGGCAGCGCGCGTCGTCACTCCACTGCTCGATCAACCGCTGGTGAAGGACGTGCTGGCGGTCGTACTGCTGCTGGTGGACGGCAGCGGCGCGGGGCTGTTGCGCGCCGGGGCGATTCCCGACCATGCATTCTCCCGAGCCGAGGCGCACGTGGTGCTGCGAGAGGCGCACGCCCGCCACGAGTCGCCCGTGGAGCTGCTGCTCGACGGCGGCAGCATCCTCACGGAGGTGCCGGATATCTCGCCCCACGGGCTGGACAGCCTCTTCCGCCTGGGCGAGATCCTCGACGAGCTCTGGCTGGCGCCAGACGTCGCCACTGGCCTATCACGCTACATGTTCGCGCTGACCGGCCTGGGCCAGCGTGCCCTGACGGCCACCTCACCTGAGGGCCGGCTGCAGGCCGCCACTCTGGCGCGCCTGCTGACGCTGGCGCGCGCCTTCGAGGATCAGCGTCGTGGCGCCGATCCGGGCCTCGGCCGCGCTCAGGTGGGGGGCGCCAGGTGGGATGAATTCGTGGATTACGTGCGCGTGCTCGCCGCACTGGGCCGCGATGTGGGCGGCAACGCCGACGATCTGCTGGGGTCAGCGGCCGATGGCGTGCGCGTGCTCACCGTGCACGGCAGCAAGGGGCTCGAATTCCCCATCGTCTATCTCCCCGGCCTGGGGGACGGCCGTTTCCCCACTCAGCGGCGCGGCGACCCGACACCGCCGCCGGCTGGGCTCAGCGAGGAGGCCAGCATAGAGGCGCGCGACGCCACCGCGACGCACCTCGCCGAGGAGGCATGCCTCTTCTACGTCGCCATCACGCGCGCACGCGACGAGCTGGTCATCAGCCATGCCGAGCGCTATGGCCGGCGCCGCTGCTCTCCATCGCCCTTTCTGCGCCCGCTCATGGCCCTCGACGCCGACACGCAATCCGGCGTCGAGCGCGTGCGCTGGCCGTCCGCCGCCCAGCCAGCGGCACAGGAGCACGCGCCCGCCGCGATCGCGACGCCGGCCGACGTCGAGCCGGGTCCGCCGCAGGACGAGCCGCTGCGCGTCGGCGCCATCGAGACGTACCAGCGCTGCCCGCGCCAGTACGCCTACCGCTATGTGTACCAGCTGCGTCCGCGCGAGGTGGGTCTGGGCACACTGCGCCGCGGCCTGCACGAGACGCTGCGCGATCTGCAGGCGCGCTTCGCCGCGACCGACACGCCGGCACACGACCGGACACAGGCAGTGGCGCCGCCCACATTGCCCGAGGCGCGCGCGCTCTTCGAGCGCCACTGGCGCGCGGCGGTCGCCGCCGATGCCGCTGCCGCCCAGGGGAGCGAGCTGTCCGTCCCCGACCGCCGGGTCAATCCGGATGGTCCCTTTGGCGCCCTCTATCGCCGGCACGGCCAGCGCGTTGTCGAGCGCGCGTGGCTCGATCTGGCGCGCGAGCGCGGACTGCCGCTGCCGGAGGGAGCCGATGTCGCCACCCAATCAGACCGCGACGAGCTGTTCCCCACGCCGCTTACTCTCCCAGATACTGATGCGCGCGCCGATGCGCAACCCACCGGCGAGATGCCGCGTCCAGCGCCGATGCCGCTAGCCGCGCGGCTGGAGGAGCGCGTGGTGGTGCGCGTGGGAGGACGCGAGATCGAGGTGACGCTGGATCGGGTCGAAGGCGAGCGGACGGTGCCCGAGCCGCGCGGCGGGGTGCGCGCGCCCATCGCGGCGGACGTGGCGCCACCCGATGCGGCGCCCGCGGATGCGCAACCCATCTCCACGCGCGCGCCTGTGCGCTTCGTGCGCCATCGGCTGGGACGTGGCCCAGCCACCGCGTCGCCGGCCGACCTGCGCTCCTTGCTCTATGCGCTGGCAGCAGAACAGGATCGCCGCACGGCCCCCGCCGAGCTCTATCAGCACAACCTCACCACCGGTGAGCTGGAGCGCGTGCGGCTGGACCCCAAGCGCCAGCAGCGGCTGCGCGAGTCTCTGGTCGAAGCGCTGGCCGGTATGGAGAGCGGCGCGTATCCGGCCCGGCCCGACCCGATCACCTGCCAGGCGTGCCCCTTCCTGCTGGTGTGCCCGGCGTGACGTCACGGCGCAGCGCCTTTGTGTGCCCCGGACGCGTTATGGTGTGTAATCTCGCCTAACCAGGCAAACATACGGCACCAAGTTAGCCATGTGGCGATCCTGTGCCGATCATGAAGCCCACGCCTCTATACCCCCGAGGCCAGTTCGTCCCGCGGCCAGTACAACACGGACTGCCTCTCACTCTCTCGATCGCGCTCAGGCGTCATACCAAATCCGGTTGCACCATTGCGTCCGCGCCGGGCGGGCGTCCACCGGACGCCCCTACGCAAAGCGGAAGCGATCACCAGAATCCAATATCAGATGTAACGTTGCCCCAACTTGCAAAACACTTCGCCGCACTCATTCTGTCCTTATTTATAGCGGCTGCTCCGCACGTTGGGCCAGGAGATGAATGGCACAGCTACCACGTGCCATCTCGCGCGAGATCTGTCCGCCGCAAGGACACAGAGGTCACGGCGCCGCCTCGGCGCCGTTGTAGAAGAGAGACCACACATGGATGCATGCGATAGGGGGTGTGATGGCCGCGATAGGAGACATCGGCATGCAGCGTGAGTGCTTCGCCGTCCTGGTGACGCCCCATACCGGCGTCATGCTCCGTGCCGCCGCCGTGCTCGTCGGACCACACGACGCCGAGGATGCCGTCCAGGAGGCGCTGCTGCACGCCTGGCGCGGCTGGGCCACGCTGCGTGACGAGGCAGCCGTGCGCGCCTGGCTGCTGCGCATTACCGCCAATGTCTGCGGCAACTGGCAGGCTGGCCACTTCGGCACCCACCGACGCCGCACCGTCCCGCTCGATCTGACCGGCTCCCCTTCCCCTGGCCTCTTCCCAGAAGGCGAATCCCACGATCTACAGCACGGCGCCGTGGACGACCCCTTCGCACGCTCAGGTCCTGGCACCGCCAGTCACGCGAATGCGCTCGACCTCCGCCGTGCCGTCTCCAGGCTTGATACCGATCTGCGCCACGTGGTCGCGTTGCGCTTCTACGCTGGCATGGACGCGACTGAGATTGGCGCGACACTCGACATCCCACCTGCCACAGCGCGCACTCGCCTGCGGCGCGCGCTCCTGCTGCTGCGTGAGCACCTCGCCGCGCCCTCGATCTCGCCCACGCTGACGCACCATATCCCCACCGGGTCTACGCACGAAAGGGGCAAATGATGTCCGAGATGCACCACGACCCACTCATCGACCACGACCTTGTCTCCCTGCCCGCCGATGTCAAGCCGCTTGTCGACTGGCTCGCCGCCGATGGTGTCACCTGGCGCGCATCGCTGCCCTCCACCTCCGCGCTCGATGCCGCCGTCCACACGCTCTCGCGCGGCGTGGTGGAGCCGATCGACAGCATCGAGCAGGCCCCCGTGCTGGATGACCTGCCGTCGCAGCCTGTACCCAGCCTGGCCGCCGTTGCTCGCGGGCGCACCGGCTCAGTGCGTGTGCCCGTCCGCCTGGCTGGACTAGCCAGCGTCGCCGCAATGGTCGCCGTCGTTACCCTGATCGTCGGCGTCTTCGCGCTTCAGGCGCCCGGCGTGCACCGTGGACGCACCGTAGCTGGGCCCAGAGCTACAGCGACCCCATCACCCGATACCGCTTGGACGGATCAGTCCCAGCTGGACGTCGTCACCGTCAGCGATGTCGCGAGAAATCAATACCCCGTCGTCGCGCCGAGCGATCCGCGGGTGGTCTACGAAGCCTACATCCAGTACACTGATCAGGCCAAACACAACGCACAGGTCGTGCTCCGGCGCAGCGATGACGCGGGCGCCACCTGGCACACCCTGCCCAATCCCGTCCCAGGCGACACGGGTGTGGAGCCCCTGATTACCCAGGTGGTCTTCATCGTCAGCCCGCTCGATGCGCATACCGTCATCTTACAGATGAACTTGCCGCCACCTATGCACCAGAGCTTCTCCTGTCCTGCTCCCTTCGCCCAATATGTACACTACCAGGCGCCGTGTCAGCCGCAGTACCGGAGCACGGACGGCGGCGCTACCTGGGTCCCGCTGGTCACGCCCGACTATGGCGTTCCCCAGCAGACGCTCATGGGACTCAGACCTCCTGCGATGCCCTACTTGCAAGGTGACGAGGCTGCCGCACTCCATGCACAGGGTGCCCGACTCTACTCGGCGATCTACGGCTCGGACAGTTCCTGCGTCCGCATCGTCGCCAGCGAGGACGGCGGCGCCACCTGGCACACGGCGGATGACGGGCTCGCCGCGCAGGGCATCCAAATCGAGGACTACGCTGCTTCACCAACGGGCAATACTGTCTTCGCCGTCACCTCCCCAGGCAATGTCAGGTGCTACTCCGCCGCCACGCTGACGCTCTGGCGCAGCGACGACGTCGGCGCCACCTGGCATCGCGTCGGCCAATTGCCGACGCCCTTCGACGACGGACTCGTGACAGTAGCGACCACGGACCCGGCTCAGCCGCTACTCTACCTGAACGCGCCACGCATCACGGGGTACACGGTCGACAGGGTAACAGGCGAGCGCTATCCATACAGCTCGTATCTGGCCGACGACCTGAAGGCCAGCACGGACGGTGGGCATACGTGGCAAAGTGCCCCCACGGCCGGGATTCCAACACGGCTGCGCACGTACCCGGGTCTCCTGGGTACGCTGTCAGATGGCTCCATCGTGGTCGCCTGTGTGCCAGACTTCGGCGCGATGGCCGTGCCCTGGAACCCCTTCGGTGTGGGTACCAACGCCAGTGTGACGCTCTACGCCTGGAAGCTCGGCGCCCCCACCTGGCGGCAGCTCACTCCGGCGCTCGAACAGGGACTGAATAGCCTCGTGATCACGACTGCTGGCGACCAGGATACCTTGTGGGTGACCAATACCACGTTCCACACGACCCCACAGCCAAAGGGCACGTTCTATGAGCCCCCCACTCACTATCACATCCTACGCTTCCGGCTGCCGTAAGCGCTGACCGCCGCCGTACGCGCTGAGGGGCGCCTACCAGTGACGCTGGCGGCGCCCCCAGCTCGTCCGAGTGCTGCCCGATCGCAGCTATCGGGTATATCGGGGCGTGGGGCTGATCATGGTCAGCGTGCGTCGCCGCCGACCGCGCCGCGCCGTTCCCGCTCCCCATCGCCGCTGGCGGCCGCCACGCGCGTCTCCCACTCCGGCGCAAGACGGCCACTGGCCGGACGCGCCTGCGCGGGCGTGTCGTCGAGCACGATGATGCGCGCGCCATGTTGGCGCGTGAAGAAGAACCAGGCAAGCTGAATCAGGACGACCAGGCGGTTGCGGAAGCCGACCAGGTACAGTATGTGGACGAAGAGCCAGACCAGCCACGCCGGAAAGCCATCGAAGCGCAGCCTGGGCGGCAAATCCGCCACCGCGAACGACCGCCCGATGACAGCCAGACTCCCCTTGTCGCGATATCTGAAGCGGCGGATGGGGCGGCCCTGGATGCGCCGGCGCACCGCCCGCGCCACGTACTTCCCGTGCTGGATGGCGACCGGCGCCAGTCCAAGAGGCTGCTTGCCGCGCACCTTGGGGTTGGCGACGTCGCCGATCACAAAGAGTTCGGGGTGGCCCGGCACCGAGAGGTCACCTTGCACCACGACACGCCCCGCGTGATCCGTCGGCACGCCGAGCCACTGGCCCACGGGCGACGCTTGCACGCCCGCCGTCCAGATCACTGTCTTGGCTGGGAGTCGCTGGCCCGCGATGACGACGCCGTCTTCGTCTACGTGCTCCACGCGTGCCTGGGTGTGGATCTCGACGCCCAGCTTCTCCAGGTGGCAATGGGCTGAGCGGGCAAGCTCTGGAGGGAATGTGGCCAGAATGCGTGGCTGCGCCTCCACCAGGATGATGCGCGACGCGGCCGAGTTGATATGGCGGAAGTCGCAGACGATGGCATGATGGGCCAGCTCCGCAATCGCGCCGGCCATCTCCACGCCTGTGGGACCGCCACCTACCAGCACGAAGTTGAGCAGCGCCTCGCGCGTGGCGGCGTCAGGCTCCATCTCAGCTTCCTCAAAGGCGCTCAGGATCTTGCGCCGGATGGTCAGCGCCGCGGAGGCCGATTTCAGCCCTGGGGCCACGCGCTCCCACTCATCGTGCCCAAAGTAGCTCTGTTGGGCACCGGTCGCCAGGATGAGGAAGTCATACGGCTCCCAGCGGTCATAGTGTCCCACGCGGTGCCGCAGCAATATGCGCCGGCCGTCCAAATCCACGTCGACGAGCTCGGCCATCAGCACCTCGGTGTTCCACTGCCGCCAGAGCACCCGGCGAATGGGCGCGCTAATGTCGGATACCGCGAGATCCGCGGTCGCGACCTGGTAGAGGAGCGGCTGGAAGAGATGGTAATTGTTGCGGTCGACGACGGTGAGGCTCACCGGCGCGTTGCCCAGCGCGCGGGCGGCCTCCAGGCCCCCGAAGCCCGCGCCAACGATGACGACCCGTGGCAGTCCGGGTGCGGGTATCTGTCTCATGCGCTTCTGTCCTCGTTCTGGTGCCCACTCGCGCAGGAATATCGTCACCTGGCACGCGCGGCAAGATCAGGGCCGGGAACACATCCAGGCGGCTGGCCGTGCTTCGACTTCCGGCTGCGGTATGAGCCTTGCTGGACTGTCTCTACAGTGCAC
>CAYQFU010000195.1:0-2668 GCA_964416775.1 uncultured Ktedonobacterales bacterium
TAGAAGCGGTCGAATAGGCGAGAGAGGTGCTCGGGCGCGATGCCTGGCCCGGTGTCGCGCACTTCGAGGACGATGGATCCGGCAGGCGCGGGGGTCGTCCGGTCGCGCCAGCAGACGACCTGTATGGCGCCCGAGCTGGGCGTGTAGCGCAGGGCGTTGTCGAGCAGAATCAGCACTATCTGGCGCAGGCGATCAGGATCGGCCCAGACCCACAGTCCGCCGCCGGAAGTGGACGAGGGAGATGGTGCGCCGTCGAGTGAGCCCGCGACTGCGGACGAGGGAGATGATGCGCCGTTGGGTGACACCCCGCCTGTGGACGAGGGAGATGGTGCGCCGTTGGGTGAAGCCGCGGCTGCGGATGCATCCGGATGGGCACCAGGATGTGTCTGTTGCTCGGGCGCCTGACCGTACTGGTAGCTCAGCCGCAGGCCGTGCTGCGCGGCGGCCGGCTGGGCGGAGCGGCACGTGGCCTCGATCAGCGCGGCCACGTCCACGATCTCCCGGTGCAGGTGTTCGGCGCCGCTATCCATGCGGGCGAGCTGCAAGAGATCGTCGATGAGATGGCTCATATAGTCCACCTCGGCGACCAGATCGCGAGCCATCTCGGCCCATTCGCCCACCTCAGCGGGCGTGGAGTCGCCGTCGGCCAGCGAGTCCAGTGGTGCCTGGCGGCGGGCAGCAATCGTCGTCGCGCGGGCAGCAGACGTCGTCGCATGGGCAGCGGTTGCCGCGGTCCCGGCGACAACAGCACGGGCACGGCTCTCCAGTCCGCGCATCAGCAGCTCGGCTTCGGCCCGCATCAAACTCAACGGGGTGCGCAGCTCGTGGGAAGCATCGGCGACGAAGATACGCTGGCGCTCGAACGCCGTCTGCACCGGCACCAGAGCACGCTGCGCCAGGAAGAGACCGCCCGCCGCCGCTAGCACCACGCCGGCACCACCGGCGAGCGCGAGCAACACCAGGAAATCGCGGAGTTGGGCATTGCGCGGCGCAAGAGAGGTGCCCACCTGTAGGACCCCTACTATATGACCGTTCTGGCGCACTGGCACCGTGTAGAGCCGGAAGTGGCCATCGCTGTGATTGGCTACTGGCTGGTCCAATGTCACGAGGGTGCTCTGTGCCGTGCCGGTGAGCACAGGCCAGACGGCGGCCATGTCGGGCAGACCAAGTGCCTGGACGTCCTGGGTCGCACGCAACACGTGTCCGTTCGCATCCAGCAACAGCGAGAAGACGTTGGGGCTCTCGCTGGCCTCATACGGATCCGTGGTTTCGTCCGCGGCCGGAGTCGGAGGTGTGGACGGAGGCGTGGTTGTAAGACCCGCCTGGGCCTCAGACAGATCCTCACCCAGCCGGCCGTCCAGGAGGACACGCTGCGCCTGGCTGCGAAGCTGCGTGTCCACTTGCGAGACGACGGAGCGTGACTGGATCACGGCGACGCTGACGGCGACGACAAGCAAAATGGCGCAGAGGACGCCGATGTTCCAGGCGACGAGCCGGCGGCGCACGGAGGCGAAGGGCGCGGGTCGTGAGGTGACTGGGTGATGCGGTGAACTGGCGGAGGGCACGGTGCGATGCTCCTCTATGCGCGAATGACGTATCCCACGCCGCGTACGGTATGCAGCAAGGGGTGGGCAAAGCCGCGATCGATCTTCTCGCGGAGGTAGTGGACATACGTGTCCACGACGTTGCTGGTGGCCTCCGAATCGTCAGGCCAGGCGCTGAGCACGATTTGCGTGCGGCCGAGCGGCCGACCGGGATGGCGCATCAGCAACTCGAGCAGGGCGAATTCACGCGTGGTGAGCGCAATGGCACGGTCGCTGCGGCGAGCCTCGTGCCGCACGAGATCGAGCACGAGGTCGCCCACGCGCAACTCGGTTGGACTGGTGGCGCCGTCTGGCGCCGAGGTGGCGCGACGGCGGAGGGCACGCAGGCGTGCCAGCAGCTCTTCGAAAGCAAAGGGCTTGGTCAGATAGTCGTCGGCGCCAGCGTCGAGCCCTTCCACTTTGTCCTCGATCTGATCGCGTGCGGTCAGCATCAGGACCGGCGTGGTGATGTCGTGCGCACGCAGCCAGCGACAGACGTCTATGCCGCTGCGTCCGGGCAGCATGACGTCCAACACGATGGCATCATAGATGCCAGAATTCGCCCGTTCGATGGCCTCATCGCCGTCGAACGCGAGGTCCACGGTGTGACGGTCTTCTGCCAGGGCACGTGCCACCAGCCGCGCTAGCTTGCGTTCGTCTTCCACCACCAACACACGCACAACGTCTCTCTCCTCCGCCCACCAGAGGGCTACCAGCCGCACAACGTGGCACGCCGCCCTTCACGCGGGACCGACCGGTGGCCATTGCCGTCATTGTAGCACCTGGCCAGAGGAGGTCTCCCACATTCTGGGAAGTCTCTCACGGAACTGCCATGGCGCTCTCATCCACACTTGATATACTGACGGGGCGCACGTAGGTCTGGCGCACGACCCTGGGCAGGAGCATGACATGAGCGTGGAGGAAACGCGCGCGGAGAGGGTTTCACGGCGACAACCCGCCAACGATCTCAATCAGCGCGGGCGAGGGGTGGAAGGGCCGCGCGTGCGGCAGCCGACCACGACAAAGACGGGCGCGGTGGGTGGACCAGGAAGTCCGCCCGCGCAAGGCGGCGGGCCAGGCGGCGG
>CAYQFU010000195.1:2768-5939 GCA_964416775.1 uncultured Ktedonobacterales bacterium
AGGCGGCGGGCCAGGCGGCGGCCCCAGCCCGGTGACAGACGCGGAGCAGCCGGCATTCTTCGGTGTCCCCGTGGGACCAGGATGGCCGCTCGCGCCGTTGCGGCTCTTTCTCGCTGTAACCTTCGTCTACGCCGGGATTCAGAAGCTGACCGATCCGCAGTTCTTCAATCCAAAGGCGACGGGGTACATCGGCAAGCAGATTCAGTCGTTCGCGCATGGCTCGCCGATTAGTGGGCTGCTGCTACACGTGGCGCTGCCCCACGCGTCGTTCTTCGGCGGACTGATCGCGTACGGAGAGATCGCCATCGGACTGGGGGCGCTGGTAGGACTGCTCGCCAGGCCGGCGGCATTTTTCGGCATGTTGCTGAGCCTGATGTTCTTTCTCTCAGCCAGCTGGAGGGTCTACCCGTACTTCTACGGCGCGGACATCGTGTTCACCTTCGCATGGCTGGCGATGCTACTGGCGCCGCACGCGGGGTTGCCCAATCTCGACGAGGAAGCGGCGCGTCAGGTGGCCGCACGCTGGCGGTGGAGCGAGGGTGCGCGCCGGACCGTGATGGCGCTGGCGTTCGCCGTGTCCGTGCCCGTAGGCGTCGGCGAGGGCGTGCTGGCACCTGGCACCGCGTCCGCGGCGCGGGTGGGGCGCGTGGGGGCGGCCGCGGGCCGATCAGGCGTACGTCACAATGGGCGATGGGCGCAACGTCAGCAGCAAGCACAGAGCCGGCGCAATTTCCTGCTGGGGGTCGCCAGCGGAGTCGTCGGCGTGCTAGGCGTGACGTGGCTGTGGGGCGCGTTTCGCCCGGCAGCACCTACGACGCCAGTCGACAACGGCGGCACGGGCGGCAGCGGAGCTACGGGGACCAGCACTCCGGGGACCGGCTCGGCGTCAGGCAGCACCGTCATTGCCAAGTCGAGCGATGTGCCCGTGAATTCGGCGGCCACGTTCACGATTCCGAGCAATGGTGATCCAGGCGTAGTAGTCCACCTGTCGAATGGGCAGTTCGTGGCGTTCGATGCGACGTGCACGCATGCTGGGTGCCCGGTGCAATATGATCCGGCCAGCAAAGACCTCCTGTGCCCGTGTCACGGCGCCGTGTTCGATCCGGCGAACCAGGCGGCGGTCCTCCAGGGTCCGGCGGGTACCCCTCTGACAGCAGTACCAGTGACGGTGCAGAGCAATGGTGATATCGTGTTGAGCTGAAGCGGGGCAGGGCACGAGCCGAACGCGAACTGGCTGATGCGGCATGACCTGGACCGGATGGGAGTGGTGAGCGAGCATGCACGGAAGTCTAATCAATGATCTGCGGCCCTTGCTGCATCCGATGATCGTGCACTTCCCTATCGCGTTGATCTTCGCCAGTGTGGCACTGGACTGGTTTGGCTACTGGCTGCGGCACCCCAACCTGACGCGCGCGGGATTCTACACTCTGGTGCTGGGTGCCATGGGAGCGGGGGTGGCGGCGCTCACCGGACCGGATCACGTGTCCGGGGACGCTACGGTGGCGACACTGCTGGCGAACCACCAGAGCTTCGCGCTGCTGACGGTGGCCATCGCCGTGTCGCTGGTGGCCGTGCGCTTTCTATCCGCGGAGGGTATACAGGGGCGCTGGGCGCTGGTGTACCTGGCCTGCACGCTGGTGCTGCTGACCACGCTGTCGCTGACGGGATATTTCGGCGGCGAGATGACGTACCACCAGGGCGTGGGAGTGGCGACCAGCCAGGCGGTGGGCGCGTCGTCGGGCGAGGGCGCCGGAGCATCGGGACCTCTCCTGTCCGTGCCGGCCAAGCCGCTGGTGGCGCTCATCGGGCTGCTGGCCACGGCGGGGCTGTTCGTCTGGCTGCTCGCCGGCCGAGTGTTCGCGGGAGCGTACTACGCGATTTGGTGGCGGGCGGTGCGCGGCGAATACGCGAACGCGGGCTCGCCGCTGTGGACGCTGCGCCGGGGCAACGTGACGCAAGCGTGGGGCACACCGGCGCTCGCGACCGAACAGCCGGCGCGGAGCCGGAACGCGCTGCCGGACGGATCCGGGACGGCGACAACAGCCAGGAGATAGCGGACGCAAGCCAACGAGGCCGAGACGGCGGGTCCAACCGCGTGCGACCAGGTAAGGCCAGTGCGACCAGGTAAGGCCAGTGCGACCAGCGATGGGGCTGGGTGGGTTCTGCTCGCTGGTCACACGCCCCCGCTGAGCTCACGGTCAGCTACGCGTTCCCGAGCTTCAGGTGGCGCGTCGCCCGTAGACCATCCCCTTCCCGATCTGGGCGGTGCCGACCCACCAGCGCCATATGGGAGACAGCTGCTCGGCCCGTCGCGCTTGCGCAAGGAAGTACTCCAACAAGAAGCGAATGGCCTCACGCTCTGAGCCGGTCGCATGATGGTACGCAGGCTCGCGAAGGGCGATCTGCAGCATCTCGTCTGGAGGCACCTCGACGGCCGTCCGCTTCTGACCGCCGTCGAGCCACGCCCGTCCATTGACCACCCAACTTCGCTCATGCATCAGACTCACGAGATCGCTCTCGAGGGTATAGAGCTGTTCCGCCGGGATGGGCGCGAGCCCGCGGTTGCCGAGATGCTGGGCGACCAGGCGCGCCACTTTGTCCTCTCGGTACCATATGCCATAGGCCAAGACGCGCTTGTGGGGGTCACCCATGCGCAGCCAGACGAACACAAACCAGCCTGTGCAAATACCGAACCAGCCCCAGGCAGGTAGTTCGACCGAGCCCATCAAGCAGGAGAATGAGCTATGACACCGCGCACTTCCCAGTAGATAGAGACCCAGAGCGACATACAGTGAGCCCAGCGCGAGCGCGAGGGCAAGAATCCCACCGAGGAGCGACGCGACGCCTTTGATGGTCACCGAGCGCCCGCCAACAGGCACCACCTGCAGCAGTGTCCGCTTGCGCACGAATCCATCCCAGGCAAACGCGAGGCAAGGCAGCGCCATTGCGGCCAGATCGAGAGCGAGCTCGAAGTCGCCCCCATCCGCAGGAGTTGCTTGCATACTGCGTGCTCCTCTGGTAACCGGGTCTGCCGTGGGAAGCGTGCCGAACCAACACCCGTCCGTCGCGGAGACAACCGTCCCCGCATGCGCGATCCCAGCCGTAACTTCTGGATTAGTTTAGCACGTGCCGATACCGTGAAGTGATCGGCGTAGGGGCCGGCGGTTGAAT
>CAYQFU010000195.1:6039-10405 GCA_964416775.1 uncultured Ktedonobacterales bacterium
TGGGCTGCCAGTTGCGCGATGCGCGAAGAGTTACGCCGTCACCATGGTTTTACACAACCTTAAATGCCATTTAATACCGTGATCACAGACGGCCGCTATATTCTGGTGCGGTGTCTCTGCATTAATGGGGCACCGCACTGAGTTCGGCTACAGGTTCGCTGGACGGCAAGCGCAATCGCGCGCCGCGCCAGTGGTCAGCGTGTGCCGGCTCATTTACCACGTTCAGCAAAGTGCGACGAGAGGAGACCGCAATGAGACTGTATCGCCCAGTGGCCATCACGGCTGCCGTAGTCATGGTGGCCGGGCTGGTCGCTGCCGCGGCAGTGGCCGGCCCGCTGTGGGCACTGGCGCACAGTGGCGCATCGTCCAATGCGAACGCGCGCATTCAGCATGTGGTGGTCATCTTCCAGGAAAACGTGTCTTTCGACCATTATTTCGCGACCTACCCCAACGCGAAGAATGCAGCCGGTGAACCGAGCTTCAACGCGCTTCCCGGCACCCCGTCGGTGAACGGGCCGTCACCGGCGCTGCTCACTCAGAACGCCAACATCGCGAATCCCCAGCGCCTGGATCGGTCGCAAGCCATGACCTGCGACATGAACCACCGCTACGCCGATGAGCAGAAAGCCGTCGACCACGGCCTGATGGACCAGTTCGTCCAGACGGCCGGCGGAAGCTGCACCCCCACCAATCCGTACGACTATAACCTGGGCAAGAATATCGTCATGGACTACTATGACGGCAACACCGTGACGGCGCTGTGGAACTACGCACAGCACTTCGCCATGAGCGACAACTCGTTCAGCACGAACTACGGACCGTCGACGGTCGGCGCGCTCAATCTGATCTCTGGGCAGACCCACGGGGCGACCCACGGCGGCCTTCCCAGCCCCAACTACAGCAACACCGTGTCCAATCAAACGGTGATCGGTGACCCGGGTCCCGAGCTGGACGATTGCGCCGCGTCGTACTCGACGCGCGTCAGCATGACGGGCACGAACGTCGGCGATCTGCTAAATGCCAAGGGCGTGACGTGGGGCTGGTTCCAGGGTGGCTTCCGACCGACGAGCGTCACCAACGGCGTCGCCACATGCGCGTCGACGCACCCGAATATCGTCGGCGCCTCGGTCACCGACTACATCGGGCATCACGAGCCCTTCCAATACTACGCCTCCACCGCGAACCCGCATCACCTGGCGCCGACCTCCACTACGCTGATCGGCCATCAGGGCGACCAGGCGAATCACCAGTACGACCTGAGCGACTTCTGGGCGGCCGTGAAT
Organism: uncultured Ktedonobacterales bacterium; assembly: GCA_964416775.1. Classification (GTDB taxonomy): domain Bacteria; phylum Chloroflexota; class Ktedonobacteria; order Ktedonobacterales; family JADMIN01; genus CAYQFU01. The sequence continues at coordinate 7,323 of CAYQFU010000195.1, forward strand.
GCCAACAACATGCCGGCAGTCAGCTTCCTCAAGGCGGCAGCCTATCAGGACGGCCACGCGGGCTACTCCGACCCGCTGGACGAGCAGTCCTTCCTCGTCAGCACGATCAACCGGCTGGAGAAGACACCGGACTGGAACAGCACGGCCGTTATCATCGCCTACGATGACTCGGATGGCTGGTACGATCACGCGCTGGCCCCGGTTGTGAGCCAATCTAACGATCCCAGCTACGATGCGCTCTCTGGCGTGGGTCAGTGTGGCACTGCTCCCGCTGGGGCGTATCAGGACCGCTGCGGCTACGGCCCGCGCCAGCCGCTGCTGGTCATCTCGCCGTTCGCCCGGCACAACTTCGTCGATCACTCGGTGACGGACCAGACGTCAATTCTGCGGTTCATCGAGGACAACTGGAATCTGGGCCAGATCGGCAACCAGTCGCTCGATAAGCTGGCGGGCAGCCTTGACGGCATGCTCACCAAGGGCAATGAGTCCGGCGGGAGCAAGCTCTTCTTGAATCCCAGCACCGGCGAGCCGCAATAGTAGCGCGGTAAGCTGAATGCTTCGCGTTTCGTAGAGCTCATGAGGACCGGGGCGCACGGCGAGCCTGCCTGTGCGCCTCCGGACCCATGCCCGATGTCGCGCGACACGGCCGGCGCGCTCGACCTGCCGCTCGCGCGAGGGGTTCACCCCGTAATGGGGAGAGATTCGGGAGAGAACGATGCACCGACTCACGCACCTGTGGTCAAGCACTGTCGCTCGCGTGGCGACAGTGGCGCTGCTTGGGATCGCGCTGCTGGGCGCAGTGATCATTCCTATGTCGCTGAAGGCGACAGCCGCCCCGGCGGCAGCCGGATGCCAGCTGAGCTCAGCCAACAGCGCCATCAAGCACGTCATTTATTTGCAGTTCGACAACACGCACTACACGCGCGATTTTCCGTCCGTGGCCTCGGATCTGGAGCAGATGCCGCACCTCCTCAACTTCCTCACCCAGAACGGCACCGTCTTCACCAACGACCACACGATCCTCATCTCGCATACCGCGGGCGGCATCCTGTCCAGCCTGACCGGCCTCTATCCTGACCGCACAGGTCAGACCGTCTCGAATAGCTACGACTACTACCAGAACAACGGCATCCCCACCTACACGTCGTCGTTCAAGTATTGGACGAGCCCGGTCGATGGAGCCAATGACTCGGCGCCGAACATGATCTCCGATACGGGTGCGACGACATCCGCCCCATGGGTGCCCTTCACCCGCGCTGGCTGCGACGTCGGCGGCGTTGGCACGGCCAACATCGAGTTCGAGAACAACTCGAGTGATGTCGCCAGTGTCTACGGGCCGACATCCCCGGAGGCGATGGAGTCATCCGCGCAGAAGACGACAGACTTCGTCGGCATCGCGATCCACTGCGCCCAGACCAGCACGAGCAAGTGCTCCAATAACACTCATGCGCAGAACGACGCTCTGCCCACTGAGCCAGGTGGATACGCCGGCTACAAGGCGCTCTTCGGCGCCAAGTATGTGGATCCGGCCATCACCGGTGGCAATGCCTGCGTGCAGGCCACCGACCTCTCGCACATCTCCGGGAGCACCGGCTGCGGCTTCCCGGGCTTCGACCAAATGCTCGCGAAAAACTCACTCGGCTACGTCGAGCAGATGCAAGAGGCTGGAGTTCCGGTGACGTACGCGTACATCTCAGACGCGCACGACAATCACGCACTCGGTCGTGCGTCGGGCCCGGGCGAGGCCGACTACAAGGCGCAACTGGCGAGCTATGACGCCGCGTTCGCCGCGTTCTTCCAGAATCTGGCGAATCACGGCATCGACAAGAGCAACACGCTCTTCGTCGTGACGGCCGACGAGGGCGACCATTTCGCCGGCAACGTCGGCACGCCTGACGGCAATGGCAACCTCGTGTACAACCACGCCAACTGCTCGCCGACCACACCGTGCGCGCAGAACCAGATCGGCGAGGTCAACGCCAACATCAAGGCGCTGCTCCCGGGCAGCTACGACATCCACTTCGACGACGCGCCGACCTTCTATGTCAACGGCGACGCCACCCACCAGAACGGGCCCGCCAGGACCGACGCAACGGTCCGCTCGCTCGAGCGGTCAGCCGCGACGGCGACAGCCTGGGACCCCTATCAGGGTGGTACCAAGGTGCCGATCGCGCAGCGCCTCGCCGATACGGTCGAGGAGCAGACGCTGCACATGATCAACACCGACCCGAAGCGGACGCCAACCTTCACGATGTTCGGCAACCCCGATTTCTATTTCCAGACGTATACCCCTTCATGCGGTGGGAACGTCTGCGTCAACTATCAGTACGCCTGGAACCACGGTGACGTCCAGTCGGTGATCGGGAACACCTGGTCCGGCTGGGTCGGCCCGGGCATCGCGCACAATGGGATCGACGCCACCACGTGGACCGATCACACCAACCTGCGACCCACCATCCTTGCGTTGGTCGGCCTGCACGACGATTACGTGCAGGACGGCCGCGTGCTGATCGAGGCGCTCACGACGCAGGCCACGCCGCAGACATTGATCGCGCATCGCGATACGGTGCGCCAGCTAAGCGACGTGTACGAACAGCTCAACGCGTCGTATGGGCAGTTCGCGATGAACACCCTGTCTGCCTCCACGAGGGCGCTGGCGAGCGGCTCGTCGGTGGACGACTCGACCTACACCGGCATCGAGAATCAAATCCAGGACCTGACCCGCCAGCGAAATGCGCTGGCCGCAAAGATCAAGTCGGCGCTGAACGCGGCCGCCTTCAACGGCCAGGCGCTGGACGAGCTGCAGGCCAAGAGCTGGATCGATCAGGCGAACAGTCTGCTCAACAAGGCGCAGGCCCTCGCCGCCTAGCACACCATCACAACCTGGCATCCCATGGGGGGGCGGTAGGCGCATAGCTTACCGCCCCCCAGTTTTTGGTTTGGGCCGGTCAACACCGGCGCGACTTCTCAGCCGTTCGGCTGGGCATTGACCTCATTGGTGACGGACGTGGGTGAGTGCATCTGAGGCTTACAGCCGATGCTCCGCCCGCACGATTTCGGCGGCCCGCTCGCCAATGATGACG
>CAYQFU010000196.1:0-10347 GCA_964416775.1 uncultured Ktedonobacterales bacterium
ATCCCTGCGGCGGCGTGATGTCCAGCCCGTCGAGCTTCCAGGCGTTGTGCTCCAACACGAGCGTCGCGAGGCCGGCCACAGGAACCACCGACGTGCCGGCATGGGTCGCCACGCGGATGTTGATCGTCAGCCCCAGCGTCGCCGTATTGCCTTTGACCGTGTAGGCGCGGTAACTGGGCGTACAGCCCGCGTAGCTGGCCCCGCCAGGATGCGTCGCCTCAGCGGCGAAGCCGGCCGCGCTCTTCTCCAGGCTGGTCTGGTGCGCCGAGAGGTCGCCGTAGGCGCTCGTGTAGTTGCCCGCGGCCAGCGCTTTACAGAAGTGATCGGCCACCAGCAGCGGCCCAAGCGGCGTGCCCTCCAGCGCATCCGCCACGGCGCTGATACGCCATTCGCCCGCCTGGCGCGACACCATCACGTCACCCGCACGCGTGCCCAGCTGGGCACGCGTGAGGCGCACGGCGATGGTCACTGTCGCAGGCGGCGCGAACGCGAAGCCGAGGTCCGCGCCCCAGCCGCTGCCGCTGGCCGGAGCCGCCGTGCAGGCGGTCACGCGGCCGTCGACGCTCTCCTGGAGCTGCGCCTGCGCGGCGAATTGCGCCGCCGTCTGGCCTGATTGGACGCCAGCGGACAGCAGCGCCCAGGCGGACGCGTAGTCGTGTGCCAGCATGGCCCCGCACCAGCGGCTGGCGACCGTCCGCGGCTGCGCCGCCTGATCGTGGCCGTAGGCCGCCAGCCGTGCGAGCACGACCACACCCACCAGCAACACGAGTGCCACCCCCGCCATGATCAGCCACAGCCTTCTTTGACCGCGCGGTGGCCTGCCGTCTCGCCCGGCGTCGGGCCGGCGCTCGCGCGGCGTGAGTCTGCCCGCCAGCGAGACCCATTGCGTTGAGCGCTCGCCATCCGCTCCATATGGCGCCTCGCTCGTCCCCCGGCTCCGCCGCTGATCGTCCATGGTGGGGCGCTCCTCCGCTGGCTGCCGCGACCTCTTTCGACCTCTCTCGACCTTATCGTATAAACGTGCGGAGCCGCGCCCGGTATCGAGGCCTTCGACCGGCCCGCGTTCACACACGGCACCAGGGGCGCCACCGATGGCAGGTGTACCGCGCTCGTCCTCCGGTCGTGGTTTGTCGCCAGGCTCTCAATAATGTCACAATCTCCCAGCGCCCGGCCGATGCGCTGGCATGCCTCATGCGCGCGCATGCTAGGACGGCACGTATGGCATGGGCGGCCTACCCCTGCGCTCAGTTTGCGAGCGCAGGGGCTGTGTGTCATAATCTGCTGAGCATCTATGCGACATGCGCCAGCGTTCCAGCGCACGCCGTCTCACCCCAGAGGTTCACCAGTTCCGCCCGCCAGCGGGCGCGATCGGAGGGTTCACGATGGAAGAAGATGTGTTGGGGACCATGCGCACCATCAGCCCATCCACCGCGATTACCTATGTCGAATGCTCACGCTGCTCGAAGATGATCTCCAAGCAAGAAGCCCATCTCGTTCCGGGCACGGCCCTCGACAACGTGTCCGATTACGAGCAGCTCTGTTCGTCATGCTACGAGGCCCTGACCGAAGGCGAACAGGATTTGCCCACATCCGAGCCCTGAGGCGCCGGCCCGTCTCGCCGCGCACCGCATCGCGGGGCCGCCACGGCGACACACTCAGGCGCTTGCATGAGCTGACGGTCGGAGACCGCGCCAGAGCACCACGCCAGCGTGTTGGGCCGCCGCTTGAGGGCGATCCCAGGGAGAGTTAAGGTGGAATCCAAATGAGACTACGCTACAAACTCGTCACCTACCACTTTGGCGAAGACCAATCCAGCCAGCAAAGCCTCACACGCCATTACCGCGAGCTGATGGACGAGCTGCTGCGGCAGAGCCCGCACCACTCCATCACGCAGCGAACGGCTCAGTGGCGTCCCGCCACGGACATCCACGAGACCACCGATGCGATCCTGGTCAAAATGGAGTTGGCCGGCATGCGTGAAGAGGACATCGAGGTCACCCTGTACGAAGATGCCCTGGTGGTCACGGGCCGGCGTGAGGACGATGTGGCTGGCGGAGCGGAAGTCTATTATCATGAGGCGCAGATCCGCTACGGGCCATTCCGCGCTGAGGTGCTGCTGCCTGGTCCCGTCCAGCGGGACGGTGTGGAGGCGAGCTACGAAAACGGCTTCCTGCGGGTGACGCTGCCTAAAGCGGTCAACCCCCAGCCGAACGAAATGCGCGTCAACATCACACCGGGTAAGCGGACGACCAGCGCCTCTCAGCCACTGCAAGCCGAGGGAGGAGTCCTGACCTCCCCGACCCCCCTTCCGATTGCCATCGGCAGGGAGGAGGCAGAGGACGGCATGATGCCCCTCAACCCGCATTCCTCCAAGGAGGCAAGGGGAGACGTGACGCGCGGCGTGCGAGGAGGCTTGCGTGATGCTTGATCACCTATTCCGTTTGCCATTCGCGGCGCGCGGTCCCGTGCGCGCGAGTGAGGACGCTCCGCCCACCCGCGGGGTGCTGCTCGCCGAAGAGGGCGACCATCCCGTCGGCGACGCCGAGGTGCCAGCGCATGACGAAGAGACGCCCCTGCGCGACGAGGAGACGCCTGGCGACAGTCCCATCGTCGAGGCCGAGCTTGTCCGTGAGCCGGAGGCGACCACAGAGCGCGCGGAGGAGACGGAGGAGCCAGGGCTGGAAATCCCCGACGTGCTCCCCATCCTGCCGCTCAAAGAAACGGTGGTGTATCCGTTCTCCGTCACACCCCTGGGCGTGGGCAAGGAGCGATCCGTTCGCCTGATCGACGAAGTCATGCGCGGCAACCGGCTTATCGGCCTGGTGGCGCAGAAAGATCCCAGCGTCGAGCAGGCTGGCCCAGATGACGTCTTCTCCGTCGGCACGGTCGCGCGCATCGCGCGCCTGCTGCGCATCCCCGATGGGACGATTCAGGTCATCGTGCAGGGGCTGGAGCGCATCACCATCCTCGACTACGTCGCCGAGGAGCCGTTCCTGCTGGCGCATGTGCGCCTCTCGCCGGAGAGCAGTGAATCGGATGTGGAGATCGAGGCGCTCAAGCGCAACGCCATTCAGCTCTTCCAGCGGATGGTCAGCCTCGTCCAGTACCTGCCCAATGAGCTGGCTCTGGCGGCGCTCAACCTCGACGACCCGCGCCAGGTGGTCTATCTCATCGCCAGCAACGTGCAGATGGATCTGGCGCTGCGCCAGCAGCTGCTCGAGCTGGACTCGCTGCGCGAGAAGCTGGAGAAGCTGACCGCATTCCTCACGCGTGAGCTGGAAGTGCTGGAGCTGGGCAAGAAGATCCAGAGCCAGGCGCAGGAGGAGATGGGCAAGGCCCAGCGCGAATACTTCTTGCGCGAGCAGCTCAAAGCCATCCAGAAAGAGCTGGGCGAGGAGAGCGACGAAGCCGCCACCATCAACCAGCTGCGCGAACAGATCGAGCAGGCCAATCTGCCTGAGGAGGCCCACAAGGAGGCGATGCGCGAGCTATCGCGGCTGGAGAAGCTGCCCGCCGCCTCGCCTGAATACTCGGTCATCCGCACGTACCTCGACCTGCTCGTCTCGCTGCCGTGGTCCAAGAGCACGGGCAAGCCGATCGACGTGCCCTACGCCCGCCAGGTGCTCGACGAGGACCACTATGACCTGGAGAAGGTCAAAGACCGCATCCTGGAATATCTGGCCGTGCGCCGGCTCAAAGAGGAGCGTCAGGGCAGCCAGACCGGCGGTGAGGGCGGGGTGCCGGTCAGCCGCGAGCCGATTCTCTGCTTCGTAGGACCGCCGGGCGTCGGCAAGACCTCCCTTGGCCACTCCATCGCCCGCGCGCTTGGCCGCGAGTTCGTGCGCATGTCGCTGGGCGGCATCCACGACGAGGCCGAGATTCGCGGCCACCGGCGCACCTACATCGGCGCCTTGCCCGGCCGCATCCTCCAATCCATTCGCCGTGCCGGCACCAACGACCCAGTCTTCATGCTGGACGAGGTGGACAAGGTCGGCGCGGACTGGCGCGGCGATCCATCATCCGCGCTGCTGGAGGTGCTGGACCCGGAGCAGAACCACAGCTTCCGCGACAACTACCTCGATCTCTCCTTCGACCTCTCCAAGGTCTTCTTCATCGCCACCGCCAACGCGCTGGAGCCGATCCCGCCGCCGTTGCGCGATCGCATGGAAATCCTGGAGCTGTCGGGCTACACCGAGGAGCAGAAGGTCCATATCGCGCGGCGCTTCCTGCTGCCAAAGCAGATCGCCGCCAACGGGCTGAAGTCCGAGGAGATCACCATCTCGGACGAGGCGCTGGCGGTCGTGATCCAGAACTACACGCGCGAGGCCGGCGTGCGCAACCTCGAGCGTGAGCTGGCCACCATTTGCCGCAAGGTGGCCAAGCAGATCGCCGAGGGCCAGCCGGGTCCAGCCATCATCACGCCTGACCGAGTGCGCGAGCTGCTGGGCCGGCCGGTGCACCAGGCCGAAGTGGCCGAGCGCATCGACCGGCCGGGGGTCGCCACGGGCCTGGTGTGGACGCCGGTCGGCGGCGACATCATCTTCATCGAGGCCGCGATGATGCCCAGCCGCGAAACGCAGCTCGTGCTCACGGGCCAGCTCGGCGACGTGATGAAAGAGTCGGCCATGGCCGCGCTCAGCTACGTCCGCTCCAATGCGAGCCAGCTGGGCATCGACCCGCGCGTCTTCGAGGACAAGAGCCTGCACATCCACGTGCCCGCCGGCGCCATCCCCAAGGACGGTCCATCGGCGGGTGTGACCATGATGACGGCCATTGCCTCGCTCGCCTCCGGGCGCAAGGTGCGCTCGGACGTCGCCATGACGGGCGAGATCAGTCTGCGCGGCAAAGTGCTGCCCATCGGCGGCGTCAAAGAGAAGGTGCTCGCGGCTCACCGCGCCGGGATTCGCACCGTCATTCTGCCCAGGCGCAACGAGCCCGACCTCGAAGACCTGCCTCGGGATCTGCGCGAGCAGATGCATTTCGTCTTCGCGGACGACGCGCGCGAAGTGCTGGCCGCCGCGCTGGAGGGGGCCGCGCAGCAGCGCCCCTCCGTCCTGGGTATCCAGGACCTCGGCTCGCAAGGCATGGTCGCGAGCCAGGGCGGAGCGAGTTGACGCCATGATGCCGCCGTCAGGCAGCTCTGCCGGATCGCCTGCGGTGGGCGAGGGCATGGCGGGCGGGTTGCTCGCCGTCTTCGCCCACCCCGACGACGAGGCGTTCAACGTCTCGGGGAGTATGGCACGCGCCAGCGCCGCCGGGTATCCGGTGGCGCTGCTCTGTGCCACGCGCGGTGAAGCGGGCGAGATCAGTGATCCCGCGCTGGCGACACCTGAGACGCTGGGCCAGGTGCGCGAGCGCGAGCTGCGCGCGGCGTGCGCCGCGGTGGGCGTGCGCGACGTCGCCTTCCTCGATTACGCCGATGGCAGGCTGCCGGAGGTGGATCCAGTAGTGGCGGTCGGACGCATCGTCGCGCACATCCGGCGGCTGCGACCCGCCATCGTCGTCACCTTCGCGGCCAACGGCGTGTATGGCCACGTGGACCACATCGCCATCCACCACCTCACACTTGCCGCCGCCACCGTGGCGGCCGATCCCGACCGCTATCCCGAGCAGCGCGCCGCCGGGCTGGAGCCTCACCGGGTCGCCAAGGTGTATTACACGGCGCCCGCGCGCGAGCGGCTGATGGCCGTCCGCCAGGCAATGCGCGAGCGGGGCGTCGACTTCACCCCTGGTGGCGACGCGGCAACCATTCCTATCGAGCGCATGGGCACGCCCGAGGAGGAGATCACCACGCGCGTCACCCTCAGCGATGCCGAGCTCGATGCCAAGCTGCGCGCGCTCGCCGCCCACGCCACCCAAATACCCTCAGGTGGACCGTTCGGCACGACCTCGCGCGAGGAGCTGCGCGAGGTCGTCGGTAGCGAGACCTTCGTGCTCGCCCCGCCGCCTATCTCCGCCCGCGCCTTCCCCACGCCGGAAGACGACTTGTTCGCTGGCGTGTGATTGCCAGGAGAGCCGATCGCCACTGCCAGGACAGCATTGTGGGGTGATCATTCGCCTCCTCCACGTCGTGGCTACATGCAGCGGCCCGCCACTGTCTATCTGCTCTGCCAAGCACGGCCGCGCGCGTGGGCATGACCCATGCGGCGGACACGCCACGAGCGTGCAGGACGCTGACTCCTGCCCACCACTCCGCAACCGTAACGCACACCATGATCCAAGGAGCGAACAATGGCGTTGATTCTCAAGAGTCAGGCATTCACGTCCAGAGAGCCAATCCCCGCGCCCTACACCTATGACGGCGGCAATACCTCGCCGGGGCTGTCCTGGGAGGGCGTGCCGAACAACACCAGGTCGCTGGCTCTCATCGTCGACGATCCCGACGCCCCCAGAGGCGTGTTCACCCATTGGGTGGTGTACAACATTCCTCCCAACGTCACCAGCCTACCGGAGGGCATGGCTGCCACTCCAACGCTCGACCATGGAGCCAAACAGGGCAGGAACGACTACGGTGAAGTGGGCTACGGCGGCCCCAAGCCTCCTCCTGGCCCTCCCCACCACTACCGCTTCACTCTGTATGCCCTGGATACCGAGCTTGGGCTGCAACTCGGCGCTACCAAGCAGCGGATACTCGAAGCTATGCACGGCCACGTGATCGCCCAGACGCAGCTCGTCGGCATCTACCAGAACCCCATCTCCAGGCTGGCGGGCTCTCCCCGCTGATCGTCGCGACACGGCCCGAGCGCGCGCATATCTGTCCTCAGCGCTCGGGCCTCGCGCTGTCGCCGCCAGTCCTCTGCCGGCTTATACCGGCACCGCGATCGTGCCGAAATCGCCGCACCCCTGGAAATGCAGGCCGTCGGGCGCTTGCACCACATGCGCGCACGTGGTGACGCCAATGGTCTGCAAGTGCCCATTCCTCGACCATGCGTCGGCCAGGCCGCACGCGCGCAGCGCGCCAAAGGACGGCTCGACGACAAACGTATCGGATGATGTGACATCGAGGTTGTAGGTCTGCATCGTCAGGGTCGCCGCCCGGCATGCTGTCTGGGCGTGCATGAAGCACGCCTCCGCCTGCGCCGCCACCTGGTGCCCGCCCCTCTCGACCTGCTGCCCAAACGTCGTGACCTGCCCGCAGTCCTGGCCGGCGGTGCGCCAGTAGGTCGCGCGAAAGGGCTCGACGGTCATGCAGAGCAGCGCGACGCCCGCCAGTGCCGCGACGACGATTGCGGCGATGACGGCGCGGCGCACCCAGCGCCTGGTGCGCGTCGGTTGCGGTGTCGCGGCCATGTGCTACCTCCTCGCTATCCCGTCCAACCTCACCCGAGTCGAGCCGCCCGCAGGTCTCTGGAGCGTCCCACCACCCATTGATTCAGACGCCGGAGCTTGCCAGCTGGTTCCCGCCAGCAGATCGGACGCATGCGGCCGTCGCTCGATACCGCCCGCATGCCGCCCATGCCATCGTAGCACATCGCGCTCAGAGCCTGGTCGCCTCACCGCCGGGAACCAACCCGCCCCCTTGCGCGTCATCTCTGCAGCGCGCACGTTTGTTCGACGCCATGCTGGCGCCCAACGGCGCGAAAGGAAGGACGCCGCATGCCACTTGTCCATATGCCTCTTTTCCGGCCTCCCTGGCCCTGGAGCTATCTCTTCGGTGGTCCCAGCCAGTTTGGCGCCGTCATCTTCGGCCTGCTGCTGGCCGCCATTGGCCTGCTCTACCTCGTCTACGGGCTGCTCGGCGGCGACCGCGGACCGCTGCGCGTCATCGCGCGGCTCGTCCCTTTCAGCCTGGCCAACGGACTTGCCAGCGCGCTGGTGGTCGGGCTGGCGCTAGGCCTGGTCGGAGGTATCGCCTTTGGACTGACTCCCTGGCATGTCGGCCGCTATCTCCTCCCCGACAACTGGCAGACGGGCGCGGCGATGGGCCTGGGCTGCGGCATCCTCTTCGGCTGCGCGCCGCACCGCGCCACGCGGCTCCCGCTCGGGCTGGTGCTCGGCGCCGCCGCTGGCCTCGTGATTGGCCTGGCGGTCTTCCGCCTCGTCTTCGGCGTCACGGCGGCATTCGGCTACGAGACCGATGCCGGCGTCGGTACCGAGGTGGGCCTCGTCTTCGGCATGGTTGGCGCACTGGCCGGCGCGCTCGCCGGCACACTGATCGGACGCCGCCAACCGCCCGCGACGCGCGCGGACAGCGCCGCGGCCGCCACCACGGCAGCGCGCCCGCGCCATCCGCTCGCGCTGGGCCTGGTGGCTGGCGCCGCCGTCGCGCTCGCCATCGGCGTCGTGGGTTGGCTCACCGGCGCCTTCATGCTCATGCTGCCGTATTACGGCGGTTTCACCGACTGCCCTGGCCCTCCGGCGTGTGGACAGCCGCTGTCGCCCTCCCTGGCTCAGACGCTGGGTGTCGTCTACGGCCTGGGCCTGTTCGCCCTGGGTGGCGCGCTGGTGGGCGGACTGGCTGGCGCCCTCGCGCGTAAGGCTCCGGCCGCCGGCCCCGCATCGCCGCATTGGGCAGGCGTCGCCGCCGGACTCGTCGCCGGGCTCGCCAGCGCGCTCGCCACCGGCCTCCAGCACCGCTACGTCGGCGGCCCGGCCATAATCCCATCTCCAGTTGTGGACCCCATGGCCGGAGGCATCGGCCTGGCGGTGGGGCTGGTCGCCGGTCAATGGGTCGGCCTGGTCTGCGCGCTGCTCCTCGCCCGCGCCGAAGCGCAGCCGGGGCGACGCGCCATCCTCTTCGGCGCCGTCCTGCTGCTGCTCGGCCTCGTCGCCTGGACCATGTCGAGCTGGTTCACGCCGCTGATCGCCATAGATATTCCGTGACGTGACTGGACCACCTCCCGCGGTGGTACACTGCCTTCGGTTCAGCGCAGTGACCTTCGCAGGAGTGGTCCTATGAGCACGCACACGGCAGCCCGGACGCGGGCGGATCTCTCCGATCTGCTGGCGTCCGGCCTCGCCTTCGACTACGAGCACCTGACCCTGGTGCCGCGCGTGGCCTCCACGCTGCCGCATCGTGCCGACGCGCGGCCGGAGCTGGGCTTTGGCCCGGTGCGGCTCGACCTGCCCCTCATCGGCTCCCCCATGCCCGACGTCTGTGGCATGGAGATGTGCCGCGCGCTCGCCCAGGAGGGCGCGCTGGGCATCCTCCATCGCTTCCAGCCCATCGAAAGCCAGCGGCGCGAGTTCGCTCAGATCGGGACCGGTAGCGGCGCGGCGGCTATCGGCGTGACGGGCGAGTATCAGGAGCGCTTCCAGGCGCTCTACGACGCTGGCTGCCGCGTCTTCTGCCTCGATACCGCCAATGGAGCGCACACGCAGGTGGAGCGCGCCCTCACGTGGATTCGCGGCGAGGCAACCGACGTGTTTCTCATCGCCGGTAACGTCGCCTCCGCCGAAGCGTTCACCTGGCTCGAAGAGCGCGGCGCCGACGCCATCCGCGTCGGCATCGCCGGCGGCTCCGTCTGTGAGACGCGTACTGAGACGGGCGTCTACGTGCCGACGCCGTACGCCGTGGCCGAGGCGGCGTCCGTGCGCCGCCATGCGCTCATCATCGGCGACAGCGGCGTGCGCGAGCCGGCCGACTTCTGCAAGCTGCTGGCGCTGGGCGCGGATGCCGTGATGGTGGGCTCGGCGCTGGCGGGGACCGCCGAGGCGCCCGGCCGCATCATCATGATGGAAGGCAAGAAGTACAAGATCATGCGCGGAGCGGCGTCGTTCTCCGTGCAGCAGGACGCGGGCAACCAGAGTCCGGAGTACGTCGAGGGTGCCGAAACCATGGTACTCTACCGCGGCACTGTCACCAACGTCCTGCGGCGCTACCAGGCCGGCTTGCAGTCCAGCATGTCGTACATGAACGCGCGTACCCTCGACGAGTACCGCCGCAACGCCACTTTCCTGCTGCTGCGGTAGGCCTCGCCAGAGTTCGCGCGGCGTTGGATCGCGCGACGGTGCGCGTGCTGTCGCGCCGGGAGGGGAGCATACGCATGCGCATCGACTTCGACATTCCCGAGGCCGTCCTTCACCAACTGCTCGACCCCGTGCCGATTCCCCAGGTGGCCCGCGTGCGCTACGAGATCCCCACGCCCGCGCCCCTGGCGGACGTCGCCGGCGCCGTGCGCGAGCAGCTGCGCCTGGCCGATGCCGGGAGCATGATTCGACCCGGCCAGCGCATCGCGATCGGCGTGGGCAGCCGCGGCATCGGCCGGCTCCCCGAGATCGTGGCGACGCTCGTGGCCGAGCTGCGCGCGCTGGGCGCCGAACCGTTCATCATCCCAGCCATGGGCAGCCATGGCGGCGCGACCGCCGAAGGCCAGCGCGAGGTGCTGGCGCACCTCGGCATCACGC
>CAYQFU010000197.1:0-10308 GCA_964416775.1 uncultured Ktedonobacterales bacterium
CGGGCGCATGTCCATGCGCCACGACGACGGCGGAAGCGATTATCGGCATCCAATATAACAAGCGCATCAAGGGGGCTTGACAAGTGCGAGGCTGCTAGCTATACTCCTCGTAACCGGTTCCGGGATCGGTACCGTAACCGGTTACGAGCTCGGTATCCCTGAACGCGAGTGCCGCCGGTGGCAGAGCTGCTGCTGGCGGGCGGGAGGAGATTGCGGATGACGACCAAGGTCACGATCTCCGACATCGCCCGGCTCGCGGGCGTCTCAAAGGCGACGGTCTCGCGAGTGCTCAACCAGAAGCCGGATGTGGACCCGGCGACTCGTGAGCGTGTCGAACGCATCATGGGCGAGTATGGGTTCGTGCCCAACCTCGCCGCCTCCGGCTTGGCGGGTGGACGTCCCCGCCTGCTAGGCGTGCTGTTTCCATCACTGACCTGGCCGCTCATGCCTGAGATCATGCGCGGCATCGGCGAGGTGGTGGAGCAAACTGCGTATGAGGTGGTGCTCTATACCATGAGCCCGAACGTAGATCGGAGCTCAGTGATTGACCAGATCCTCGCGGCGAAGCTGACCGCGGGGTTGCTCGCGATCTTCCCCGGTCAGTCCAGCGAGCACCTGATGACGTTGCACGAGCAGGGGGTTCCGGTCGTGCTGATCGACGACCAGAACCCCGTGCCGAACGCTCCTTGGGTCGGCACCGACAACCGCGCGGGCGCCCGCGAGGCGGTGCAGCACCTGATCGCGCTGGGGCATACTCGCATCGGCCATATTCGTGGCATCGCGTCGCACCAGGTCTCCCACGACCGCCAAGAGGGCTATCGCGAAGCGCTCGAAGCGGCCGGGCTGCCGGTCGACCCCGAGCTTGTGACGCAGGGCGACTTCACGCCGCCCAGTGGACGCGTGTGCGGCGGGCGGTTGCTCTCGCTGCCGCATCCGCCGACGGCGATCTTCGCCGCCAATGATGAGATGGCCTACGGAGTCTATGCCGCCGCTGAGGAGGGTGGCCGGCGGATTCCGGATGACCTGTCGGTGGTGGGATTCGATGATCTTAGCTCCTCGGCGCACATCCGCCCGGCCTTGACGACCGTGCGCCAACCCTTCTATGAGATGGGGCAGCAAGCCACGCACCTGCTGCTCTCGTTAGTCGAAGCCGTACACAGCGGAGGTCCCGTCCGACGTGTTGCTGGCCAGGGGGCCGCGGGTAACGGGCTCCTCGCTGTGCCAGGCAGCACCCAGACGCCGCCAGTGCGCATTGAACTACCCTCGCTCTTCGTCCCACGCGATTCGTGCGCGGCGCCCGCGACCATCGGAGCGTCCTGGACGCGCGCCTAGCTCCCAACGGTTCCCCGTGCATTCGAGAACCGCCTGCCCTTCGAGGGTTGGCGCCTAGCGGCACTCTTCACTGGCTCAGGTCTCGCTCTGAACCTGGCTCGCGCGTCTCGTTTCGCACATCGGTCTTTGGTGCCTGTTTTTTAGGCCGGCCAATGCGCCGGAGGGGTACTTGTGCCCCATTTTGCCTGGCGCTTGCCAGCGCACCGCGTTCAGGTCCGCCGGGCCTGGGCGTCATGCTCACTCGTTCCATGCGTCTGTCCGCGGGCCAATGGTTTCGGTCCCGACGAGCACTTTCACACGGATTCCCTGGCGATTCCTTATCGTTCGCACCATCCAATGGAGGAGGTCCGAGATGGCATCCAGGATTTCGCGTCTGCTCGCAGTGCCGCTGATGCTGCTCTTGCTGCTCGCGGCGATCTCCGGCTGTGGCAACAGTCCGGCACCCTCGGCGGCTAAGTCGGGTGGCACGATCAACGTCGTGCCCAGCCCGAAAGGTCCCTGGACCCGCAACTTCAACCCCTACGCGGGCGGCGCCGATTACGGCGCGCAGGGCATGATCTATGAGCCGCTGCAGTTCTTCAACGTTGAGGATGGCAGTATCCATCCGTGGCTGGCGAAGTCCTACAGCTGGAACGCTGACGGCACGACGGTCACCTTCAAGCTGCAAGATGGCGTGAAGTGGAGCGATGGCAAGCCGTTCACCAGCGATGACGTGGTCTTCACGCTGAATATGCTGCACAGCTCGCCGGCGCTCGATGCCGGGGCGCTCTGGAAGGCGATCACGAGCGTCTCCAACCCCGATCCCACGACCGTCGTGGTGAACTTCTCGCGCCCCTCCGCGCCGCTGCTGTGGTATCTGGCCGGCCAGACGTGGATCGTCCCGCAGCACCTGTGGAGCAGCGTCGATCCGGTGACCTTCACCAATGAGCAGCCGGTTGGCACCGGCGCGTTCATGCTCAAGTCGTTCACGCCACAGGTCTACGTGCTGACGAAGAATACACATTACTGGCAGCCTGGCAAGCCTTCGATCGACGAGATCCGCTATCCGGCCTACACCTCGAACACCAGTGCCGATCTGCTGCTCTCCAGCGGCCAGGTGGACTGGACCGGCCTCTTCAGCCCGAATATCGAGAAGACCTTCGTGCAGGCCGATTCGGTGCACAACCACTATTGGTTCCCGCCGCGCAACATCGTGATGCTCTACCTCAACACCGCCAAGGCGCCGTTCAACAATCTGGCGGTACGCCAGGCGCTGAGCGCGGCGATTGACCGCAGCGACATCTCCACCACGGCGGAGGACGGCTACGAGCCCGTGGCCAGCCCGACCGGCTTGGTGCTGCCGTCGAACCAGAGCTACCTCGCCTCCCAGTTCTCGACGACCTCGTTCGGCACGCCTGACACCGCCAAGGCGGCGCAACTACTGGAGAGCGCCGGATTCAAGAAGGGCGGCGATGGCATGTATGCGGACCCGAGCGGGAAGCCGTTCGCGTTCAACATCAACGTCGTGACCGGCTGGACCGACTGGGTGACAGCCTGCCAGATCATGGCCAAGAACTTCAAGGCCGTGGGCATCAACGCCACCGTCAATGCGGTCTCCTTCAACCAGTACTACAGCAGCCTTCAGCAGGGTAACTTCGATACGGCGATCTCGTGGACGAATCCCGGCCCGACACCGTACTACCTGTTCAACAGCATGCTGCTCGGGGCGAACACTGCCCCGGTCGGGCAGCAGGCGGCCTCAAACTGGGAGCGCTGGAACGACACCCAGACCAATACGCTGCTGAACCAGTACGCCTCCACGACAGATGGGGCCACGCAAAAGCAGGCGATTGCCGGCCTGGAGCAGATCATGATCGAGCAGCTGCCCTCGATTCCCCTCGTCGCGGGCGCGACCTGGTACGAGTACAGCACGTCGCACGTGGTCGGCTGGCCGGACAAGAACAACGCGTACGCCTCGCCCGCGCCGTTCGACGTGCCGGATAGCGCGATCGTCGCGATGAACCTGCACTTGCCGTGAGGTTGACGCGCCGCGCGGGGATGGGCATGCGGACATTTCCCGCGCGGCGCAACGCTCGACGCAACGCTCGACGCAACGCTCGACGCAACACTTGGCGCTTGCCAACTGAGGGCGCATTCGTGTATCCTCGCTCCACGGTAGGCGCCTGGTTGCGGGAGGTAGCTGGTCGGTGTGGTGGGTGTTCTCCGTTCCGCCGATCAGCTACTTCCCCTATTTCCCCTCTTTCCCCCCGCGCTCGCGGATGTGACACACGCCGCGCGCTGTGCGGCACACGTCACATGCCGTACGCATCGGCGCTTCCCCCTCCATCTCGCGGCTATTCTGGTCTCGCACACCGGCAAAGGAGCATCGGATGCGCTACCTGCTGCGCCGATTCGGCTTCTATGTAGTGGCGCTCTGGGCCGCCCTTACCCTCAACTTTCTGGTGCCACGGCTGATGCCGGGTGACCCAGTGGCGCTCTTCATGGCGCGCTTGCAGGGGCGCGTGGACCCCCGAGCCGTGGATGCCCTGCGGCTTCAATTCGGCGTCACACACGACAGCCTGTGGGTGCAATATGGCCGTTACCTGCGCGACCTGGCGCATGGCAACCTGGGCCTCTCGATCACGTACTATCCCACGCCGGTGGCTTCAGTCATCGGCCAGAGCCTGCCCTGGACGCTGGCGCTGGTTGGCGTCTCGGCGGTGCTCAGCTTTCTGCTGGGCACGATGCTGGGCGTGTTCGCCGCCTGGCGGCGTGGCGGCTGGCTCGACCGCACACTCGCGCCGACGCTGACCTTCCTTTCGGCGATACCCTACTTCTGGCTGGCGCTGATCATTCTCTACGTGCTGGGCTTCTTGCTCAAGCTGTTCCCGATTTCCGGCGCATATGACCTCGAATTGGAGCCCGGCTGGACATCCGATTTCGTAGTCAGCGCGGTGCAGCACGCCATCTTGCCAGCGCTGACCATCGTCCTCAGCTCCATTGCGGGCTGGATGCTCGGCATGCGCAACGCGATGCTCACGACGCTGGCCGAAGACTACGTGCTGATGGCCCAGGCCAAGGGGCTCTCCGATCGCCGGGTGATGTTCGTCTACGCCGCGCGCAACGCCATTCTGCCGAATATTACAGGGTTCGCGATGTCGCTGGGATTTGTCGTCAGCGGCGCGCTGCTTACCGAGATCGTCTTCTCGTATCCTGGCCTGGGCTACGCGCTGCTCCAGGCGGTGCAGGGCAGTGATTACCCGCTGATCCAGGGCATCTTCCTGGTGATCGCGGTGGCGGTGCTCGGCGCGAATTTCCTGGCCGATCTGCTCAACGTCGTGCTCGATCCGCGTACGCGGCAAGACGCCTAAGCGAAGGAGGCACTACATCCATGGCCATACCGCCTTGGGCGACCTCCGCCGCCGCTCAGTCCACGTCTAGCACGGGCCAGGTCGCCGTCTCGAACGCCACCCGCGGGAGTGGTGGTGACGGAGGGAGCCCGTTCACGCGCACACCACGCGGCCTGATCGACGGCGTGCGGCGACTGCGGCGCACGCCCGCGCTCCAGATGGCGGCGATTCGCGTGGGTCTGTGCATCGTCGGTTTCTTCCTGCTGATGGCGCTGGTCGGCCCGTTGATCTTCCGCGGCGATCCGGTCGCCTTCGGGCCGGATCGGCTCCAGCCGCCGTCGGCGGCGCACTGGTTCGGCACCACGCAGAACGGGCAGGACGTCTTCGTGCAAGTCGTGGACGGCACGCGGGTGACGTTGCTGCTCGGCATCGCAGTGGGCCTCGCGGCGACGGCGCTCTCGGTGGTGGTGGGAATGAGCGCGGCCTACTTCGGTGGTCTGGTAGACGAGGTGCTTTCGGTGGTCACCAACGTCTTCCTGGTGATTCCGGCGTTGCCGCTGGCAATTGTGATGATCTCGTACGTGCCGATCAAGGGACCGCTGCCGGTGGCGGTGGTGGTCACGCTGACCGGCTGGGCCTGGGGCGCGCGCGTGCTGCGGGCGCAGACGCTCTCGCTGCGGCGGCGCGACTTCGTGGAGGCGGCGCGGGTCAGCGGTGAGGGGTCGCTGCGGGTGATGTTCGCGGAGATCCTGCCGAACGAGATCGCGATCGTGACCTCGAGCCTGATCTTCACCGTCATCTACGCGATTCTGACCGAGCTGGGGCTGGAGTTTCTCGGCCTGGGCGATGTGACCGTGAACAGCTGGGGCACGATGCTCTTCTGGGCAGCCAACGATTCGGCGCTGCTGGTCGGCGCGTGGTGGTGGGTGATCGCGCCAGGGCTCTGTATCGCGCTGGTCGGCGCGGGCCTGGCCTTCATCAACTTTGGCATCGACGAGATCACCAATCCGCGCCTGCGCATCGCCAAGGATGCGTAGCGCCGGGGTACTGATTGCCCTGGTGACCAAGTGGCCAGCACGACGACGTTTGGCCTGATTGCAGAAGAGGCGTGTCATGGGACAACCGCAACGACCATCTCCACCGGGATTCGCGTCACCGGCGCACCTGGCGCACTCGGCGACGCAGAACGTGCTCGACGTGCGCCACTTGAGTGTGCAGTACCGCTCGGCGAGTGGCGCGGTCCACGCGGTGGACGACGTCAGCTTCACCCTGCCACGTGGCTCGATTCTCGGGTTGGCGGGCGAGAGCGGCAGCGGCAAATCGACGCTGGCCTACGCGGTCGCGCGGCTGCTGCGGCCGCCAGCGAGGGTCACCGGTGGGCAGGTGCTCTACACACCCGGGCGCGACCTGCGCAGTGCCGGCGCCGACGAGCAGTACGAGGCCGAGGTCGTGCGCCACGAGCGCGCGACTGGCGCGGCGCTGGAAGACCCGTCGCGGCCCGTGGACGTCCTGGCGCTCTCGGACGAGCAGCTGCGCGCGTTTCGCTGGCGCACGCTGGCCTTCGTCTTCCAGAGCGCGATGAACGCGCTGAATCCGGTGCTGACGGTGCAGGCGCAGATCGACGATGTGCTGCGCGCGCACTACCCGACGATGACCCGGGCGGAGCGCCGGCGCCGGGCGACCGAGCTGGTGCGGCTGGTCGGCATCGCGACGGACCGGCTGAGCAGCTATCCCCACGAGCTGAGCGGCGGCATGCGCCAGCGCGCCGTCATCGCCATCGCGCTCGCGCTCAACCCGGAGGTGCTGATTCTGGACGAGCCGACGACCGCGCTGGATGTGGTGGTGCAGCGCGATATTCTGGCGGAGGTGCTGGCGCTGCGCGAGCAGCTGGGCTTCTCGGTGATCTTCATCACGCACGATCTCTCGCTGCTGCTGGAAGTCGCCGACCGCATCGCGATCATGTACGCTGGGCGCATGGTAGAGCTGGCCGACAGCCAGACGCTCTACGCCCGCGCCTGCCACCCCTACACCTTCGGGTTGCTGCACTCGTTCCCGGCGCTGCGTGGCCTGCGCAAGACGCTCGCCGGCATTCCTGGCTCGCCGCCTGATCTGCGTGCCGTGCCGCCGGGCTGCGCGTTTCACCCGCGCTGCGGCTTTGCCATGCCGGCCTGCTCGACGCAACTGCCGCTGTTGCGGCCACAGCCTGCCGCCACCGCTGCCGCACCGGGGGCGCGGGCGAGTGAGGAGGCGCTAGCGCATCTCGTCGCCTGCCATCTCTTCGATCCGGCCGTCAACCCGGATGGCCCGCCGGAGCCCTTCCGCAGCTATGAGCTGCCGCCCGCCGCTGGCGCGGCTGCGAGTGCGGGGGGCGGCAATGGCGCGGGAAAGGGGGAGATCGAATGAGCGAGGCACCACAGCAGTCGATGCCCGCCGGGCCGGCCGCCGCGGCGGTTGGCGCGCCCGTGCTGGAGGCGGTGCATCTGCACAAGGTGTTTCCGTTGCGACGTGGGATCTTCGGGCCACCGCGCAGTGTCAAAGCGGTGGCGGATGTCTCGCTCGCGCTGTATCCCGGCAAGGTGCTCGCGCTGGTGGGCGAGAGTGGCAGCGGCAAGACGACCGTCGCGCGACTGCTCGCACGGATGTATGCGCAGACAAGCGGCACGATCCAGTTCCGGGGCGCGCCAGTGCGCGGCATGAGCACGCGCGCGCTGCGGGCGTACTGGCGGGAGGTGCAGCTGGTCTTCCAGGACCCGTTTGGCTCGCTCAATCCGGTGCATAACGTACACTATACGCTCGCCCGGCCGCTGCGCATCTACGGCCATGCCCACGGCGAGGATGAGGTGCGCGCGCAGGTGTTGGCGCTGCTGGAGCGCGTGAGCCTGACGCCGGCCAGCCAGTTCATCGAGAAGTTTCCGCACGAGCTGAGCGGCGGCCAGCGGCAACGCATCGCCATCGCGCGGACGCTCGCGGCGCGGCCCTCAGTGCTGCTGGCCGATGAGCCGGTTTCGATGCTCGACGTCTCGATCCGGCTGGGGATCTTAAACTTGCTCCAGCAACTCAAGGACGAGGACCGGCTGGCGCTGCTCTACATCACGCACGATATCGCCAGCGCGCGGTACTTCGCGGACGAGACGCGCGTGATGTATGCGGGGCAGCTGGTCGAGGGGGGACCGAGCGAGGCGCTGACCCAGGACCCCAAGCATCCGTATACGCAGCTACTGCTCTCCGCCGCGCCCGATCCGGACCGGCTGGCTGCCGCGCGGGCCGCGCCGGAGAGCGCGGGTGGTGCTCGTGGGGCCAATCGTGCCGCTGGCCCTGCGGCGCTGGGGGCGGCCCGCGGGGAGCCGCCGAGCCTGGTCAATCCGCCAAGTGGGTGCCGGTTTCATCCCCGCTGCCCGCACGCGATGCCGGTCTGCCGCGAGCACTTTCCGGCACGCACCGACTTCGGCAACGGGCACTTTACGCATTGTTTTCTGTATAGCGGTGCCGTCACTGGCACCTCCACCCTGGCTTCCCCGAGTCCAACGACGACGACCACCTCACAATTGGAGACAACAACATGACGACGGCCCACGAGTTACAGACATCCTTCAGCATTGATCCGCGCCTGCCCGCGGCGTTTCCTCCCGGCTTCCTCTGGGGCGCCGCGACGGCTGCGTACCAGATCGAGGGTGCCGTCACGGAAGACGGGCGCGGGCGCTCGATCTGGGATATGTTCTCCGAGACGCCCGGCAAGACCTATCAGGGCGAGACGGGTGCCATCGCCGCGGACCACTATCATCGCCTGCACGAGGACCTGGAGCTGATGGCGCGACTCGGTGTCGGCGCGTATCGCTTCTCGGTGGCGTGGCCGCGCGTGCTGCCCGAGGGGACCGGCGCGGTCAATCCGCGCGGGCTGGATTTCTACGACCGGCTGGTGGATACCCTGCTGGCGCGCAACATTCGCCCCCTGGTCACGCTGTATCATTGGGACCTGCCGGTGACGCTGCACGAGCGCGGCGGCTGGCGGAACCGCGCGACGGCCGAGGCGTTCGCCGACTACGCGGAGGTCGTCGCGCGGCGGCTTGGCGACCGGGTGAGCCACTGGCTCACGATCAATGAGCCGTGGGTGGTCTCCTGGCTCGGTTATGCCACGGGCGAGCACGCGCCGGGTATCAAAGACCGCCAGGCAGCGGTGGAGGCAGCGCATCACCTGCTGCTGGGGCACGGGTTGGCGCTGCCGCGGCTGCGGGCGCATGTCATGGGGGAGCAGCAGCTGGGCATCACGCTCGATCTGTCGCAGGTGTATGCGGCAGATGACCAGCCGGAGACGGCGCGCGCCGTGGCCCAGCTGGACGCGTTCAAAAATCGCTGGTTCCTCGACCCGGTGATGCGCGGCGCGTATCCCGAAGGGCTGTTCGCCAGGCTCGGCGTCAACCCACCGCCGATCCAGGACGGCGACCTGGAGTTGATCTCCGCGCCGATCGACTTTCTGGGGGTGAACAACTACTCGCGGGGGCTCGCGCGGGCGAATCCATCCGGCGGCGAGCCGGACTGGGTCGAGCGGGTGCCGGGCGCGCTCTACACCGAGATGGGCTGGGAGGTCTTCCCGCAGGGGTTGACCGATCTGCTGGTGCGGCTGCACCGCGAGTACGGGCCACGCGCGCTGATCATCACCGAGAACGGCGCCGCGTTCCCCGACACGTGGAACGCGGGCGACGACTACGTCCACGACGAGTTGCGCCAGCAGTACGTCGCGCAGCACATCGCGGCGGTGGCAGCGGCGATCGAGCAGGGAGCGCCGGTGACGGGCTACTTCGTCTGGTCCCTGCTGGATAACTTCGAGTGGGGGTTTGGCTACAGCAAGCGCTTCGGCTTGGTCTACGTGGATTTTCCGACGCAGCGACGCGTTATGAAGGACAGCGGCCGCTGGTACGCCGAGTTCCTCGCGGCGCTCTCGTCCGGCTCGCAGCGGTAGGCAACGCCCGACCTCGATTGGTACAATGGAGAGACGGAAGACGTCCGACAGGGACAGCTCTTCCGTCTCTCCGCATTCACAGCACGTCGCCGTCGTCAGTCCTCGCGGCCGGCGCCGCGCTCGCGCGCCTGGGTGCCGGCCATGCGCCGCTTGAGCGGCGGCAGGTGGTTGACGACGTACATGCGCATGCTCGTGAGCATGCCGGCCAGGACGCCGCGGCCGATGACGGGCTTGTGGATGGCGGCGTTGCCGTCCATCCGCTGGCGCGACATGATGACGGCGTCGAAGCCGTAGGTGATCAGCCTGGCCTCATGGTCGTGGATAGCCTGGAGCAGGGGCATCTTGCCGTCGCGGGCCGCGGTCAGCAGGATGCAGTTGTAGCCCTTGGGCGCGACGACCTTCGAGATGCCCTCTTGGTCTGTGCGAAAGGGTGACGTCACGTGCCCGGCAGTTCACTCACCATCGAGCAGGTGCTGACGCTACTTGCGGCGACGCCGCCGCGCCTCGCCGCGCTGACCGCTGGTCTGGCGCCAGCGCAGTTGCATACCGCCCTCAACCGCGATGGGTGGTCAGTACACGATGTGCTGGCCCATCTGCGTGCGTGTGCTGACGTGTGGGGCAACTGCATCGTAGCGATGATCGCCGAGGACTCGCCGACGCTGCGGGCGGTCAATCCCCGCACCTGGATCA
>CAYQFU010000198.1:0-10289 GCA_964416775.1 uncultured Ktedonobacterales bacterium
GGGAGCCGATAAACCCCGCGCCCCCCGCAACCAGGACCTTCAACTCAAACCTCCGACCAGACGTTTGCCCGCGCGTCTATGTGTACCTGGCCTACCCGCCCCGGCATCTGGCAGGCGACGGAACGCGGACCTGAGTCCGCAAGCCGGCGGTTGCTGCCTGCCGACGCTGCCAGTCTAGCGTATCGGCCCATGCGTGTCTATGGCGTCAGACGATCGATGGCCTGCCGCAGGCGCGCCAAAGAACGCTCGCGACCGAGCACGGCGAGGGTGTCGAACAGTGGAGGAGACACCGTGCGCCCGGTAACGGCGACACGGATACTCGTGAATAACTGCACGGGCTTGAGGCCCAGCTCCGCGACCAGGGCGCGTAGGCGCGTCTCCATCTCGCTGGGCTCCCACGCGTCGAGGTCGTTGAGGATGTCCAGGGCGCGGCGCAGGCCGGCGACGGTGCGCTCGGCCTCCATCCCCTTGGCGATGAGCAGCGTGGGCTCGTACTCGAGATGCTCGACGAAAAAGAACTCGGTCATGGCCGGAGCCTCGGCGAGCGTCTTCATGCGCTCCTGCTCCAGGTGCAGCACACGCTCGACAAAGGCGGCATCGAGCGGACGAGGCACACTATCGGGCAGGCCGCCCTGGTTGCGCGGCCGCTGGAGGAACGGCAGAGTGCGCTGAGCGAGCTCGCTAGGGCTCAGGTGGCGGATGTAGACGCCATTGAACCAGAGGAGCCGCTCTTCGTCGTACTTGGCGCCGGCGGTGCCGACGCGGTCCAGGCTGAACGCGCGGATCAGCTGATCGCGGCTGAGGATGTCGGTCTTGTCGTCATACGACCAGCCGAGCAGGGCCATATAGTTGAGCACGGCTTCTGGCAGATAACCCAGGTCACGGTATTCCAGCAGCGGCACGGCGCCATGCCGCTTGCTGAGCTTGCGTCCGTCCCGACCGAGCACGTCCGGCACGTGGGCGAACACGGGCGGAGTCCAGCCGAGCGCCTGATACAACAGAACGTGCAACGGCGCGCTTGGAATCCACTCCTCGGCCCGGATGACGTGACTGATCGCCATGAGGTGGTCGTCGATGACATTGGCGAGATGGTAGGTGGGATAGCCGTTCGACTTGAGCAGGACGGCATCATCCAGGTTGGCGTTCTCGAACTGGATGGCCCCACGCAACGCGTCTTCGACGTGGGTGGTGCCCTGGAGCGGCACGGCGATGCGCACGACGAAGGGCTCGCCCGCGGCCAGGTGCTCTGCCTGCTCGTCGGCTGACATGATGCGGCAGCGCCGATCGTAACGAGGCGGCTCGTTGCGCGCTTGCAGCTCCTCGCGCACCTGCTTGAGGCGCTCGGGTGTGCAGAAGCAGCGGTAGGCGTGACCGCTGGCGATCAACTGGTCGCTGTAGGCGCGATAGAGGTCGCGCCGCTGGGTCTGGAAATAGGGCCCGTATGGGCCGCCGGCCAGCGGTCCCTCGTCCCAATCGAGCCCGAGCCAGCGGAAGCCCTCGATGATGGCTTCGACGGCGCCTGGCACGGTGCGCGCCGTGTCGGTGTCTTCGATGCGCAGCAGGAAATGGCCCCCATGGTGCCGTGCCAGGAGCCAATCGAAGAGGGCGGTGCGATACCCGCCAATGTGTTGAAAGCCGGTGGGGCTGGGTGCGAAGCGGACGCGCACGGTGCTCGCCGCCGGCACGGAGGTGTCAGCCGCCGGAAGGGTGCCTGGAGTGGCGCTCATGAATATTGTCTCCCGCAGGGTGCCCGCGCAGTGGAGGCGGCACGGAAAACGCGTGCCGGACGTACGGTACTTTCGTAGATTGCCTGTACCAGCCGTCACCGTCACGGCCGGTTGTGCGTCTTATCTCGGTGGAACGGTGCGTACGCTGAGGAAGGGACGCGTCTCGCAGTCTACTCAGCGCCAGAGAGGGCTGTCAAGGCGCGCGGAGTGGCGCGCCTGCGACCACTGGCGGTACGCTACATCAAGGAATCGGTGGCACGGTTCGTGGGACGGTACACTTCGCAATACGATGGAGCGCATTGAGCGGCGACCCACACGGGCACGCGCATTCACTTCAGCAAGCAGTGGCGGAGGGCAGTTGGAATCTTGGATACGAACGATCGCGCGAGCACGCCAGGTCCTGACGACAAGGACGAGACTCAGCAGCAGTCCGGACCAGACGAGCGGCACCCAGCGGACGAGGCCAATGACGCTGCGACGCGAGCCACCTCGGACGACACCAATCGCAGCGAGCAGAATGGGCACGACGAGCTGACGTTGCCGGTCACGGCGAACGACCACGGGCTAGCTCCCGGGCTGAACGGCAACGGAAGGTCCGAGCCACCCACTGGCTTTGCTGTGCCGTTGACCGCCAGTGCCGCTCACCGCGCGTACGAGCGGCAGTCGCTGCGTCGGGCGCGCCGCCAACGGCGCCACTTCTCGCACTACATGACGCGCAACGCGCGTGTGCGCCAGGCGGCGCGCACGCGCGCGCTGGTGCGCGCGGCATGGGCGAGCACGATCGTTCTGGCGCTGCTGACCGCGGTCATCGTCACGTCCACTGTCAGCGCGGCGGCGCAGTATTACCAGTCGCAGGTCCCGCTGATTGGCTCGCTCAACCGCAAGATCGTCGCCCACGATAGCGTGCGTATCTACGACGATCGCGGGGTCCTGCTGTACCAGTTCAACGACGACGGCGCACAACACAGCATCTCGCTGACGCGCATACCCGTGGTGGTGGTCAACGCGACCGTGGCGACGGAAGATCACGATTTCTGGACGAACCAGGGGGTGGACTTCCAGGCGATTGCTCGCGCCGCGTACACGGATGCGACCGCCGGTCACATTCAAGAGGGCGCCAGCACCATCACGCAGCAGCTCATCAAGCAGAACGTGCTGAACAGCGATCCGACGTTCACGCGCAAGATTGAGGAAGCCATCCTTGCGCTGGGGCTCACCAGCCAGGGCGTGTTCACGAAGCGCCAGATCATGGAGATGTATCTGAACTCGATCCCGTACGGACCGACCGCCTACGGGATTGACGCGGCGGCGACCGCTTACTTCGGCTACACCGACGATCCAAGGACGGGCGAAACGGCCGCACAACACCTGGATCTGGCACAGGCCTCGATACTGGCTGGGATTCCACAGTCTCCCAACTACAACGACCCACTGGCCGGAACGGACGGTCTGAGCCACGCGCGGGCACGCCAGGCAATTGTGTTGTCCAATATGGTGGTGCAGGGCTACATCACGCAAGCCCAGTCCGACGCCGCGTGGAAAGAAGCAGGCCAGCCCAACTTCTTTCACCCGCTGGTAGACCAGCAGAATCTGGCGCCGCACTTCGTGTACTACGTGCAGCAGCAGCTCGAAAACATGATCAGCACGGGCCAGCTGCACAATATCTCGCGCACCGGGTTGGACGTCTATACGACGCTCGATCTGGACCTGCAGAACCATGTGCAGCAGTACATGATCGATCACCTGTGCGGCACTGACCTGAACGACTATCCCGGCAGCCCGCAGCGCCTGATCCGCGATGACAATGTCACCAACGCGGCGGCGGAGATGGTGGACCAGCATACGGGCGCCATCAAGGTGCTGCTCGGCAGCATTGACTATTACGGCACGAAGAATTGCCACAAGGGTGTCGACGGCAAATTCGACGTCGCCACGCAGGGCTACCGCGGCCCCGGGTCGTCGTTCAAGCCGATCGTGTACGCCACGGCCTACGAACAAGGCTGGTTCCCGGCGCTCACCATCGGGAACGAGCCGACGGTGTTCTGGGACGCGGGCGCGGGCAAGACGTACAAGCCGCTGAATGCGGACAATCACCACCTGACCCCCAACATGACGCTGCGCGATGCGCTGCAGCTCTCGCAGAACATTCCCGCGGTCAAGACGATGCAATTCGCTGGGGTGCAGAACGTGGAGCGCAACGCGTTGCGCTTCGGCATCACGGATTGGGCGGGGATATGGGGCCTCTCGTCGGCGCTAGGGACGCTGGGTGTGCACCTCAAGGACATGGTGCAGGTGTATACCGTGTTCGCGAACTACGGTCAATACATCCCCGAGTACGCGATTGACCATATTACGGACAGCGCGGGCGACGTGCTGTACCAGTACCAGGTGCCGCAAGGGACACAGGTGCTCAGCCAGCAAGTGGCATTCCTCATTACCAATGTGCTCTCGGATAATCTCGCGCGCGCGCCGGAGTTCGGCCGCTGCAGCGTCCTCTATCTCGACCCCAGCACGGGCGATTGCTATTACTTCAACGGTAGCTCGCCCAACGCCTGGCCCGCGGCGGCCAAGACAGGCACTGGCCAAGACCTCACCGACGACTGGGCGATGGGGTACACGATGGACTACACCATGGGAGTGTGGGTCGGCAACAACAACTATACCAACATGCGTTGGGTAGATGGTGTCACCGGCGCCGCCCCCATCTTCTATCACAGCATGCTCTATGCGGAGCGCAATCTGCCGAAGCGAAAGTTCCCCGTGCCTAGCGGCGTGCACCAGGCGCAATACACGTCGAATGGCGTCACGACGACCGACTGGTTCGTGGATGGGCCAACACCGCCCGCGAACATCGGGAACACCGCCCCTGGGTCCGCATGCATCGCCTATCACGATAATTCAAGCGATCCATGGGACTATTGCGGGTTCAGCTCTGGTAATCAGCGGCCACGCGGCGGTCCGGGATAGTCCCACCGGTCCGCTCACGGAATAGCGCCACACGGCGTGGTGCAGGCAACGCGGCGTCCCATCGCATCGGCGCGGGGACGCCGCGCGCTATACAAGGGAAGGAGGGGAGGGAAGATAGTCAGGAGGGGGAAGGGGGAGGGGGAGGAGGTGTTGAGGAGAACAGCTTGCGGAAGTCGCCGTCGAAGTGGGTGAGAAACTCGTGCATGCGGGACACTTCTTCCGCGGTCACGGGGGTCTGGGCCCTGACTGCGAGGGACTCCGGGCGAGCCGTGGGTTCGGCAAGGATGTCGTCACGATGAGGATCGGCCTCGTCAGAGTAGCCCCAGCGGTCCGGATTGGAGCGCTCACTCTGGTGGAACGAGACGACGAAAATGCCCCGGTGATCGCAGCGCGCGCAGGAGACGAGCACCATCCACGCCGCGCGGCGGCGCGCTAGAATCAGGACGCTACCGGGTAGGTAGGGTTGACCGCAGCCTTCGCAGGTCTGGGCGGCGAACCGCTCGCGGATGATGCGTTCTCTGGCGTGCATCCTGGCCTCCGAGTGGTGAAGCGCCGCGCGAGTGGCGAGGTGGGCAAGGAGCCCAAGGTAACGTCGCGGATCCGCGCGCCGGCGAGATGCAATGCTCGCACGGGCCGTCCCCGCCGCGCCGCAAGCCGTTAGTCCGACTTGCCAAACTCGTCAAGTACGTCGAGGCTGTTGATGAAGTCGCGATAGACGTCCAGGTTGTCCCGCATCCCGGCGGTGTGCTCGCGTGGGGAGGTGTCCTCGCGCTCCTCGGCCGTGTCGAGACTGACGCCGGCACGGTCCAGCACGCTCTCGGTGACGAAGATGGGGACTTTCGTCCGCACAGCGAGCGCGATCGCATCGCTCGGGCGAGAGTCTATCTCGGCGTGGCGCCCATTGACGTCGAGGACGAGGCGGGCGTAGAAGATGTCGTCGATGAGATCCGAGATGATGATGCTGGACACGCGGCCGCCTAGCTCAGCGATGACCGACTTGAGCAGATCGTGCGTGAGCGGCCGCGGGGAGGAGGTCCCCTGGAGCTCCATCGCGATGGAAGCGGCCTCCGCAGGCGCGATCCAGATGAACAGGTAGCGATCCGCCGGCCCATCCTTCAGGATTACCACGCGTTGGCCAGTGGCGAGATTGATCCGAACACTCTCGACAGTCATCTCCACCATGACGCTGCTCCCTCTCGCGTTGGTCTACGGCAGGCATGGCCCCGCCAGTCCGCGACGCCCTTATTGTACACCCGGTCCCGCGGAAACGGCAAATTGCACTCCCCTTATCGCCACCCTAGAGTGCGCCGTGCTCGGGCAGGTGACGGGCATTGACATAGGATGGGTCGCCCTGTTAGACTGTGTCATAGAACGTGGGTTCTACTACGCGAGAGAAATGTGCGCCTCGCTGGACGCGATCCCCAGCGAGGCGAAGGAGGCGGCCCATGGCGGGGACGTTGAGCGATAACCAGACCCGAATCTATAATTTCATCGACGAGTATGCGCGGCGTGAGGGCCGGCCTCCGACCAATCGAGAAATCGGCGAGGCAGTCGGAATCAGCTCGACTGGTCACGTGGACTACCACCTCTCCGTCCTGGAGAAGAAAGGTCTGATCCAGCGCGAGCGGAAGAAGAGTCGTGGGATTCGCATCGCGGCGCAGCATCCGCGCGGGCTGCCCATTGCCGGGACCATTGCCGCCGGCCAACCGCTGGACATCTCGACAACGGATACGCGTGAGGCCCTGGACCTGACCGTGCATGCGCGCGAATATGTGCTGCTGGTGCGTGGAGATTCGATGATCGAAGACCACATTGCGGATGGGGACTTCGTACTCATCGATCGCGAGGCGTATATCGCCGACGGGGACATCATCGTTGCCACGCGCAAGACGGGCAACGGTGAGGCCGGCGCCGCTACGCTCAAGCGCTTGTACCGCGAGGCGAGCGGCGTGCGTCTGCAGCCCGCCAACGCCGCGATGCTGCCGATTCGGGTAGACAAGCGAGAGTGGGACAATGAGTGGGAAGTGCAGGGCAAGGTGACGGCGGTTTATCGCCGTTGCTAGCCCGGCGTTCTCGGTGGTGTGACGCGAGGGTTGTTCCGCCCGTTAAGTCTGTGACGGCGTACGGTGGAGCGCATGTTCGGCGCTCAGCGGTCGCCAGCGAATAGGGAGGAACAACCATTGGGATCGCTCGAGACGACGCTCCTCACTCTCATCAATAATTGGTACTCATCGACCGGCTATGTGGGTATTGTGCTCGCCATGGCGTTGGAGAGCTGCTGTGTGCCCTTGCCGAGTGAGATCGTGATGCCGTTGGCCGGCCTGTATGTGGCACAGCATCCCGATCGCTTCTCGCTGCTCGGCGTGGGTATCGCGGGGGCCGTTGGCTGCCTCATCGGGTCGGCTGTCGCCTACGGCATCGGGGCAACCGGCGGGCGGCCGCTCCTGTTACAATACGGGCGCTACATCCTCATTTCGCGGCGCGACTCGGACCGCGCGGATCGCTGGTTCGCCCGTCATGGTGCATCGACAGCCTTCTACTCGCGACTGATCCCCATTGTGCGCACGTATATCTCGCTGCCAGCGGGCATCGCGCGCATGAATTTTGGCCAGTTCCTGGCCTTCACATTCCTCGGGTCGCTACCCTGGACCTTCCTGTTGGCGTACCTGGGCCTCCGGCTGGGGGCGCAGTTCCTCAAGCTGAGCTCCGTATTCCACGGACTGGATCTCGTCGTCGGCGCGCTGCTGGTGGTGGCTGTCGGGCTGTATATTTATCGCCACGTCCGCAGCGAGCATACGGCTGAGCCGTCCGACGACCTGCAGGCGCCGCCCCAGGTGTCAAAGCGCGTGTAGGTGCTGTGGCCTACACAAGGACTGCGCTCCACAAAGCCCGCTGCTCTGCCGGTGGGCCGGTCATTGACCGTTGGTCATGGCCGTCGCACCAGAGTCGCATCCACACTGGCGATGGTAGCCCGACCAGTAAGGATCATCGCGAGCGCCAGCTCGCGCCGCAGCAACTCCAGGACGCGCAAGGCGCCGTGTGCCCCGTCGACGGCCAGGCCCCAGAGGATGGGCCGGCCGATGAGGACGGCCTGGGCGCCGAGCGCCAGCGCCTTGAGCACGTCCGTGCCGCGACGTACGCCGCCGTCCAGGTAGACCTCGCAGCGCCCGCGTACGGCCTCCACAATGCTCGGTAGCGCCTCGATGCTCGCGGGAACGCCGTCGACTGATCGCCCGCCATGATTCGAGACGACGATGCCCTCCACGCCATGATTGACCGCCTCTATCGCGTCGTCTGGCGTCAACAACCCCTTGAGCACCAGCGGGAGCGAGGTGAGCGAGCGCAGCCACGCGATGTCCTGCCAGGTGAGCGCGACCGCCTCCAGATCGGTCATGCCGGGAAGATTCCCCATACTGGTTGTGCCAGCATGCGCGGTACCAAGCCGGATACGGCGTTCGATGCCCCACCAGGCAGGCAGGTCCACCGTGAGGACAATCGCGCGATAACCGGCCGCCTCCGCGCGGCGGACGAGCGCCTCGGCCACGGTGCGGTCCCGATACACGTAGAGCTGGAACCACAGTGGGCCGCTTGCCGCGTCCGCGATGTCCTCGAGCCGGCGCGTGGACTCGGTGCTGGCCACCATGATCGTGCCAGCCTGGCCGGCGGCCCTCGAAGTGGCGCACTCGCCGTCCGCGCACGCCAGGCCGTGCGACGAGGTCGGCGCGACCAGGATTGGCGCCCGCACGTCAGTACCCAGCACACGCGCGCTCGTGTCGGCGACCTGGATGCCGCGCAGCATGCGCGGCAGGAGCTGGATCCCGTCGAAGGCAGCGCGGTTGGCACGCAGTGTCAGCTCGTCCCCTGCTCCGCCCGAGTAGTAGGCCCATGCGCTTGGGGCGAGGCGTTCCTGGGCGAGCGCCTCGTAGTCGGCGACGGTGATTGGGTCCATAGCAGCCTCACTTCGTATCTCGTTGTATCGGCGCCGTGCGGGTGTGCAGGGCCCATCGATGCCGTCATGCCCGCAGCGCCCTCATCCCCCAGCTTGGGGAGCAGCCGCTCACACCCAGTGTACACGCTGCCGGTTCCTTTGCGAACTGTGAGCTGATGCATTGACGGCTGCCAGTCGGAGCGTTATAACCCTCCGCAAGGCAGAGGGAAGCGGCGCGCGATTCCACGCGTCGACGGGGTGATGGTAGTGGCCGAGACTGGCCGCCTGATCCCGGACCACCCAACTGCCATGATAGCCGCCTGTGGAAGGGGAACACGCACCATGACACGCCGACTCGGTCTCATCGCCATGCTCATCGCCACTGTTGCCGTGCTGCTGGCCTGTGGGGCCACCACGGGCGCCGTCCAATCAGGCACGCCTGGCACCGGCACGCCCGGCACGACCGCGAGCACAGCCACTCCGGGGCCCACGTCAACTCCGCTGCCGCCTACAGCGACGCCGACGCCAAATCCTGCCCGCTACGATGGTAGTTGGGTGGACAACGCATCTGGCAACACTGGGGCCGGGGAGCTCGTCATCACCAGCGCGGGTTCGACGGGCAACGTGCAGGCGTATGGAGTGTGTGGCACCAAGTGCAATTGGGGATCCGCCAGCGCCTCGGTCGGCTCGTACAACCTGGTGGTGACTTTCAATCTCGGGGCAGGCGCAACGGCCAAGCTCACGCTGCAGCTGTCTGGAACCGATCTGAAGGTCGTAGATGTCGATTCCCACTACGGCACCAGCACCTACTACATGCATCGCGGCTCGTCGCTGGAGCTGCGTGCGTTTCTGTACGCCGGCGCCTGGATCAACAACGATTCACACACCTCGGGCATTCCGGAGCTCGGCGTCTACGTCCTGGGAACCAAGCTCACCGTGCACGGATATGGTGCCTGCTCGCCAACCTACTGCGATTGGGGCACGCGCACGGGGACCTATACCGGCGATCCGTTCACTATCCTCTTCGACTTCACTGGCGGATTGACGCACAACCTCTCGTTGAGCTTGCTGGATTCCGCGGGGGACAGCCTGCAGGTGGTGGACGTAGGATCGTCGTCGGGAACCAACACGTACACGTTCCACAAGTCCATCTTCGCGTAAGTGCTGGTGTGACGGGGTGGGGCGAGACTGGTTACTCGCCGGGCGACACCAGGGAGGCGCGGATCACCCGGTCCCCGCCCCCGTGTCGCGCCTCCCCGTTGCGCCTCATTGCTGCAGCTCACGAAGTGCTTAAGGCAGCGTTATCAACTCCAGCTGGACCTTGAGGCGGATGATGCGATGGACTGACGCATGCAGCTGCGCCGACGAGATGCGGCCGGATTGGACGGCCTGCGTCATCGCCGTGACCACCGCCTGCAGCACCGTCTGTGAGAGTGGGCACAGGAGGAGATCGTCACCCGAGACGAACGCGCGCACACCCGCCTCGGCAATCCCCTGAGTGGGGTCACTGAAGTCCTGCTGTTGCATGTAGGTAATCAGCCCCTGGCCGCCCAGCGAATCGGTGATGATGACCCCTGGTAGCCAAGCTGTCCACGCAGGACCCCCGTCACCAGTGTCGGCGAGAGCAGGGCCGGATTGTGGGTATCAAATGCGGGCGCCATGACGGT
>CAYQFU010000199.1:0-10001 GCA_964416775.1 uncultured Ktedonobacterales bacterium
GCGTGTACCATCTACACAAGAACAGGCCGCACGTCGCAGGGCGTGCGCATACTACAAAACAATACCGACCGCAACGGGAGCTCGGGGAGCCGGGCTGAGAGGGTGGCCGATCCGCCGCCGACCGACGGAACCTGATCTGGGTAATGCCAGCGCAGGGAGCAGCGTTCGCGGATCGCATCGCGGACGCCACTTGAGGGCGCTGGCATTGGGCCAGCGCCCTTTTTTTGTACAGTGCGGGGGACGAGATACACAGACGTGTAACTCCGTTTCCTCTGCTCCCTTCAGAATCTCGATCGTGACGACGCATGAATGTAGAGGCGGAAGCGTATGGCAGTCATACAGCCGCACGGGCGAGAGCCGGCCGAGACGCAGGGCGTGGGCGTGCGCGCCGAGTCGACGAGCGCGGCGCTGCCGGTGCTGCAGGTGCGGGGCGTCAGCAAGGATTTCGGCGACGGCGCGGGCGGCGCCGTGCGCGCGCTGGACGGCGTGAGCCTGGAGGCGCGTGCCGGTGAGTTCGTGGCGCTGGTGGGGCCGAGCGGCGCGGGCAAGAGCACGCTACTGAGCATCGTCGCGGGCCTCGCGGCGCCCACCGCGGGCAGTGTGGCGCTGCGCGGCGACCCTGCGGCACACCGGTTGGGCCGCGTCGGCTACATGCCGCAGCGTGATCTGCTGCTGCCCTGGCGCACCGCCCTGGGCAACGCCATCGCCGGTCTCCAGGTGCAGGGTGTGCGCACCCAGGAGGCGCGCGAGCGGGCGCGCGCGCTCTTCGCGACCTTCGGGCTGAGCGGTTTCGAGCGCACCTATCCGCACGCGCTCTCGGGCGGCATGCGCCAGCGGGTGGCCTTCGCGCGCACCGTCCTGGCGGCGGGCGACCTGCTGCTGCTGGACGAGCCGTTCGGCGCGCTGGATGCCCTGACCCGCGCGGGTTTGCAGCGCTGGCTGGCGGAGATCTGGGGCGGACTGGGCAAGACGTGCCTGCTGGTGACGCACGACGTGGACGAGGCGCTGCTGCTGTCCGATCGCGTCTACGTGCTCAGTGCGCGACCGGGACGCGTGCGG
Source organism: uncultured Ktedonobacterales bacterium (assembly GCA_964416775.1). Taxonomy (GTDB): domain Bacteria; phylum Chloroflexota; class Ktedonobacteria; order Ktedonobacterales; family JADMIN01; genus CAYQFU01. Next base: position 1,060 of record CAYQFU010000199.1, read on the forward strand.
CTGGAGCGGGCGGTGCCGCTGGAGCGGCCACGGCGGCTGGCGATGCTGGCGCGTTCCGAGGTGGCGGCGCTCAAGGCCGAGCTGCTGGCGGCATTGACCGGCGAGACGGCCGATGGCGCCCTGGCCAACGGAGAGGAGGCGTAGACGATGGCGGTCTCCGATGGGCCAGGCACGCCGCGGGCGGTGGCGGCCGTGGAGGCGCATCCGTCTGGCGCCGCTCCCGCGCGGCGCGGGCAGGCGGCGCGGACGCTCAACGCGATCTGGCCGCCGCTGGTGACACTGGCGGCGCTGCTGGCACTGTGGCATCTCTACGCCGTCAATGCGATTCGCGATCCACAGGTGCTGCCGACGCCGGGAGCGGTGGCGAGCGCGCTGGTGAGCCAGGCGGGGCTGCTGTGGCACCACACGCTGGTCACGTTGAACGAAACGCTGATCGGATTCGGCGCGTCGCTGGCGGCGGGGCTGGCGCTGGCGGCCGTCATCGACCTCTCGCCATGGCTGCGCCGCGCCGTCTATCCCCTGCTCGTGACATCGCAGACCATCCCTATCATCACGCTGGCGCCGCTGCTCGTCTTCTGGTTCGGCTTCGGGCTGACGGCGAATGCCATCGTGGTGACACTGGTCTGCTTCTTTCCCATCGTGGTGGCGGCGGCGGACGGCCTGCGCGCCACCGATCCCGAGCTGATCAAGCTGTACCGGGCGTTCGGCGCGGGGCCGCTGCGCATCTTCTGGTCGGTGCGCGTGCCGGGCGCGCTGCCGGCGCTTTTCTCCGGCATTCGCATCGCCATCACCTATAGTGTGATCGGCGCTATCTTCGGCGAATACGTGGGCGCCAGCGAGGGGTTGGGATTCTACATCGAGCAGCAGCAGCACACGTTCGCCACCAATCGAGTCATCGCAGCCATCCTGGTCACGGCGCTGCTCAGTCTGGTGCTCTTCGCCGCCACGACGCTGGCCGAGCGGCTGGCGCTGCCGTGGTACTACGCCCAAGGGCGCGGCGTGGACTGGCGCGCGGAGCCGAGCGTGAGCGCGGCCGGGCGGATGTAGCCGTGCCCCTGGAAGGTGAAGTTGGGTAGCGGTAGAAGGAGTAGCACGAGCATGTCGATCTTCGCGAAGGTGCGCCTTCGGGCGGGCGTCTCACGCATGGCGGCGGCGCTCGGCGCCATGGCGGCGCTGGCGCTGGTGCTGGCGGGCTGCGGCGGCGCGGCGTCGGGTGCGGGCACCACCACGACCTACAAGGGCCCGGTGGCGCACGTGACGCTGGCGCTGGACTGGACCCCTAACACCAATCACACGGGCATCTATGTCGCGCTGCAGAAGGGGTGGTACACCGCCCAGGGCATCGACCTGACGCTGGCGCCCTACAGTGCCAGCGTCGCGCCGGAGCAGCTGGTAGGCACGGGCAAAGCGGACCTCGGCATCAGCTTTACCGAAGCGGTGACGTCGTCGCGGGCGGCAGGGGTGCCGCTGGTGAGCGTGGCGGCCATCATCCAGCACAACACGTCCGCGCTGGTCTCACTCAAGAGCTCCGGGCTGGACACAGTGGCCAGTCTCGCCGGCAAGCGCTACGCGGGCTTTGGCGCGCCGTACGAGCAGCCGCTGATCTCACAGATGCTCAAGTGCGCCAACGCGCCAAGCACGAGCTTTCAGAACGTGACCACACAGCTGGATCCCATCGAAGCGCTCAAGAGCAAGCAATTCGACTTCGCCTGGATCTACATGGGATGGGAGGGCATCCAGGCGCAGCGTGCGGGCATTCAGCTCAACGTCTTCCCCATCACGGACTATTGCATCCCCGACTATTACACACCCGTCATCGTGAGCAGCGAGTCGTACATCAAAGGCCATGCTGATGTGGTGCGGCGCTTTCTGTCGGTCACGGCGCGGGGATATCAGTACGCCATAGCCCACCCCCACGGTGCGGCAAGCCTGCTGATGCAGGCCGCGCCTGCCGGCTCGTTCGATGATTCGGGGCTGGTGTACGCGAGCCAGGCCTACCTCAGCCCCGTCTACGCGAAGGGAGCGAGATGCTGGGGCCAGCAGACGCTCACGGCATGGACGGACTATCCGCAGTTCATGTATCAGACGGGGAGCCTGGCGGATGCCAGCGGCAAGCCCCTGAGCCAGCCGCCTGCGTACGCGGCCGCGTTCACCGACGTCTACCTGCCACCCTGCCCAGCCAGATGAGCCAATCCGTTAGGCGCCTGGCGTGCCGCTGTAGATGATCAGCACCTCGGTCTTGCCCTGGATCGAGGTGTCGGGCGAAATGGTGATGATGAGATTGGTGCTGCCCTGGTTGGCGGTCAGCTGGCGCGATGCCTGGAGCGTCGTGTTGGTGAGGTTCTGCCAGCCATGGGCAGGGAGCTGCGTGGAATAAAAGCCGGTCACGGCGTCCACGGTGTCGGAGGCGCAGAGGCCGAAGACGCCGCTGCCGCTATTGGTGCTGCCGATGCTGAGCTGGGCGTTGGGGTAGGCAGGGATGTTGCTGGGGAGGCTGGCTGTGGGGGTGGCGGTCGTCTGGGCGCACGCGTCGGTGGTGCCCTGGATGGCGCTGGGTGTGCCAAAGCCGAACGGCGTGGGCGTTGGACCGGAGGAAGTGGTTACTGGAGTCGGCGTGGCGCCGCCGGCCGTAGCGCTCGCGCTCGCACCGGTGGTGGCTGTGGGTGGGGTGCCGCTGGCCGTGCCGCCGGCACATCCCACTATGGCCAGACACAACCAGATGCCCGCCAGTGCGCCCAGCGTGCGCCCTCCTCGCTTGCTCGTGTCACTCTGCTTCCACGCTCCACGCACGCCCATGTTCATCAACATCCCCCGTAAGCTGACAGGCCGGCCACTGTTGGCGCGGCACGCTCCGTACCCGAGTATACCGCAGTTGTCCAGGGGCGGAAGAAGGGCACAGCCAGGGAGCGGTTGTGCCGCTTGACAGGTTCTCTGGCCTGTGCTACCGTGATGCGCAATCGTTTGTCCTGGCGCTCAGCCAGAGCGCGCTGCTGTCGGGATGCCGCCGAGGTGTACGGCCAGAGGAGGATGCGATGAGCGAGCCTGATTTCATTATCGCCGGGGCCGGGCACAACAGCCTGATCACGGCCGCGTACCTGGCGCGAGCCGGCCTGCGCGTTCACGTGCTCGAGGGCCACCCCACGATCGGCGGCGACACCATCACCGAAGAGCTGACGCTCCCCGGATTCCACCATGACTCGTGTTCCAGCGCGCACGTCTTGATTCAATCCAATCCGCTGCTGCGCGAGAACGAGCTGGGCCTGGATGGCTATGGGCTCGAATACCTCTTCCCCGACCCGGTTGCGGTGATCCCCTTTGCGGATGGCAACAGCGTCACCATGTATCGCGACCGCGAGCGCACCGCGGCGGAATTCGGCCGCTTTTCGCGCCACGATGCTCAGGCCTACCTCGAGCTGCTCGCCGACTGGGATACCGTCAAGGCCACGGTCAATCGCGGCAACCAGCAGCCGCCGGAGCGGCCGAGCGAGGCGCTGGCCGCGCTCGAAGCGACTCCCAAGGGGGTCGAGATGGAGCGCATCCGCATGGCGTCGGCCGTGGAGGTGGTCCGCGAGCGGTTCGAGGACGAGCACGTGCGCGCGTTCCTGCTCTGGATGGCGATGATGACAGCGCAGCCGATCGACCGCCCGTACACCGGCTTCCTCCCGTTCTCCCTGACCTCAGGGCGCCAGGCGTACAGCTGGACCACGCCGCGCGGCGGGTCTGGCATGCTGCCGCGGGCGCTGGCCGCGCTGATCCGCGCGCACGGCGGGACGATCGAGACGGGGCGCTGGGTGGAGCAGGTGCTGGTGGAGGATGGGCGCGCGGTGGGCGTGCGCACGCGGGACGGCCAGGAACACCGGGCGCGCCAGGGTGTGGTCTCGACGATCCACCTCAAGCATCTTCCGGACGCGGTGGGCGCCGCGCATCTGGGCGAGGACTTCGTGCGCGGGGTGGACCGCTGGCACGCGGGCATCACCTTCTTTGCCACACACTACGCGCTGAGCGAGCCGCCACGCTATCGCACCCACGATGGCGCCACGCCGAGCGTGGCCATGGGCGCCGCCGGCTCAGTGGAGAATCTCATCGCCGCCTGCGAGGATTTCCGGGCTGGGCGCTTGCACCTGGACGATCCCATGCTGCTGTGCGTGTGCTCGACGGTGGCAGACCCAACGCGCGCGCCGGCGGGGAAGCACACGCTGAAAGTGATCAGCTATCTGCCGTACGAGTTGCCCGAAGGCCCCGAGCGCTGGGACGCCATCAAGGAGGACGTGGCGGATCGTTTGCTGGCGCATTTGCGGACGCTGGCGCCGAACCTGACCGACGACGTCATCCTGGCGCGACACGTCGAGAGTCCGCTTGACCTGGAGCGGCGCAACCCGCACAACTGGCATGGGAGCTGTCACGGCGGCGACCAGGACCCCTCGCAGGACGGCTTCATGCGGCCAATGCCCGGCTACTCCCACTATCGCTCGCCCGTGGCGGGCCTGTACCTGACGGGAGCCTGCACACATCCAGGCGGCTCTGTCTCGGGAGCGCCCGGCCGCAACGCCGCGCGGGTGATCCTGGAGGACCTCGTACAACGCCGGCGCCGGGATGTAGTGACCGATTGATTGAGAGGTGCGGCGACGATGTCGTTGGCGCTCGTACCCTTTCAGGATGCGTTTCTCGATGCCGCGGCGGGGATATTCGCCGAGCGCCACCGGCGCGACCGGGCGCGCGAGCCTGCCCTGCCCGCGCGCTTCGCGGCGCTGGATGGGGCGGCCGCGGCGGTCGGCGCGGCGTGGCGCGCGCCGGACGCGTACGGGATGGCGGCGCTGCGCGACGGCCGGCTCGTGGGCTTCCTCATTGGGGCGCCCAACATCGACGAAGCAGTCTGGGGGCGGAGCATATGGCTGCCTCTGGGTGGCCACGCCCTCGCCCCCACGGAGGACGCTGACCTGTACCGCGACCTCTACGCCGCGCTGGCACCCCATTGGCTCGCCCTCGGGTGCTTCGCGCACTACGTCGAGGTACCGGCCACAGATCGTCCTGCTCTGGACGCCTGGTTCGCGCTCAGCTTCGGGCAACAGCAGGCGTACGCTCTCCGCGAGGTTGCGGAGGTGGAGCTGCCCGCTCCGCCCCCGCCCGATCCGGCCATCACGATCCGCCGTGCGGGTCCCGCCGATCTGGAGGCGGTGCTGGCCATGCAGGCCGTGCTCTTCGAGCATCTCGGGCTTTCCCCCGTATACAGCGTGCGTCTCCCGGAGGCCCGCCGCGATTGGCCTGCCGGATATGTGGAGGACCTGGCCGACCCCGACGTCGCGATCTGGCTGGCGGTGAGGGAAGGCGACGGCGTCGTGCTCGGCGCCGTGGAGTTCGCCGCCATGCCTGCCGCCGACGACGCCCCCAGCGTGCCAGAGCGCTGCTGCACGCTGGCGATGGCGGCCACGCGGCCGGATGCGCGGGGACACGGCATCAGCCGGAGGTTGACCGCGCATGGGCTGGCCGAAGCCCGGGCTGCGGGCTACGCCTACTGCTTCACCGACTGGCGCACGACCAATCTGCCGTCATCGCGCCTCTGGCCGCGACTGGGATTCCGCCCCGTCCACTATCGGCTGCACCGGCTGATTGACGACCGCATCGCGTGGGCGCCCGGTCTGAGCGTGTAGACGGCGCATTATGGAATCCGCCTCCTTCTAACTGGCGCGGTCCCGCTCGACATGCCCGCGGTGCCTACCGGGCCGCGATACGCGGCCATTGTAGAGCATCCACCGGCCGGGGTCAACGCGCCAATCCGATGGTGGCAGCAACAGCCTTCCCCACCGTCTCAACCCATTCGCCGCGCCTATCTCAACCGGTTCGGCACACCTCCTCTGCGACAATGCCAGTACTTGCACATGAAGGAGCGCGCTCCATGCGCAGCTGTCGTCGCAACGCGGCCACCCGCGAGCGTGCCGCCCTCGCCGGCCGCGGGTTCACGCGCAAGCTGGACGGATAGCCAGCCATGACACACCGCCTGAAGCGGTACCTCAGCCTTCCCGCCGGCGATCGCGCGGCGCTGCTCTTCGCCTGTGCGTGGCTGGCCATTGTGGGCGTGGGCATGCGCATCGCGCCCGTGCGCCGGCTGCTGCCGCGCGATGATGCGGCGACGCCGGCTCGCGGCGCGGAGGCGGCAGCTGTGGCGCCGGAGGCGCTGCGCCGAGCCATGCGCTGCGCGTACTGGCTGGACGTAGCGGCACGCCGCGGCTTTCCCCGCGCGCTCTGCCTGCACCGCTCGCTTGCGCTGCACCGCTGGCTGCGCGCGCAGCATTTGCCGAGCGAGCTACATATCGGCGTGCGCAAAGCAAACGGGGCACTCGCCGCGCACGCGTGGGTGGCACTGGGCGGCCACGTCCTCAACGACGCGCCCGACGCCGTGGAGGTCTTCACACCGCTGACGCGCGCGCCGCACGATGCCCGCGGCCTCGCGTCCGCGGACGCCGCGGGCGTGCGCATCGAGACCTGCTTGGAGGCACAATGAACCGGACGGCGTCGCGCTTCCGTGGCGGCGGGCCGGCTGTGGATCGCGCTGGCGATGGCCCTATTCGAATGGCTGGCCGAAGCGCTCGCGATGCGCGATTTCCCTGAGCGGCTTGCGATTCTTGTGGCCCGCGCCGACATCCCTGGCGGGATAGCCGAAGGCTATGATCACGAAGACGTCCAGGTTGTCGGGAATGCCGAGTAGCGGCTTGACGGCGTCGAACCCGTGGAAGCCGACCCAGTTGGATCCCACGCCTCGCGACCAGGCAGCGAGGATCATGGACTGGACCGCCCGGCTCGCGTCGGACTCAGCGTAGGGATTCTTCTCGGTGGCGACCACGATGGCCAACGGAGCCTGCGCGATGTAGCGCCCGGTGGGGGCGAGCTCGGCCAGCTTGCGCAGGGTGTCCTTGTTCTGCACGACGATGAAGTGCCAGGGCTGTTTGTTCCCGCCGCTGGCCGTCAGCCGGCCGGCTTCGAGGATCTCGCGCACGACATCCTCTGGGATCGGCGTGTCGCGGAACTCACGTACTGCCAGGACGGTGCGAATGGCTTCCAAGGTGTCCATAGTGCGGTTCCCCTGATCTGGTCGAATGGGATCACTCAAGCGCATAGACCGGTGCGGTGCCGTGGCTGATGCTGGCCTCAGGACTGCCCCACCCGAAGAACGGACGTGGTGAGTATTTGCCCCACCCTCCGCGTCGCACATCCTGCGAAGAGCGTGCCGACGTTCCAGCCGCCATCATCATCCGCGCGATCGTGAGGCGACACAAGTGGGGCGGAAGGCATGCGAACGGGCAACCCATTGTCCGCACTATTGTTGACAAGCGATTCGGTATTCAGTACACTTGCCTTCAGCTTCCTTTTCAGCTACTGCTCAGTATTCGTTGGGTCTTCCTCTGCTCCCTTCCGGCCTTCGGCCGTTCCAACGCACGGCGGTAACGTGGTCTCGCCCGAGACCGGTATATCGTGCGGTGAGCAAAGCGAGCATGCTCGGCGAAAGGCGAAAGGAGGCATCACTTCTTCACGCGCGGTCACCGGCTGGCGCGGATGCGTGTTGCTGGCGCGTCCGCTGATATCCATGCGATCTACGCGGGCAGGGAGCCAGGTCCGCTCGTGCTGTTGGCGAGCGCGCGGTGCAACGTCGCACGCGCTGGGAAAGCTGGCAAACCTTCAGCCGGAATGGCGATGGCCGTCATCCCAGTATAAGGAGAACAGTCCAGTGAAGACGCGGAAGGTAGTGCGACTTGTGGCGGCCGCTGGTTTCGTGGCCGCCGCGCTGGCCCTGGTCATCGGCCTCGGCGGCCAGAGCGCGCAGGCCGCGCCGGGCATCAGCCATGTAGCCTCGGCGAGCCCTCACGGCATGCAGACCCGCAGCAGCCATAAGCATGCAAGCTCGAGCAACATGACCTATCACGGCGGCCCGGTCGAGACCACCCCAGCGGTGTACATCAGCTGGTGGGGGTCGCAGTGGAGCAGCGGCTTCACCACTTGCTCGGGCGGTCACTGCTACACGAGCGCCCAGGCGCAGACGTACATCACCGACTTCTTCAGCAACGTCGGCGGCAGCAAGTGGGACAACATCAACTCTCAGTACTGCCAGGGTGTCGCCAATGGTACGGTGAACTGCGGGTCCAGCGGCACGCACGTCCAAAATCTGAGCGGGCAGCTCAAAGGCACGTGGACCGACACCACCACCAGCGTGCCCTCCAGCCCCACGCAGAGTCAGATCGCCAGCGCGGCCAAGCGGCTGATGAATCACGTCGGCTACAGCGCCAACGCCACCTATTTCGTGTTCACTCCCACGGGCCACTCCATGAACGGCTTCGGCACGCAGTGGTGCGCGTGGCACAGTGTCACCAGCTCCACCAAGGGGTCGGTGGCCTATGCCTACATGCCCTACCAGCCCGATGCCGGCACGAGCTGCGGCATGAACTTCGTCAATGGTGGCGACGACAGCTTCGGCCACGGCTTCTTCGACGGCATGTCCGTCGTGGGCGGTCATGAGTACGCCGAGGCCGAGACCGACCCCCACACCTCGAGCGGCAGCTACGCCTGGTTGGATAGCTCCGGCAACGAGATCGGCGACAAGTGCGCCTGGAGCGCTTCCTCCGGCAACATCACGCTGGGCGGCAATTACTTCGCGGTGCAGCCGCTCTGGAGCAACGCCAACAGCGGCTGTGTCATGTCGTATTAGTCGCCTCACCACCCAGTCGGGCGTCCACCAGACGCCGCTACGGCACGAGAGCCATCGGAGGGGTGTCCACCGAAGTCCCTACGGCAACGGCGCCATCAGAGGGGCGTCCACCGGACGCCGCTACGAAGCTTGGGCTGACACTCCTGGCGCATAGCAGCCTTGCGGGGAGGGGAATGCACCCCTCCCCATTTTCATGTGAGCGCGGATTGTGCGCAGCGCGGCGCGATCCCCCACCGAGGCGCCGCTG
>CAYQFU010000200.1:0-8620 GCA_964416775.1 uncultured Ktedonobacterales bacterium
GCCGAGGAAGAGCACTGGCGCACCGACCGCGACCCCATCAAGATCTTCGGCCAGTGGCTCGTCGCCCAGGGCCTCGCCGGCGAGGACGACCTGCGCGCCATCGCCGACGAAGCCCAGGCCACCATCGCCGGCGGCGTCCAGTTCGCGCTCGACGCGCCCTATCCCGACCCCAGCGAGGTGAACCAAGATGTCTACGCCTAGCGTCGCCCCCAGCCTGGCCGGCGCCCAGTCCGCCGCCACGTCCGCCCCTGGCGCCGAGCGCGTCATCACCCTCGCGCAGGCCATCCGCGAGGCGCTGGCCGAAGAGATGCGCCACGATGCGCGCGTCTTCATCGTCGGCGAAGACGTCGCCGAAGCTGGCACCCCGTTCAAGGTGCTCTCGGGCCTCGTCGAAGAGTTCGGCCCCAGCCGCGTCATCGACTCGCCCATCTCCGAGCCGGGCATCACGGGCATCGGCGTCGGAGCCGCCATGACCGGCATGCGCCCCGTGGTCGACATCATGTTCGGCGACTTCCTCACGCTCATCATGGACCAGACGGTGAACCAGGCCGCCAAGGTCCACTACATGTCCGGCGGCAAGCTCAAAGTGCCAATGACCATCCGCACCACCCTCGGCGCCACGCGCCGCTCCGCCGCCCAGCACAGCCAGAGCCTCCACGCCTGGGTCAGCCACGTCCCCGGCCTCAAGGTCGTCCTCCCCTCCACGCCCTACGACGCCAAGGGGCTGCTCAAGACGGCCATCCGCGACGACAACCCCGTCGTCTTCTTTGAAGACAAGATGATGTACCAGCTCAAAGGCCCCGTGCCCGAGCAAGAGTACCTCATTCCCTTCGGCGTGGCCGACATCAAGCGCGAGGGCACCGACATTACGCTCGTCGCCACCAGCAGCATGGTCCAGGTCGCGCTCGAAGCCGCCGATGCCCTGCACGAAGCGGGCATTAGCGCCGAGGTGATCGACCCGCGCACCATGTTCCCGCTGGACAAAGACACCCTCGTCAACTCCGCCAGGAAGACCAGCCGCGCCATCATCGTGGACGAAGGCTACGAGCGCTTCGGCGTCACCGCCGAGCTTGCCTCCATCATCGCCGATGGCGCCTTCTACTACCTGGACGCCCCCGTCAAGCGCATGGGCGCGATGGACGTGCCCGTGCCGTTCTCGCCCGTGCTCGAAGACCAGACAGTCCCGACCCCCGCCACGGTCGCCGCCCTCGCGAAGACCCTGTGCGGCCGCCTGTAGCCACTTCCGGTCGCACGCCAGCGCTGGCGTGCGACCGCACCACCAGCTCAAAGGAGAACGATCATGGCCCTCAAGACGTACGGCCTGATGGGTGTTGACTGGGAAGAGCGCGTAGACTTCGAGCGCCTGCGCACCGAGCGGCTGACGCGCATCAAGCGGCTCCTCAAAGAGTCCGACATCGGCGCGCTCCTCTGCTTCGACATGAACAACATCCGCTACATCACCGCCACCCACATCGGCACCTGGGCGATGGATAAGCTCGCCCGCTTCACGCTCCTGCCCCAGGACGACGAGCCCATCCTGTGGGACTTCGGCTCCGCCGCCCGCCACCATCAGCTCTACAGCCCCTGGCTGGGCGAGCGCTCCCGCGCCGGCATCTCCACCCAGCGCGGCGCCATGCTCCCCGCCGCTGGCCGCGCCGAGGACGTCGCGCGTAAGATCCGCGTCGAGCTGGAGCAGCGCGGCCTCCTGAACGAGCCGCTGGGCGTGGACGCCATCGAGCTGCCCGTCCTCTTCGCACTCCAGGCCGAAGGCATCAAGGTCGTCGACGGCCAGCAGCTGATGCAGCAGGCTCGCCTCATCAAGACCGGCGACGAAATCACCCTGCTCAACACCGCCTGCATGATGGTGGACGCCGCCTACGATGAGCTCTACCGCTTCATGCGCCCCGGCGTGCGCGAGAACGAGTGCGTCGGCCTCGTCAGCAAGGCCCTCTATGATCTCGGCTCCGAGCACGTCGAAGGCGTCAACGCTATCTCCGGCGAGCGCTGCAGCCCTCACCCCCACGTCTTCAGCGATCGCGCGCTGCGCCCCGGCGACCCCGCCTACTTCGACATCCTGCACAGCTACAACGGCTACCGCACCTGTTACTACCGCACCTTCGTGGTCGGCAGCGCCTCGCAGTCCCAGGTCGACGCCTACAAGAAGTGCCGCGAGATCCTCGACAACGCCATCGCGCTCATCAAGCCGGGCGTCACCACCGCCGACGTCGTCAAGGTCTGGCCCAGGGCCGAAGAGTTCGGCTTCCCCAACGAGGAGGCGGCCTTCGCCCTCCAATACGGTCACGGCGTTGGCCTCTCCATCTGGGAGAAGCCCATCTTCAGTCGCCTCGTCTCGCTCGACCACCCCGAGATCATCCAGGAGGGCATGGTGTTCGCGCTGGAGACCTTCTGGCCCGCCTCGGACGGCTGGTCGGCCGCGCGCATCGAGGAACAGCTCGTCGTGACCCACGACGGCTGCGAGGTCATCACGCGCTTCCCGGCCGAAGAGCTGCTGGTCGCCGGCGTCCGGTACTACACCGCCACCGGCCCACTCTCCACCACGCGCGAATCGCAATCCAACCTCAACGCCGCCTCGAATGGGCATCTCGCCGCGATTGTGACCGGCGCCCAGGCGACCGCGGCCACGCCGCAATCGTAGGGCACAGGAGAGCGCCGATGCCGACCAATGTCTTCATGCCGGCGCTGGGCATGGCCCAGCAAACCGGCACGCTCGTCCGCTGGCTCAAGCCGGCGGGCGAGCGCGTCGCCAGAGGCGAGGCCCTGGCCGAGATCATGACCGACAAGGCCACCGTCGAGCTGGAGTCCCCCGCCGAGGGCGTCCTGGCCGGACTGTCCGCCCGCGAGGGCGAAGAGGTCCCCGTCGGCCAGGTGATCGGGTTCGTGCTCGGCCCCGGCGAGTCGCTGCCCGCCGGCGTACCCGCCGCGCCGTCGCCCGCCGCTCCGGCGAATCACCACGCCTCCCCTGCTGGGGGCGCGGCCGCGCCTGCACCCGCCGCACCGGGTTCCCCAGGCACCGCGCCCGCTGCCGGCCCCGCTCCGGTGCTCACCCACGCCGCGCCCGTCGCGGCCAGTCCCCTGGCCACACGTATCGCCGCCGAGCACAACCTTGATTGGAGCGCCATCCCCGTCACCGGCCGGCGCCTCCAGAAGGCGGACGTGCTCGCCTATCTCGACCGCCAGCGGCACACGGCCACCGCTGTCGCGACCGCCCCGGCCAACGGCGCGCGTCTGCGCCCTGCCTCGCCCAAAGCCCGGCGCATCGCCGCCGAGCGGGGCATCGATCTCGCCACCCGCTCCGGCTCCGGACCCGACGGCGCCGTCCTGGCACGCGACATCCTCGCCGCTGTGGAGGCCGCGCCGGCCGCCGTCCAGCGCCCGGCTGCGTCCGCTGCGTCCGCTGCCTCCGCTGCCTCCGCTGCGTCCGCTGCCCCCGCGACTGAGACCTCTGTCGGCGGCATCTGGCGCATCATGGCCGAGCGCACCACCCAGAGCTGGCAGCAAGTGCCCCACTTCTTCCTGCTCCGCGAGGTCAACGCCAGCCGACTCACTGCCTGGCGCGAGCAGGCCCTGCGCCAGACGACCGAGCGCATCACCTACACCGACCTGCTGGTCAAAGTGGTGGCCATCACGCTGCGCGCCCATCCGCGACTCAACGCCTCCTGGCATGACGGCACCATCACCCTGCATCCCGACGTCAACGTCGGCCTGGCCGTGGCCGTCGAGGATGGGCTGGTCGTCCCCGTCATCCACGGCGCGGACCAGCTCAGCCTGGCCGAGATCGCCCGGCGTCGCGCCGAAGTGGTGGCCCGCGCCCAGGCCGGCAAGCTGCGTCCGGACGACGTCTCGGGCGGCACCTTCACCATCAGCAACCTGGGCATGTACGGAGTGGACGCCTTCAACGCCATCATCTCCGCACCTCAGGCCGCCATTCTCGCCGCTGGCCGCATCGCCGACCGCGTCGTGCCCGTGCACGGCGTTCCCGCCGTGCAGCCCATGATGGCGCTCAGCCTCTCGTGCGACCACCGCGTCGTGGACGGCGCGCGCGGTGCGCAGTTCCTGGGCGCCCTCGCCGATCTGATCGAAGAGCCGTTGGCCTTACTTGGCTAGCGGCTCCGCATCCGCTATGGCCGTCTGGCGATCCGGTTCGTAGGGGCGTCCGGCGGACGCCTGCCCGGCGGTGATCCGTATCACCGCCCGCTCGCCCACATCTCCTACCACCAATATTGACGATGACGAGGAAAGGGAAACCATGGCAGAGCCACGCAAGCTGCGCATCGATGGGGCATGGGTCGAGGGCGAGGGCGGCACGCGCGAGAAGCGCAGCCTGCGTGACGGACGCGTCCTCGCCGCCGTGGGCCAGGCTTCGGCCGCCCAGGTCCAGCAGGCCATCGACGCCGCCCACGCCGCCTTTCGCACCAGCTACCGCCGCTCGTCCGCCTACCAGCGCTTCGAGCTGCTCTCCAGCATCAGCCGGCGCATCGGCGACCGCGCCGACGAGTTTGTCACCCTCATGGCCGAGGAAGTCGGCAAGCCCCGCTCCGCCGGCCTGGCGGAGGTCAGCCGCGCCCAGACTACCTTCCTGCTCGCCGCCGAAGAAGCCAAGCGTCTCTATGGCGAGATCGTGCCCATGGACCTCCTGCGCGGCTCCGAGGACCGCATCGGCGTCTCACTGCGCCAGCCCGTCGGCGTCGTCGCCGCCATCACGCCCTTCAACTACCCGCTCAACCTCGTCGCCCACAAGGTCGCGCCCGCTCTGGGCACTGGCTGCACCGTCGTACTGCGTCCCACCACCGAGGCGCCGCTGACCGCCCTCCTGCTCGCAGAGGTTGTCGAGGAGGCCATCGCCGAGGTCGGCCTGCCCCAGGCCATCTTCAACGTCGTCCCCTGCTCCACCGAGGTCGCCGATCTGCTGCTCACCAGCGATAAGGTCGCCATGGTCAGCTTCACCGGCTCCGGCCCAGTCGGCCAGCACATCCGCTCTCGCGCCGGCATGAAGCGCGTGGCTCTGGAGCTAGGCTCCAACGCCGCCAACATCGTGACCCCCACCGCCGATCTCGCCACCGCTGCCGGGGCCATTGCCCGCGGAGGCTTCGTCTTCGCGGGCCAGTCCTGCATCTCCGCCCAGCGCATCTACGTCCACGACGCCGTCTATGACGCCTTCCTCGAACACCTCGTCGCGGCAGCCAACAAGCTGAGCGTTGGCGACCCCCTCGATCCCGGTGTGGACGTCGGCCCCATGATCTCCCTCCGCGACGCCGAGCGCGCCGAGAGCTGGATTCAGGACGCCGTGGCGCAGGGCGCGCGCGTGGCCGCCGGCGGCACGCGTGACGGCGCCTACCTCCGCCCCACCGTCCTCACCGGCGTCACCCGCGAGATGCACGTCGTCTGCGAAGAGGTCTTCGCCCCCATCGTGGCCGTCCAGCGCTACACCGACTTCCCCGCCGTCGTCGAGGAGGTCAACCGCTCGCATCTGGGCCTCAACCATGGCGTCTTCACCCACGACCTCGCCGAGGCGCTCTACGCCATCGAAGAGCTGGAGGTTGGCGGCGTCATCGTCAACGACGTCTCCACCTACCGCGCCGACCACATGCCCTATGGCGGCGTCAAAGACAGCGGCGCCGGCCGCGAGGGTGTGCGCTACGCCATGCAGGAGATGACCGAGCTCAAGTTCGCCGTCATCAACCCCGACTTCGCGCGGCTCACCTCACCCAACCGCTAACGAGGGCTCGCTGGTTCATGTTATAGATTGTGGGCGTGCTGACGTGTATAAGGGATGCAGGCAGCCTAAAAGCGCGAGGCGAGCTTGTTGTAGTCCTCGTGGGTGCCGATCCAGAACCACGTGACTGTGTCACCTTCAATCAAGCCAATGGCCCGATAGTGCGCACCTGCCCGCGCCGAGTAGATGGAGGGATCACGCCGACCGATCGCCTTGAATTGCAGGCTCGGGTGACGCGGGTTCTGCATGAACTACTGATAATCGGCGCGTGCCTGCCGTTGCGCGTCCGCAGGAAGCAAAGAGGGCGCGAAAGCGCTTCGTGCGTCGTGACCGGAACACTAGTCCCAGCCACCCTCTTCAACATCGCCGCGGGCAATCTCTTGCCGCGCCTCTGCCGCCAGCCGCTCCAGCGCGTCCTGTCCCTGCGGGCTGCCAACCAGCGCATCCCACTCGTGCTCTTCCAGCTCCAACGCCACCAGTTCGGCAATGTGCCGCTGCACGTCCTCGGGCTGCTGTTGAACTTGTTCAAAGACCCGGCGCAGTTCCTCAACCATCGTGCTTCCTCCTGCGAAACCTCCGCTAGATTCCAGTATAGCACGCTTACCAAGCAAGCCTGCGAACGCGTCCGGATCGGGACGCGTGCGGAGACCAACGTCATAGGCGTGTTCCGCTTCGTAACCATCGGCGCGGAGATAACTCGTAAGTCGTGCGGGCAGGTTCTCGTCTACGAGGAAGCGCAAGCGTGGCCCATGACTAGCTGGGAGCATATACGCTGGTGGAGCTGAGCATATGCGTGGCGTATGCCAGTGCGGCGCGGATCTGCTCGTTCGTCAGGTGGTAGTCTTGCATGATCTCTTCGAATGACGAGCCGCCAGCAAGCTCACCTACCACGACTTCGACGGGCACGCGCGTCCCGGCAACCACCGGACGTCCGTGGACTACCTGCGGGTCTATCATAATGCCCGGCAAGATCTCTTTGGCCATCCTCTCCTCCTGCCCACCTGCTCATCGCGCACGAGCCGGAGCCGGCGCGTCTGGTGGCACGGCGAGCGCACGGGCATGCCATGCGCGCATCCCGAGGCAGTATAGCACGCGAGCGCCGGCGCCTACAGGCAGCGCCCGTCACACGAAGCCGACGTTGGCAGGCTGAATGGGACTCAATGCTGCCCGCCAGCCACATCGGGTGCGGCGCCGGCGACCGGGATCAACTGCCAGAAGCCGGCAGTGACAAGCTCACCGTAGTCACCGTGGTCGTGGATGGGATCGTGTCGGCCTGGTAGTACGGGCTGTCGTGGCCGACGACCTCCAGCCGGAGCATATGGCCGGACTGGAACTGCCAGGCGTTGGCGCTGGTCTGGAGCGTCACCCGGGCCGGCGTGCCAGCGGTGCCGAGGTACCGGTAGGTTCCGCGGCTCACCAGTGTCTGGGTGCTTCCGTCGGCGGAGATGTCCCACACGCGGATATTCAGCTCGGTATCGATGCCGGTGCTGAGGAAGGTAAGGGTGAGCCTCGGCTGGCCGACCAGGGTGAAGGAGGTGGCTATATCCCACGTCCATGCGGCGACACCGCTGCCTTCGGCCGCGCGCACCGACAGACAACCGGAGTTGACGATCGGATCGGTTGCAGGTCCCTCTGGGCCGGCGGAGGCGCTGGTCGTCTCCTGAGGCAGCATGGCGGTGAACATCCGCACAGATCGGCTCAAATCCGGCCACGACGCGGCTGTGTATGTCTGGCGCGTCTGCCCAGCGACGCAGTCGGTGGTCATCGCTGTGACCGTGCGGCCCGGTGGCGAGCCAGCGCCCTTCAAGTAGAAGTCGAAGAACTGCCGGCCGATGCTGTTAGCGACAGCCCAGACGTCGGCCGGATTGTTGGCGTTGGAGTGGCCTACATCGCCAAAGAAATCGGTGATGGGGTAGTGGGTATCCCAGGCGAGCACATGGTTGCGCATCATGATGGCCTGCACGGGAGGGAACAGGGGATCGGTCAAGCCCTGCACCTGGAAAATCGGCACAGGGGCGTCGGGCGTGTAGTACAGGGGCGAGCGGATATCGAGTTGTTGGAGCGCCTGGTACACGATGGGATCGGTAGTCGGGTCGTCGCTGAACGGGCTGCCAGTGTTAAAGCGCGCGTACCAGGCGGTCAGGTCGGCGGTCGGGTCGATGCCCGGCGGACTGTAGAAGCCGTTGCGCAGCACGGGTCCATCGGCGAAGAGGCCGGTGAGATACGACTGAATTGGCACGCCGACTGGACGGTCGAACTGGGCCGGAGCGCCGACGCTGGTGTCGGTGGCGCGCCCGTTGGGGGCCAGTGAATTGGTCAGACTGGCCCACGTGTATTCCGGGACGGCCGCGGCGATGCGCAGGCGCGTGCCTTTGGGGCTGGTCCACGGTGCCAGCGTGCCATCTATATTCATCGTCCGGTCGTTGAGCAGCGCCAGCAGCCAGCTCTGGCCTCCACCATAGGAGCCTCCCGTGACGCCGATGCGGCTCGGAGCTACGAGGCCCGCATCTACAAGCACGCCAATCAGGTACTGGGCATCATGGACCTCCCACCGGGGATCGGCGAGGTGGACCCAATAGGCATGGCTGGTGCAGGCGGCCGGCAGGGTGGCCTGGTTGTCGGGCACCTGGGCGTCGTCTGGACCACAGGAGTCGTGCCAGCCACGAGCGGTATAATTGAGCACCGCGTAGCCAGCGGCGGCGAAAGCGACGTTGTTCCATCCGGAGACGTTGGGGTTTGCGTTGGCGACGGTCTGCGACTCCCATGCGGTGCGACTTTGTCCCCAGCCGTGCAGCATGACGATCAGCGGGACCGGATAACGCACGCTGTAGGGAAGGGTCACATCCACTGCGAGTGGGAGACCGTCGAAGGACGGGGTGATGCCGG
>CAYQFU010000200.1:8720-9911 GCA_964416775.1 uncultured Ktedonobacterales bacterium
GCCACGGCAAGCGCGACGAGGGCCAGGATATCCGTGCGGAACCGTCGCATCGTGTCCTCTCCCTGGATCAGCGCCCTGGCAACGCCCGCGCAAGGTCCGACCAGGGCCAGGGCACACCCCCGTCGGGCCGGTGCTGATGCGCACCGCCACGCTGGCGCCGGGCTCCGCGGGCACGGGCGGGCGGTGTCGTGTGCCAGGCTGTGTAACAAGACCTGTGCCGTTTCGGCGGTCGAGCGGATGCAAACGCGATGTGTGGGGTGCGACGAATGGAGGCGGTCAGATGGGGAGTGTGGACACGAAGGCCTCGTGCACGATTGCTTTGACTCCCTCGCCGCCCCGCACCGCCAGCAACACAGACTGGTGCGGCGAGGGGAACGTCAGCTCGAAGGTAAAGAAGGGACAGCACGCCCGCTCGGCCACGATAAACTCCAGCAACGTTTGTGCGCAGTCCGCCTCCGCGGGGAAGGCGAAGGTGTAACCGTCCGGCAGCTCGTGCAGGCGCTCGACACGGCCAAACAACGTCGCCACCTCTTCGCCTCGAGCCTGCAGCTCGGCAGCCGACAGGCTGCACGCCAGGGGAATACCAGATGCCATACGGCGCTCCTTTCAAGAAACCGATGAAACGGCGTGAGGGGTCGCATTCCCCTCGCCCAGGAGCGTACACTCTTCAAGGGCGCTTGAAGTCAAGGGTGCGCGAAGGAGCAGGGTTATGGCCGCCGCAATGACCATCGGGCAGATCGCCAGCCAGACGGGAACCGCCGCCTCTGCGATCCGCTACTACGAATCCATCGGCTTGCTCCCGCCAACCACCCGCGTCAACGGGCGACGCCGGTATGATGCCAGCACGCTGCAACGCCTGGCCGTGATCGCGCGGGCGCAGCAGGCGGGCTTTACGCTGTCCGAGATCGGCGAGCTGTTCTTTGGCTTCGCGGCCGGCACCCCACCGCCCGTGCGCTGGGAGGCGTTGGCTCGGCGCAAGCTCGCCGAGCTGGAGGTACAGCAGGCGCGCCTCCGTGCCATGCAGGGCCTGCTGCGCGAAGGGTTGCGCTGCCAGTGCCTGACCATGGAGCAATGCACGCTGTGGCTCAGTGGCCCAGACCCAACGGCGTGAACTGGCTGCGTGCGTGCGGCGGTCCGCGAGCACGTGCCATCGGCCCAGCGCGCCCAGCATTGCCGCCGTGCTGCCTGGCA
>CAYQFU010000201.1:0-9863 GCA_964416775.1 uncultured Ktedonobacterales bacterium
GTGAGCAGCCCAAACAGGGCCCCTGGCGCCCACGCCCGGCGCAACCGGCGATACAGCCAGATAGCCGTGCCGGCCCCCAGCGCCATCGCCAGGTACAAGGCGACTTGCTGAACGCGGCCGGGATACCGCAGGAGCAGAGGCCGCAACATGCCGATGAGGGTAGGCATGTCGGGTTGGAGGTAAATCATGCTCGAGAGATAGCGTACGGAGTGTACCCATGCTCGCAGCAGCGCCGCCCCGGTCACAGCTATATCGAGCGCCAGCAGCAAGGCAACTGTCACGCCGAGACTCAGTGCCACCCGCTTCCGGCGCGCCCACGCGTCGGCGCCCGACGTGAAGCAGAACGTGGCCAGCAGCGCGATCGGCACCGTGAACTGCGGCTTGAGCAGCGCGCCGACCATCAGCGCTCCGGCGAGCAGGTCGGCACGAGGACGATGCCGGTTGAGCGCCCAGACTGATCCACCCATCGCGGCGTAGGAGATAACGACGGGATTGCCCCAGTAGGTCGCGTAGAACGCCAGCGGCGAGAAGGTGACCAATGCTGCCACCAGGACGCGATTCAATCGCGACCGCAAGAAGGCCGCGCCTTGCAGCTCTGTGAGAGGCCCAATCAGACCCAGAGTGCCGGCGAATACGCACGCCAGCGACAACAGTCGCCAAGCCAGCAATGCGTGCGCCACGGTGATGAATGTCAACGGGATGATCAGCCACGCGAACACCGGCGGATAGACGTACGGCTGAATGAACTGGCCGCGCAAGATGAGGAGCCTGGCCGGGACGTTATCTAGTTGCGCCTGATGGAGGAAGGTGGCAGTGTCGTAGGGATTCTGATGCGCGCGCAAGGCTGTGGCTGCCACGAAGAGAAGGCGAAAGTCGTGGCCAGTATTGTCGTGCAGGGAAGTGGCCAGAGGGAGAAGCGCCCACAAACTGGCGCACGAGATCACGAGTGCAAGCGCGAGGAACCATGAGCTTCTGCGTGCGATATACCATTTCTGTATGGCGCGTACAGCCACTAGACCAACTCCTTTGTCCAGAATCTGGCAGGTAACCAGTCTGGTTGCCATATGTGTAACGCACGACCGGCACTCACTGTCACTCACCGGCACGTAACGGCGCGGGCGGGCGCGGGCGCGCGCGGGCGGGCGCGACCCGGCGATGCGTCGCGTACGATAGAACACGAGATGACCGGACCTCGGTGCCACAAGTACGTGATACGCACATGGCGCGCAAATGCTTAAAAACGTAGGACCAGTTGCTCGTGCCCACGCACAGCCGTTAAAGTAAGCGGTGGGTCTGGTACAGAGGAAGGAAAGAGACAGTGATAAGGACGCGCGCGTGGGCAGCGGCGCCGGAGACGCAGGCGGCGCCGGTCGCGTCACAGCGGGCCAGCTGGCGCGCGTGGACGGCTGGTTGGCTTGTGTGGGCGACATTCCTGGCAGCCACTGGAGCATATCACTGGTCCGTGGCTGTGGCGCATCCAGACCAGCCGCATCGCTTCCTCCTGATCGACCGCCTGTTCGACGCAGGCGTGGCCGTAAGCATCCTCGCCGCTGGTTTCTTGCTCGGCCTGGGGTGCCTACGCGCCGTACGCCTAGTAGCGTGGTTCGGCCGTCTCGAGGTCTTTGCGCTGGCGACCGGTCTGGGATTGGGCGTACTGAGCCTGATGGTGCTGGCGCTCGGCATGCTGCATCTGTATTACCCGGTCACCTTGGCAGTCCTTGTGCTCGGGTTGCCCTGGCTCCTGGCGAGAGAGCGGCAACAGGCGATGGCTTTCCTGGGTGCCGCCCGTGACGCTCTGGGCCAGCTCAGGACATGGCGTGGTCCAGCCCTGATGGATAGCGTTGCGAGCCCGCTACTGGCGGCACTCTGTCTCTGCATGGTGTGTCTGACCTTCGTGCGCGACCTGGTGCTGCCGGCAATCGCTTGGGACACCTACCAATACCATTGGGCGGTGCCGATGCTGCTGCTGCACACGCACAGCATGCGCGGCTTCCCGGGCTGGGCGCATGCCAATTTGCCGTACAACACCGAGATGCTCAATCTCATTGCCCTCAGCGTGCAGGCGCCGGAGGCGGCGCTGATGGTGCAAGATGCCTTCCTGGTGCTCTCGGCCGTGCTGGTGTTCGCCATGGTGCGGCGCCACTTCGGCGTCACGACGGCCTGGCTGGCGACGCTCGCCGCGCTGACGGTTCCGCTGCTCCTCCTGTACGCTTCAGTGAGCTATGTGGAGACGGCGCTCGTGTTCTACGGCTTCGCCGCGCTGGCGGTGCTCATCCGCTGGTTGGAGCATGTCGCCGCCACGGACGATCCCGGATACCGGCTGCTGTTGCTGGCCGGTCTCTTCGTTGGGCTCGACATCGGTGTGAAGTACACGGCCATCCAGTACCTGCCAGGCATGCTACTGCTGGTGCTTGCGGGCGTCTGGCACGTGGGACGCCGCAAGCACGCCGGAACGCACCACATCCTCAGCAGGGTTACCCAATCGCTCGCCGTCTTTGGCGGGAGCGCCACACTGGTGTTCGCCCCATGGCCGCTCAAGAACTGGCTGCTGCTGGGCAATCCCGTCTACCCGGCGCTGGCGAGCATCTTCCCCACGGCGCTCTGGAGTCCTGTGCGCGACCAGGCGCTGGTGGCGACCTTTCACAACTTCGGGATACCGAATGGCTGGACGGCGCGGCTCCATCTCTACGCGCTCGATCTGTTCCTTCATCCGAGGCGCTACGGCGAAGGATGGACTGCGCCTGTTGGGTGGATAGGGCTGACTGCCCTCCTGGTTGTCCCCTACCTCATGATTTCGCTCCGTCCTGCGTGGCGTGCCCGGGTGCGGGTCGAGCGCGGCCAGTTCTTGGTGGTGGCGGCGCTGGCGTTGACTGCTGTGCTGGGGTTCGCTGCCTGGACCTTCAGCGGCGCGCTGGTCGCCCGGTATGCTGTGCCGCCGGTGATGCTGGCAACCGTGGTGGGTGCGACGATTATTGGCTGGACAGCGGCGCGGGCATCCCGTCGGGCGGCACCTATCGCCTGGCTGGTGCTCTGCGGTGTGCTCATCGTCTGCGCCAATCAGGGCTGGTCCAATCTGGTCAGCAGCGGTGGGCGACTCGCCCCCCAGTATACGGACATCCAGGCGCGCGTGCCGCTGAATCTCTTGCTCGGGAAGATTTCAGAGCAGACCTACGAGCACAGCACGATTTACTCGGACGCGTTCTGGCAGATGACGGACTACGTAAACGGTCAGCTGCCACACGACGGCAAGCTCCTGATGCTTGGCCGCGGCACAGGCTACTTCTTCCAGGATCGCGAATATGTCGCGGATTCCGGCGAAGATTGGGTGCCGTACCTGGTCAGCACGGGCGAGACGCCCGACGGCATCCTGCAGGTGCTGCGGTCGCAAGGCTTCACCTACGTCGTCTATGATGCCAACCTGATGCACTTCATCACTGACACGTACGGCAATCACGTGGTAGCCTCGTCCCTGCCCAGCTATCTGAGCTTCCAGCAGAGCAAGCTAATCCCCATTGCCCAATGGCGTAGCTTCTCATTGTACCGCGTGCCCAACGCGGATACTGCGGCCCAACGCCACGATGGCCCGCGTGTGTCCATGCCGGTGCCTCGGCGCAACGTGGCAGCATAGGGCGCGAATCAGGTCACGCAATGGGGGGCGCTGACTACTGGCAATCCATAGCGCCTCATCCGCTCCTCCGTCCTCGCCCGGTCGTGACGCCAGCGATGACTGCCGGCGCCGCAGAGCCGCGAATATGCGGCACGGAACCGGGCACGCGGCGGCGGCCAGCATATTCCACCAGCAACAACTCGTCGTTGGCGTGCCCCTATGGGCTGGCGAAACACCACACGACCGTGCGGAGCCCGAGCGTTGGTCCGGGGCGAGCGGGCTCATCAGTAGCCTATGGATAGGACCGGCGTGAGCTCTTCCGGCTGGACCGTGCGGGAGAGCGGCGTAATCACCCAGTATTGCGTGAAAGGCACGGCCCGATAGGTGACGTGCATCTGATCCAGCATGCGCGCCACATCGCATTCACCAGCGGAGGGATCGGCGCGAATCACGTAGCTCGGGCGATCGGCACGCTCCACCTCGGCCAGGTTCTCCGGGAAGCGCTCGCCCTTGAGGTAATCAGCGGCCACGATCTGCCCGTCGGAGAGGTATTCGGCCACATAGTTGAACCAGTGATCGCCCCAGATGTAACGGATGTGGTGCTGTTCCAAATACGTGATAAGCCCGCGATCCACCGTGGGAAACTGATCGGCCGGACGAAACGGTGATTGCATGGCCAGCACGGCGTTGGCCGTGGCGTATGGGAGCACATTGGCGAGGACGAGTCCGGCCAGGGCCAGTGTGGCGACGACCCGCGCGAACGGCGCGTGGATCACCCGAGCGATTCCGCGCCACCCCGGTGCGCGCCACCGCTGAGCCCGACGAGCGAGCAAGGTTACCAGCACAGGCAGATCACCGAACAGAGACGCCACCATGAGGGTCATGGCCGTCGCCGCCACCAGCAAGTAGCGCCCGGTGCGGTCGAATGAGAAGACGTATCCGTCGGAGAGGGAGCTGCGCCAGTAGAGCACTGTCACCACGACGAGCAAGATCGGGGCGAGGGCAAAGTTCCACGCATGCCGGAAGGCGGCTGCCCGATGGCTCGCGTAGCGCGTAGTGCTCAGCCTGTTGACGAAGCGCCCCAGCGTATAGACCAGCGCCAACACGACGCAGGCAAGCCCGATGTGCTGCAGCGCGTGGATCGGCGGCAAGGGCGACCACAGGGGGTACGACCCCGCGAGCCGAGGCAGACCGCGCGTCAGCATGAAGCGGAGGACGCCCAGGCGCAGCGGATCGGAGATGTGCGCCACACTCGCGCCTGGCGTCTGCTGGCCTCCCCGCAACAGCCAGGTGAGGTTGGCGAACTGATTCCGGAAGGCAAAGAAGAGGGCCGGGCTAAATCCCGCCAGCCCTCCGCCGATGCACGCCAGTGCGCCTAGGCCCAGACGTCGTGGTGCGATGGAGCCGCTCGCGATCGTACGTCGAGCCCAACCGTACACCAGCGGCAGTGTCCAGATGCCGATGGCGCCCACATATTCCAGGAAGAGTGAGTCCGTCCAGATCGCTACCCCGCCCACCAGTCCGAGCGCCGCCACCAGCCCGAGGCTTGGCTGCCTCCGCGCCACACGCTCCACCAGGATGACGACCAGCAGCAGCGACAGCGTGCCGAAGAGGAAGGTTTCGATGTAGCCGCCGAGCACGCGCAGTTGGCCGACCGTCACATAGAGGGCCGGCACCGCCGCCAGGACCAACGCCGGCAGCCGTGCGCGCCGCCCGTAGAGGCGCTGTGCCAGCGCCCCGCTCAGCGGGATCAGCAGCAGCGATTCGAGCAGCACCGGCAGCCGCAGCGCCCAGGCACTCGGCCCCAGCAGCGCCACCAACGGCGCGATCAGGTAGGCATCCAGCGCGCCCATGTAGACCTGGCCGGCGAAGTAGACGGGGTGAGCGCCGCGCAGGATCTGCTCGGCCTGGATGCCCAGCACCGCTTCGTCGCCGTCGAGCATGCCCTGCGCCCGCAGCAGGAAGGCGGTGCGCACGAGGGCCGCCCCCAGCATGCACAGCCCCGCCTGCACCCAGAAGCTCTTGGCCAGCGCCTTCAGGTTCGGCCCGCCTCGGCCCGTCCGCACATCTCGTTCTTCGCGCGCGCTGCTTCCAGGCATGGTTGCTATCCGGGCGGCTCCGTCCTCGCTGCGTGCCATGGGTCCTCCTCTCACCTTTAGTACCGGATTGGCAGAGTGGGCCGAAGCTCCCACGGCTGGACATTGCGTGAGAGCGGTGTAATCAACCAGTAATGCTGGAAGGGCACGGCCGTGTAAGTGACATGCATCTGATCCAGCAGACGCGCCGTCGCGCACTCGCCCTGGGACGGGTCGGCCTCAATGACATAGGTCGGGCGGGCGGCGCGCTCGAGCGCATCCGTATTCTCGAGCATGCGCTCCCGGCCGATATAGTCCGCGGCCGTGATCTGTCCGTCAGACAGATACATGGCGACGTAGTCAAACCAATGATTGCCCCAGATATAACGGATGTGATGTTGCTCCAGGTACGTGACGATGTCGCCGTCGACCACCGGAAAGAGGTCGCCCTGGCGATACGGTGTCTGCATGGCCTGTACCGCATCCGCGGTGGCGTATTGCACCAGGTTGAACGCGAGCAGTACGCCGAAGAGCGCCAGGGAGATGGCGGCCGCGGCGCGCGAAGCCCGTCCGGTTGTCGCTGGCGGCGTGGACGTGAGCGCGCGTAAGCGGACTGCCGCAATGAGCCGGCCGCAGATGGCCGGGAGATCGGCGAACAGATACGCGAGCACGACCGTGATCGCGGTGCCCGCGGGCAGCATGTACCGGCCTGTGCGATCGAAGTTAAAGACGTATCCATCGGAGAACGAGCTACGCCAGTACATGACCGAGACCACGAGCAGCAGCAGCGGCGCCAGGACGAGCTTCCACGTCTGCTCGAAGCTGGCGGGCACCGCGGCGCCGCGACCGGGCACCGGAATTCGCTGCGCCAGTCGGACGAGGCTGTGGAGCACCGCGGCGGCGAGAAACGCCAGGCCGATGTGCTGCAGCTGCGAGGGCGAGGGAGCGAGCGACCATAAAGGATAGGAGCCCGTCAGGCGGGGCAGCGCGCGCGTAAGCAGATAATGGAGCGCGCCCACACGCAGCGGATTCGCTGCCTGTGGCACTCCCCCATTATAGGCAGGGTCCCCGCCAAGCACGAGCTGAAGAATCCAGGCGAAATTGGAAAAGTTGTTGCGCAGCCCATACACGATGGCCGGGCTGTACCCGACCAACAGGCCGCCTACGCCCGCCAGCGCGCCCAGCCCGATGCCTCGGACTATCGGCTTATGACTGGCGATGGCCAGTCGCAGCCGCCAGATGGCCAGAGGCAGCGCCCACAAGCCGATGGCGGCCATATACTCAAGAAATAGGGTGTACGTCCAGAACGCTAACCCAACGACCAGGCCAAGCGCGGCCATCTGCCAGAGCACCCGCTGGCCCTGACGCAGGCGGTCGAAGATCGCGACGACCAGCAGCATCGCCAGCGCGCCGAAGAGAAAGGTTTCGATGTATCCACCTAAGAAGCGCAGATCACCAACCGCCACGTAGAGTGACGGCAAAGCCGCCAGGACCAGCGCCGGCAGCCGTGCGCGCCGCCCGTAGAGGCGCTCGGCCAGTGCTCCCGTCACGGGGATGAGCAGCAGCGATTCAACCAGCGGAGGAATGCGCAGTGCCCATGCGGTTGGGCCCAGCAGAGCCACCCAGGGTGCGGCGAGGTAGGCCTCGATCGTCCCGAGATAGTCGACCCCGATGGCATAGGTCGGGTGGGCGCCGCGCAGGATCTGCTCGGCCTGAATGCCTAACACGCCTTCGTCGCCGTCGAACATGCCTTGCGCCCGGATCAAGAACGCAATACGGATGACCCCAGCCACCGCCATACAGGCAGCCGCCTGCACCCAGAACATCCTCGCCCACGCGCGCACCCGGACCGAGAGGCGACTCGGCACCCGCGCGGACAACACGGTGGCGGCGATAGCTATTCGGCTCTGCTCTCGCGTGATGGCAGCGGCAGGAATATGGCCGAGCATTGCACTGTGCGTATTCTGCTCGCTATCCTCGATCATGAAGATGCTCCTTCACAGCCTATTCGCGAGACCTGCACCATAACTTGTAACGGACAACGTGACTCTGCGTATGCGGATACTCGACAGCGTACGTCGTCACGCATCATAATCGGGCGCAATCGCTGGCTGAATTTCACTTGGCGAGACGGCGCGCGACAAAGGCGTAATGATCCACCAGTGCTGAAACGGCACAGCGGTATAGGTCACGTGCATGGCGTCCAGCGCCTTGGCGACGGCGCATTCCCCCTTGACGGGATCAGCTTCGATGATGTAGCTGGGCCCATCAGCGTGCTCCAGGGTCTGCACGTTCTGTAGAAAACGGTCGTGGAAGCGCATATCCGCCGCGGTGATGCGTCCATCGCTTTGATACATGAGGACGTTCCCGAGCCAGTGAATCGTCCAGACGAAGCGGATATTGTGCTGGTTCAGATAGGCGAGCATCTGGCTGTCGACCGCGGGATAGCGATCGCGCGAGCGATATGGCGACTGCATAGCCAGCACCGCATCCGCCGACACATATTGCGTCAGGTTGGCTGCCACCAGGATCGCCAGCGTGGCGACAACCGCAAAATACGGCGCCCGCCCGCGGCCAGCGCGTGCAGCTGCATTGAGCCGGGTGTGCCCCGCCCACGCGCGCAGCCCACGACCGAGCTGCCGCAGGAGCAGCGGCATATCCCCGACGACGTACGCCAGCATGAGGATGAGCCCTGTCGCTGCGGGCAATACATAGCGTCCCGTACTATCGAATCCGCTGTCCCACCCATCCGAAAAGGAGCTACGCCAATATGCGACCCCTACAACGGCGACCAGCAGCACCGGAAGTACCAGCATCCAGGCGCGCAAAAGCATGGTCCCAGGATGCGCGAGACGGCGCGCCGCTTGAATCCGTCTGACCATCCGGTACAGCGAATACACCAGCGCCAGGATGGCGCAGACCAGCCCAACATATTCCAGCAAGGGGATCGGCTCAGGTGGAGACCAGAGCGGATAGGCGCCTGTCAACCGTGGGAGTGCACAGGTCAGCAGGTATTGGAGCGCTCCCAGGCGAAGCCGGTCTGCGCCAGCACCGGTGGCGTATGTCGGATTGCCGCCCCGCAGCAGCACCAGGAGCCACTTGACGTTCGCATAATGATGGGTGACCGCATAAGCCACTGCCGGAGCGTATCCAACGACGAACGCACACACGGCCGTCGCTGCTCCCAGCACGACAGGCTGCAACTGAAACGCTCGTTGCTCAATCGCTCTCCACGCGAGTATTCCCACCGGCAACGACGCCCAGAGCCCAATCGCCGCGAGGTCATCCAGCGAAATGGGAGCAATCCAGAACACCACGCCTGCGAGCAGACCCAACCCCGCAAGGAGCCAGCGGATCGGCTCTCCGCGAGAGAGCCGGTCGACCAGCGTCACTGCGGTGAGCATAGCCGCTGCGCCCAGCACGAGGGTTTCGATGTAGCCGCCGAGCACGCGCAGTTGGCCGACCGTCACATAGAGGGCCGGCACCGCCGCCAGGACCAACGCCGGCAGCCGTGCGCGCCGCCCGTAGAGGCGCTGTGCCAGCGCCCCGCTCAGCGGGATCAGCAGCAGCGATTCGAGCAGCACCGGCAGCCGCAGCGCCCAGGCACTCGGCCCCAGCAGCGCCACCAACGGCGCGATCAGGTAGGCATCCAGCGCGCCCATGTAGACCTGGCCGGCGAAGTAGACGGGGTGAGCGCCGCGCAGGATCTGCTCGGCCTGGATGCCCAGCACCGCTTCGTCGCCGTCGAGCATGCCCTGCGCCCGCAGCAGGAAGGCGGTGCGCACGAGGGCCGCCCCCAGCATGCACAGCCCCGCCTGCACCCAGAAGCTCTTGGCCAGCCACCGACGCAATGCCAGCCGACTCCGTGCGCTTCGCCCTGTGGCGCGAGGCGCTGCGTCTGTCACAACGGCGCCGGCCCGGCGCTCCAGTTGTCTACTCATAACACCAATGTGCCCATCCACCCCCAACCCCGCGCGCCACCAGGCAGCGCTGGCTCAGTCCCCCTAGTATAGCGGATCAGCCGCTCAGACCACATGGCCTCTGACTATTGGCCCAGATGGGTCCAGCAGCGCCTGCGCGTATCCTTCGTGTCACTCCGCTCTCTCCCCCACCACCACCTCGCGCTCACACCCGCCCGCCCTCGTCCGGCCATCCCGCGCCACCACCTGGGTGCCCGCCCT
>CAYQFU010000202.1:0-8133 GCA_964416775.1 uncultured Ktedonobacterales bacterium
GCCTGTGAAGATCCGCTCCTCGCTCGTTATGCACTGGGGAAGCAAACCGACTCTGGTTAGTCCGCGCGGGCGCACATTTGCCTCCGGCCCGTCCGGGCCGGTTCCATTCGCCAGCGCTTCCCACACGGCGTGGATGGCCCCACCCATGGAGTAGAGCTGGAGGTACGCATGCCAGGGAAGACGTTCTACAGCGGTCATCCGGCCGCCCACAGCCCGCACCTGTTCTCTCTCACTCGACTCTCAACATCGCGCCCCGAGCCGCGCATCCTTACCGCGCTCCTCACACTCGTTCTGGCAACCCTCGTGGCCGCGTGCGCCGACCCCAGCATCTCTCATACGGCCCTGCCACCACAGCCACTGCTCAACACACCTCACCAGTCCGCTCCCCCACTTCCGCGCACTCTGAGTGTCGAGCAGCTCGCCGCCCAGTTGGTGGCCCGCATGTCGCTAGACGACAAACTGGGTCAGATGATCATCTTCCAATTCACCGGGCAGAGCTACACCCCCGACCAGGCCGCCATGGTCAAGCCCTACCATCCCGGCGGCGTCATCCTCTACTCCTACGCAATGGGCTCCGGCCAGCAAGTGCGCGACCTGCTCGCCTCCGCCCAGCGCGACAGCCCCATTCCCATGTTTACCATGACCGACCTCGAAGGCGGCTGGATCGATCATCTCGCCACCTACACGGGCCCCCATTTGAGCGCCCCAGCCATGGCTGCCACCGGCGATCCGCGTGTCGCCGAGCGGCAGGGGGCCAAGGTCGCGCACGACCTCCTCAGCTACAACTTCAATACAGACCTCGCGCCCGACGTCGATGTCGAGCTGGTGGCCGGGCCCGACCAGATTGGACGGACCTTCGGCACCACACCCGCTCCCGTCATCAGCTACGCCGGCGCTTTCGTCGACGGTCTTCAGCAGTACGGTGTCCCTGGCTGCCTCAAGCACTTCCCCGGCCTCGGCGCCGCCAATTCCGACGCCCACGCCGACCTGCCTGTCATCAATCGCACGCGCGACCAGCTCGAAGCCACCGAGTTCGCACCCTTCCGCGCCCTCATTGCCAGCGGCCAGGCCCAGATGATCATGTCCACCGACGTGCTCATGCCCGCGCTCGATCCTACCATGCCAGCCGAGCTATCTCGCCCCATCATCACGGGCATCCTCCGCGACGAGCTGCACTTCGACGGCGTCGCCATCACCGACGCCCTCTACATGAAGGGCATCCAGGACAAGTACTACTTTGTCGAAGCTGCCGTCATGGCCATCGAGGCAGGCAACGACATGATCATGGCCCCCTTCACCCCCGGTATGATCCAGGACACCATCACGCGCCTCAAAGCAGCTATCGCCTCCGGCGCGCTCAGCATGTCCCAGATCGACAACTCCGTCCGCCGCATCCTGGCGCTCAAGCTGCGCTTCCACATTCTCCCGGGCCCCGCTCCCGTCATTCCCGGTCCCCAGGCCGGTCCGATCGCCTACGCCAGCGCCTCCGCCGACCTTCCCCACTGGCACTCCATCGCCTGAGAACAGCCGACGTCATCCACCTCTGCGCGTCCTGGTTTGACGCGCGCTCGCATGGGTGCTACCATCCTCTACGGCCGAGCCACGGGTTGCTCACTGTCGGCCTGGTCCCAGGTCTCCTCTCGCGCCACTATGGAGGATTCTGCTCATGGCCGCTGCCCAGCCTGCCACGTCCGTTGACATCCAATTCGATGTCCCTGCCACCATGCGCGACGGCGTCACTTTGCGCGCCAACATCTACCGTCCGGCCGGCCCTGGCCCCTGGCCGGTGCTGCTCACCCGTCTCCCCTACGGCAAAGATCTCCCGCTCGGCGCCTCCGTGATCGACCCCGTCCAGGCCGCTCGTCGCGGCTTCCTCGTCGTGGTGCAGGACACGCGTGGCCGTTTCCATTCTGAAGGCGAATGGTACCCGCTCATCTATGAGGACGCCGACGGCTACGACACCATCGAGTGGGCCGCGGCCCTTCCCGGCAGCAATGGGCGCGTGGGCATGTACGGCGCGTCGTACTTCGGCTTCACCCAATGGGCCGCGGCCCGTGAGCGCCCGCCCCATCTCGCGGCGCTCTTTCCCTTCATCACCTGGGCCACCCCGCTCGACGGCTCAGTCATGCGCGGCGGGGCGGTCGAGCTGGGTATACAGGCCAACTGGCTCCTCCAACAGGCCATGGACCCCATGCTGCGCCGCTACGCCAATGACCCGGATCCGCGCGCCCGCGGCGCCGCCCTCGCCCGCCTGATTGCCGAGATAGATGCTCTCCCCAGCGGCGGCTATGCCGCGCTGCCTCTGCGCGAATTCGGTCCCCTCCAGCGCATGGAAGCGCTCCAGCCCTTCGTCGACGCCCTCACCCGCAATGGTGACACCGCATATGCCGAGCGTGGCGGCGTCGCCCACGCGTACGATCGCATCGACATTCCTGCCTATCACGCCGGCGGCTGGTACGACATCTTCCTCGGCGGCACGCTCCAGAATTACTCCGCCCTCGCCGCGCGTGGCGCCGCGCACCAGAAGCTCCTCATCGGCCCCTGGTCCCACACGTCCTTGGGCCAGGTCGTCGGCGACGTGGCCTTCGGCTTTGGTGCCTCCACGTATCTCATCGACGGCCAGATAGACTTCATGAGCCTACAGCTCCTGTGGTTCGATCGCTGGCTGCGCGGCACTCCCAATCAGATCGACGCTGGCCCGCCCATCAAGCTCTTCGTCATGGGCGAGAACGTCTGGCGCACTGAGCAGGAGTGGCCTCTGCGCCGTGCCGTGCCTACTCCCTTCTATTTGCGCAGCGGCGGCGGCGCGAACACGGACGCTGGCGATGGCCTGCTCAGCACTGACCCGCCCGCCGATGACCCCGCGGACCGCTTCGTCTACGATCCAACTGATCCAGTCCCCACCATCGGCGGCGCGCTGCTCCTCCACGAGGCGTATCGCCCCGGCCCGCGCGACCAGCGCCCCATCGAGCGGCGGCCCGACGTCCTCGTCTACTCCACCCCGCCACTCCAGTCCGATGTCGAAGTCACCGGCCCCATCTCTGTCGTCCTCTGGGCCGCCAGCTCCGCGCCCGACACCGACTTCGTCGCCCGCCTCGTGGATGTCCACCCCGACGGGAGCGCCATCAACCTCACCGACGGTGTCATCCGCGCCCGCGCGCGTCACGGCCTCCACGCCCCCGAGTCGCTGATCGAGCCTGGCCGACCGGTCGAATATCACATTGACCTCTGGGCCACGAGCAACCTCTTCCGCGCCGGCCATCGCATCCGCCTCGACATCACCAGCAGCAGCTTCCCACGCTGGGATCGCAACCCCAACACCGGTGCCCCGCTCGGCGCTTCCACCGAAATGGTCCCCGCCACCCAAACCATTCTGCACGATGCCGCTCACCCATCCCACGTGCTGCTTCCACTCGTCCCACGCGGGTAGTAGGAATGGGACCTCTGGTCAGTCCTCGGCCCATTTTGACATCTCGTTGACATCGCTAAGATATCTTCCTCGCATGACGCCGGTGAGCCGCGCAACCTCAGGCGTTGAGGCCCGCAGTCGCCATCGTTGCGTGGGCGTCGCGCCTCGCCAGGCTTTCGGGCTGGCGAGACCAGTGGGCACGTCGGTCGACAGTGCCCTCGTCGTGCACGACGAGGAGATGCCCTACATGAGCGTGCTACGAGACTTCAAAGCATTTATCCTGCGCGGCAACGTGGTTGACCTGGCCGTCGGCGTCGTCATCGGCGTGGCCTTCGGCAACATCGTCACAAGCTTGGTCAAGGACCTCATAACGCCGCTGATCGCCGCCATCGCCGGCCAGCCCCACTTTTCCGGCCTCGCCTTCACTAACAACAAGAGCGAGTTCCCGTACGGCGACTTCATCAACGCGGTCGTCTCGTTCCTCATCGTCGCGGCGGTATTGTTCTTCCTCGTCGTCCGCCCCATGAATTGGCTCATGTCTCGTCGCAAGACCGCATTGCCCGCCGATCCCACTACGCGCGATTGCCCGTATTGCCTCAGCAGCAT
Source organism: uncultured Ktedonobacterales bacterium (assembly GCA_964416775.1). Classification (GTDB taxonomy): domain Bacteria; phylum Chloroflexota; class Ktedonobacteria; order Ktedonobacterales; family JADMIN01; genus CAYQFU01. Next base: position 4,016 of record CAYQFU010000202.1, read on the forward strand.
CCCTCTCAAGGCCACTCGCTGCGCCTTCTGCACCTCCGAAGTCCCTGCCGAAGTTACCGTCCCTGTCGAAGCTACCGTCCGCGCATAACGACGAGGCTCCTCAATTGAGCGGTCCGCTCGGCACGCGGCTGGTCCTTCACCCGCTCGCCGCATGATCAACGCGTCCCCGCCAACTGACTGTCGCGCTGCTCGGCCCGCTTGCGGTCGATCGTCAGCACCGCCCGCACGTATTCCGCCTGGGCGAAGACCAGCGGCGGCTCTGGCAAGTGCTTGATGATCCCCGTCTGGTACAGGCTGATCACCGCCATCGCCCCGACCGCCACCAGTGACAATCCGACGGCACCGCGCCTGTGCGCCAGGTAGTTACCTGACTCCTCTCGCAGCTGCCGGCTCAGCTCATCTGGAGTCTCCGGCGTCAACCTCACCTGCATCATCCCCGCGCGCTCCTCATCCCAGCGCCGATGATCGCCATCGCTGCCGCGCCAATGCCCGCGACAGCCAGCAGATTGCGGTGCGTCGTGAGCCAGAGCTCGATGCTCCGTCCGTGCGCTCGTTGGTCAAACTCGCCGTGCGCGCCGTGATCTCCGCCCACCGGCCGAACGAGGTTGTCCCTGCGGTCCGGCGGGACACGCCCATCATATTGCTGCGCTTGATAGCCCGTCTTGCCCAGGTACCAGTCGCCCAGCCAGGGCACGATCTTGTTCGCCTGTATCACAATCACGGTCGACATCCCCACATAGATTTGCCGCCGCTTGTGGTGCGCCGCGAAATAGATCGCCTCCGCCGCCACTTCCGGCTGGTAGATCGGCGGCACGGGCTGCGGTTTCCGCGGCATCTTCGTCCGGCATCAACTGAACTGTGGCGTGTTGAGCGCCGGCAAGTGCACCGCCGTCAGCCGCACCTTGCTCTTGTCATGGATCAGCTCCGCGCGCAGCGAGTCCGCCATGCCCTTGATGCCATGCTTCGCTCCACAGTACGCCGACTGCAGCGGAATGCCCCTGTAGGCGAGCGCCGACCCCACCAGCACGATGTGCCCGCGGTCCCGTGGCAGCATGCGCTTTAGCGCCGCCATCGTGCCGTACACCTGCCCCAGATACGTCACCTCGGTAACGCGCTTGTACTCGTCCGCCGTCATCTGCTTCAGCGGCGACAGGACCGTCACCATCGCCACGTTCACCCACACGTCAATGGGCCCGAACGCCGCCTCCACCTTGTCCGCCGCCGCTTCCAGCTGCTCGGGATCCGCCACATCCGCTGGCGCGATGAACGCCTTCCCGCCCAGCTCCTCCACCTCCTGGCGTGCGGCCTCCAGTCCGGCCATGCCCTCGCCCCCCCGTGCCACCAGCCCGATGTGCGCGCCATGCTTGGCGAACTCCCGCAGTGCCGCCCGCCCCACTCCCGCCGACGCCCCCGTAATCAACACCACCTCAGGATTCCGCGCCATGCTCATGCCGTCCGTTCATCCTTTCGCCGCTTCAACAAGACAACGCTAGGCTCCTGGGGCGACGCGACCGCGCGTGCCCTGCTCCATCGCTCGTTTCCCTCAGGAAGAGCCCATCCCGCCACTCTATGGGCCTGGCAGCTCCAGTTCCTCCAGCACCTCGCGGACGCCTGGCACACGGCTAGCCACGTCCTCGGCCGCCTCGGCATCCTCCAGCGACGACACTTTGCCATGCAGGTGCACCACCCCATTCACCACCACAACTCTGATCGGCAGATCTGTCGTCTCCGCGTCTTCTCGCAGCTCCCGCCTCACTGCGTCCGCGATGGCCTCGTCCCCCGGCTGGTGATCTTCCACGGAGAGGTCCACCTCAACCGACGTGTCAGATGTCGGCGTGAAGCCGCCCACGACCTCGATGTCACCGCGCTCATTGGGCTCGACCACCGGATCGGTCGGCGCGAAATACGCGGGATCGGGTTCTACCGGTTCCTCCAGGTCTGGCACGCTGTCGTCCGCGACGTCGAGGGCGTTGGTTTCCAGCGGCAGGTCCGTGAACCCCGGATCCAGATCGCTGTTCTCCTGCGCCTCTATGCTCGTCGATCCTGGTGGCGGACTCGTGTCGCCCGGCCGGTCCTTGTCGTCATACCTGTCCTCAGTCTCTATGATCGTCCCTTTTGCAACGGTGAGGTAGTTCTGAATCGGCATCCCGGGCAACAGGTCCTCCACCGTCTCTTCGGCCGCCGCCCGCCCCTCCTCGGAGTCCGCGGTGCCGCTCAGTATTATTCGCCCCTCGACGATACTGACCTTGACGGGGAAGCTCATTTCCTCGCTCACTGCCTTGGTCAGGCGTGCTGCCAGCGCCATGTGTTGTGAATCGTCCACTGGAATCGCCCTTTCCGCGCGCAAGCGCGCACTCCACCCTCGGGCACACCCTGGCACCCGCCCCATTCGCTCATTGTGCATTGTGAGTGCCACGCCCCACCTGCGCGCTCGCCAGGTCCAGTCCACGCCGCCACTCCGTGGCACCGGACGGGCCCACAAGCCGATTGTCGTGCCTTCGCCCGCTCACCACACTGGCACGTAACGTGTAGCCAATTTCCGCCAGGGCGACCATCGCGCACTCGTGCCCAGCTGCCCGCGGATCACAAACTACGCCCCACGAGACACCTGCGGCACGACTCACGAGTTGCCTGCCCGCCTCACCCTTGTTTCACTACCCTGTGAAAGGAGCCATACCCATGACCAACCGTGATTTTCCCCTCCCCAGTAACCTGGAGCCTGAGGACCCCGATGCTCCCACAAATCCACTCGGCGATGTCAGTATCCCCGAAACCAGCGCAGGGGCCGGGACCGGCTTCGAAGGCTTCGGCATATCTTCAGCGCTCGGCGAAGAGGAAGGCGGCACCGGAGAGGGAGCTGACGAAACGGATGCGCGCAGCGGCACGGAGGAGACCGCCATCGGCTCCGGCTACGGCGATGCGGCCGTACCGCCCGCAGGGCCCACAAGCGCCCCGACCGCCGCGCGCGATGCCGCCAGCATTACGCCTGACAGCTCACCCCGCCCGCGCAGACCCGCCTCGACTTCTTCCGCTGACGACTCGCTGGAGGACATCATTGAAGAAGCGTCACTCGAGTCCTTCCCTGCCAGCGATCCCCCCACGTATCCGCCCCACCACCTCTGACCGCTGTCCACACCACGTCTCGCCAGCGGCTCACACTCACCTGTAAATAGGATCTCGACACCATCATGGTAAGGAATCCGGACCGATTCGGCACCACCACCCCAATTGGCCGCTCTTTCCCCCCACCCGCGCCCCAGTCCGCCTCCGGGCGGACTTCGCGGCCATCGGCCATCCAGGCGCGGTTGCAACCGCCGGCCCCTGGATGGCCCGCCCACCATGCCGCCGCAGTTTGAACAACGTTTCCCGCCGTCTTACCGTGCCTCGGTAGACCATCCAGGCGCGCATCCATTCGCTGGGCCCTTGGGGCTTCCGCCACGGCATGCCGTCTCCGCGTCCCCTGCGGTCCTTGCTTCTCGCCGCCTGCTGTCCCGTGGCATGTCGCGTGCGCGGCCGCTTCTGGATGTCGCCATGGGTTGGCGGCCAGCAACACCTGTCTTCCCACCAAACCAGAAGGAAAGAGGCCACGACATGGATTTCGCGCTTCTCCTCTTACGCGTCCAGACTGGCACCCTTTTCGCCGGGCACGGAGCACAAAAGCTCTTCGGATGGTTCGGCGGCAGCGGGCTCGTGGGCACCAGCGGCTGGGTCGAGTCACTCGGTCTGCGTCCAGGACGCCCGTGGGCGCTCGCGGCCGGCCTCTCCGAGTTCGGCGGCGGCGTCCTCACGCTGTTCGGCTTCCTGCATCCCCTCGGCCCGCTCGGCATCATCGGCTCCATGGGCATGGCCACCACGAAGGTGCACTGGGGCAAGCCAATCTGGGTCACCAGTGGCGGAGCCGAATTGCCGCTCACCTACATGGCAATCGCATCCGCCCTCCTGATCACCGGACCAGGCCGCTACTCGCTCGACTACGCCCTTGGCATTCACCTCCCACGCTGGATGGCGATTCCCGGTCTGGCCGTCGCCGCCGCGGGCATCTACATTGGAGTGCGCGGCACCTTCCTGCCCCAACCCGCAGCGGGTGAGCGCGGCGCGCAACAGCCCGCCGCTGAGCA
>CAYQFU010000202.1:8233-9857 GCA_964416775.1 uncultured Ktedonobacterales bacterium
TGTAGCGGCGTCCGGTGGACGCCCGCCAGCCCACTCATTCACGCGAACGGACCAACACATACGCCAGGCGCGCCGGAACCCACCACGGTCGATTCCGGCGGGCTTCTCGCGACTCATCGTCAAACGCCCAGCGACCGCCCGGCGTTCTCTCGTGACTCGCCGTTCTCCCACATGCTGTCCACTCGTGAGCCCGCGCCGTGTCCCACGACCCGCGCCGCACCGCTCCAATTGACCCTGTCCCGCATCGCACGCGTCCGCTAATCGTCGGCCCCTGTCTGGCTCCCCTCTCCGTCATGATGGGCGGGTGAAACCAGCGCATCCGCTAGCGCGCTCAAGAACAACTCGGCGTCCGTCACCAGCCCCACCGCCTGCGTGGTCCCGCGATCCGCCAGCTTTGTCACCACCGCCGGACTGATGTCCACGACCACCGTTTGCACCATCGCCGGCAGCAGATTCCCCGTCGCGATGGCGTGCAGCATAGACGCCACCATCACTGCCACCTCCACGCCGTGCACCGCCTTGCGCATCGCCGCCTGCGCCGCCATCGAGTCTGTGATAACCCCTGGCATCGGCCCGTCATCTCGAATGGACCCCGCCAGCACCAATTCCACTCCCTGCTCCAGCGCGGCCCCCACGATGCCATCGCCCAGCAGCCCCCGTTCTCGCGCCGCCTCTAGCGACCCCGCTCCGCGCACCGCGTTGATCGCCCGCAGGTGGTTCCGGTGTCCGTGCTCCACCGGCTCGCCCGTCTCCAGGTCAATCCCCAGCGACGTGCCAAACATCGCCGCCTCCACGTCATGCGCCACGATGGCGTTGCCGCCGAAGATCACTTGGATGTATCCGCCCCGGATCAGTCGCGCGATGCTTTCGCGCGCCGCGGTATGCACCACCGCCGGCCCCAGCACGAACAGCACCCGTCCTCCTCGCCTCCGCGCCGCCTTGATATCTTCTGCCGCCTCCTGGATCGCCCGCGCCTTCGCCCGTTCAGATGAGATCGGGTTCTGCATGAACCCGAATAATTCTCGCTCACGCGGCCGCTGCAGCGGCGTCACCCGCACGCCCTCGTGGCCCACCACCACCTCGTCGCCAACTGCCGCCTCATGCATCGGGCACGCCTTTGCCATCCTCGCCGCCCGATCCACCACCACCGCCACGTCCATCTCGATGTCTGCGACATCCACCCACTGCCCGTCCACCCGCACCTGGGTCGGCAGATTCGTCGTAGCGTAGAAATCGTCCGGCAGCACCCCTGCCTGCGTCACCGGTTCCGTCCGGGCGTCGCGCTCCTCCACCGGCGTCGCCCCAAGACGTTCGAGCACTCCAACCAGCTCGTCCAGCGCCTCCGACGTATCCGCGCTCACCTTCAGCCGCGCGTAGCTCGGCACCGTCGCACTCGTCCCCACCCGCATCTCGATGACGTTGTAGTGCGCGCCCGCGTCCATGATCGCCGCCCATACCCGCGGCAAAATGTACGAATCGATGATGTGCCCGCGCAGCTCCACCTCAGTACTCGGCATGTGCATACTCCCCCAATACCACTCTGATCGCTCGCTCGCCACGGCGCGCAAACTGTGCCGACACCATACCACCCTGGCGACAACCCTGCGTCCTCCACGTCACTCCG
>CAYQFU010000203.1:0-4245 GCA_964416775.1 uncultured Ktedonobacterales bacterium
TCGCGCGGGTAATCCGAGGGGGGTGGTGAGGCGAAGGGATTGGGCGAGCAGAGGGGGCGACGGCAGTGGCGAGCGGGGTGGTGGCGTCCACATCATCGACCTGATCACGGATCTGCCCGGTCATCGGCTCTTCAAGTCGGCGGAAGAAGTGGATGAGTACCTGCGACAGGAGCGGGAGTCGTGGGACCGCTGAGCTTTCCGGCGGGCAGCCCCATTTCCATCGATGCCAACATGCTCATCTATTCAATAGAGCGGGTCCAACCGTACGTTCAGACGTTGGATGCCTTCTGGCAGGACGTAACAGCGCAGCATGCGCAGGCGCTCAACCGAGGCCCATCTGCCGTGCCCTCGTCACTGCCTGGGCACGGTCGAGCACCTGCAGCTTGCTGAAGATGTTGGAGATGTGATTGCTGACCGTCTTCGGGCTGAGTGTGAGCAGCTCGGCGATCTGGGCGTTGCTCTTGCCGTCCACGATCAGGGCGAGCACCTCGCGCTCGCGGTCTGTCAGCTCCGGGAAGGCCTGTTGTGGGATGACCGGGCGCATGTTGGCGAAATATTGCACGAGGCGCCGAGCGATCTGTGGGCTGAAGATGGCCTCGCCGTGGGCCACGCTCGTGATGGCGCGCTCCACCTCCGCCTTGCCCGCGCCTTTGAGCAGGTAGCCCCGCGCCCCAGCGCGCATCGCCCCGAAGACCGATTCGTCGTCTTCCAGCATCGTGAGGACGAGGACGGCGATATGCGGGCTCGCCTGCACAATGCGCCGGGTGGCCTCGATGCCGTTGAGCCCAGGCAGGTGCAGGTCCATCAGGATCAGGTCGGGCTGCAGCTCCAGCGCCCTGGCTACGGCCTCCTCGCCGTGGTCGCACTCGCCCACCACTGTCATGCCCGGCAGCGCGGCGAGCAGCGCACGCAGGCCCTCGCGCACCAGCGGATGGTCATCCACGAGCAGGAGGCGGAGGGTCTCGTCCGGCATAGAGCATCACACCGTTCTCAAGGGCAACCGGGCGTACACCCGCGTGCCGTGCGGCTCGGTATCTTCTACGACGCACGAGCCGCCCAGCTCCGCCGCGCGCTCGCGCATGCCGACCAATCCTACGCCGGCGGGCGCGGCGCCCCTGCCTACCCCGTCGTCGCGCACCTCGACGGTCAGCGCTTCGGGCAGCAATGCCAGGCGGATGGTGCAGGTGGTGGCGTGCGCGTGCTCGACGACGTTTGCCAACGCCTCCAGCGCGATGCGGTAGCCGGCCACCTCCACAGCGGCCGGCAGGGGCGGCAGCGAGTCCGGCGCGGCGATAGTGACGCGCACGTCGCGCAGCTCGTACTGTGCCACGCGCTCGCGCAGCGCGGCCACCAGACCCCACTCGTCCAGGATAGGCGGGCGCAGATCGTAGACCAGCCGCCGGATGTCCGCGATGGACGCCTGCATCTGGCCGCGCACGTCTTCGAGCAGCGCCCGCGCGGCCGGCGGATCCTGCTCCAGCACGGTATCAGTCGCATCGAGCTTGAACATGAGGCTGGTGAGGGCGGACCCCAGCCCGTCGTGCAGGTCGCGGCGCAGGCGGCGGCGCTCCTCCTCACGCGAGGCCACGAGCTGCTCGCGCGAACGCTGCAGATCGGCGGTAAGGCGCACGGCATGGGCGGCGACGCCGACCTGGCGGGCGAGATCTTGCAGCAGGCGGCGGTCGGCTGGGGTGAAGCTTTCGCCCCGCTGGCGCGGTCCCAGCAGCAACTGGCCTACGGGCTCGGCCTGATAGGTCAGCAGCAGCGTAAGAGTGCCCTCTACAGGAGCGCCGTAGGCCGCGGCGGTTGTGAAGCCTTCACCCTGCTTCAACGCGATGGCCGCGTAGGACAGCTTGAGCGCCTGGGCGACCGTTTCGACAATCGCGGGCAATACGGCCTCTGAGGCGAGCGTGCCCTCCAGCCGGCTGCCCAGCCGGGCGATGATGGCGTACGGCTCGTCGCGCTGTCCGTACGTCAGACGATTGACGCCATGCTGCAGCCAGCCCCGCAACGGCTGGAATAACACGGCCACGAGGCCCGTCGCGAGCAGCGAGATGATCAGATTGTCGCCGGTGCGGATCAGCGCACCGAAGTAGCCCACGACCAGGACGTAGAGGCCCACGACGCAGGCGGTGAGCGCGCCGTAGACCAGCGTGCGATTGATGATGAGGTCGATGTCCCAGAGGTGGGAGCGCAGGACGGCGATGGCGATGCAGATGGGGATCAGCGCCAGGGCCACGATCCAGTAGGTGCCGACCAGGCTGCTCATTACAGGGGATTGCTGTGCCGCGCGCTGGAGGTCCGGCGGCAGCAAGAGGCGAATCACCTGGAACACGCCGATGATGAGCACGGCGGCGACGATGCCGAAGACCACCCACTTGGTCTGCGCGCGCTCGACAGGCGTGGAGACGCGGCGATAGCGATAGAGCTGCGCGATGGCGGCAACGAGGAAGAAGACGAGGAGCATGCTCCCGGCGGGACCGTTGGGCAGCGCGGGGAAGAAGACAGCCGCCACCCAGTAGGCCAGCGCGAGCGCGGCGCACCAGCGGGTCCAGCGGGGCACGAAGCGGCCCGAGGGGAAGAGATAGAAGAAGACCACGAAGGATACCTGACCGACCACCACCAGCAGACGGACCACCGCACGCAGGAGCGGGATGCCGGCCAAGGGCTGTGGCATGGGGCTGCCGACGCCATTGATGTCGTCGAGCGGGCCGGCAGCTGCGGCGCCGAACGTCACGAGCATCAGGGCGCAGAAGAGCGCCAGACGGTCGTCCGAGCGACGCCAGAACACCAGCAGGCCGGTCGCCAGATAGATCAGCGCGTCGAAGGCGTACTGGGCCATGACAATGACGCCGTAGAGCAGTGGGGACATGCCGAGCCGGTAGAGGTCGCGCATCACGTCGGGCGTAAAGGTCGAGGTGTAGGAATCGGGGATCGCGATAAGATTCAGGGCGACGACGGTGACGAGCACCGTCACGAAGGCGATGCGGGCGGCCAGCAGCCAGCGCCCCGAGAGGCGGGCGGCGTCCGCGGGAGCCGGGCCGGAGGCATGCGGGGAGGCTGCCGTGGCGACTGGCTGCGCGGATGAGAGGTTCATCGAGACACCTACCCTGCCGTGACGAACCGGCCGATCATGCCCGGGCTCTATTCTACGCTGAGGCATAGCGACACGGATAGGGGGAGTGCGAGCCAGCACCGGATGGTCTGGGTGCGGGGCATTCGCCGCTCTAGCGAAACATGGTATCCCAAACGGATTGCGGGTGGGTGGGCCGGGTCAGGCAACCCGGCCCACCACGGGACGCGATGCCACTCTGGCTCAGATCTCCGCGGCCACAGGTGCGCGGACCGGCTGCGCCACGGGTGTGCGCCGCGGCGACATCAGCACGTAGCCCACGCCGATCGCGGCCACGGAGGCGATGATGGGGGCCAGATTGCTCAGGTAGGGAAGCTCGAGGAATGAGGATGGGATCTCGGCAACCAGTGTGACGAGGAACAGGATGCCGATCCAGCGCGGGAAGACATGGGCGCGCAGGGTGGCGATGCCCATCGCCAGGGCGGCCACGACCTCAAGCGCCATCCCGACCATGAAGAAGGCACCCATGGCGGGCGGCGGGGTGCCGAGCGCGAAGGCGCGCGTGGCTGGGTTGGAGACGAGGGGCGGAAAGATGGTCAGGTTGACGAACCCGTTGCCGATGCCAAAGATCAACTGGACAAGGGTGAGCGAGACTCCGCCGATCAACCCTAATACGCCGGCCCGATCGGCCTGGCGGGCGATCATCCCCGGCAATCCCAACACGGCCAGCGCGGCACCCAGGAATGTCAACAAGGACGTGAAGTAGTACGGCGCGCTGGTCAGGGCCGCGGGCGAGTTATCGTTCTGGAAGCTGCCGATCCCGAACCCAATCACGGACAAGACACCACTGGCGAGCAGGGCGATCCCGGTCAAGCGATACAACCGTGTAGAAGACATGGCTCTGACCTCCTCGGAGACGTATGCGTGACGATCATCGAAGGGAGTATCGGCGGGCGCCCATCGCACTCCACTTCGCTCGAGGACAAGTCTAGTCGAGGGGGTATTCCCGACGCATGAGGGATACTCCTATTCCGCCGGGAAGGCTTCTGGGGGTGTTTCCCGTGCGCGCCGCGAGGGGAACGGAGTGACACGGAGGGAAGGTGGATGGAGGGGGGTGGTGAGCGTACCAGCCGCGCGACGCAGATCGCGCGGGTAATCCGTGGGGGGAGGGG
>CAYQFU010000203.1:4255-9830 GCA_964416775.1 uncultured Ktedonobacterales bacterium
CCCCGCCGGGACGGGGGCGGGCGGGGGGGGGCGCCCGCCCCCCCCGCCCCACGACCCCCCCCCCGCTAAGCCGGGGGGGGGGGGGGTGGTGAGGCGAAGGGATTGGGAGCGTCAATGCGGTGAGGGGCGAGCGGGGCGGGACAGCCAGGCCGCGCGACGAAGATCGCGCGGGTAATCCGTGGGGGGAGGGGGTGGTGAGGCGAGGCGGGGACTGGGGCGAGCGGGGAGCGGGCTGGGCGAGGCGGTGAGGATCGCTCCTTGCTATATTGGGATGAGCTTCTATGCGAAGCTGGGGGAATTCTCGCCGAGAGTGTGTGCGAGCGGAGATTCCATTCGGGCCCGTGTTAGCGGTGAGTGTGCCAACTGCCAGCGAAAACGCGGTATGGCGGGGAGTCTCCTTACTGGCAGCCCGCGGTTGTGTAGCTGAGACTGGCAGGCGGGCCAGCATCTGGATTATCGGGATCGAACCGCATGACGCCTTGCTGGCTGGAGACGCCCTGCGCGTCGGCGGAATGGGTCATGTTCTGAATCTGGAGCGGCATACTTGCCCCGGCATCGAGCTCGCCATGGTCGGGAGCGACCGACACGCCGGCCTGATCCCCTGGTACGGAGAGGTCCGCCTGCCACCGCACCTTCGTCGGGCCGTTGTTCTGCAAGATCACGAATTGATTCTTCTGGCCATCATCACATCCCAGGTGGATGGTACTTGGTGCCACCTGAAGCCAGCCTGAGAGAGGGATGGCACTGGACGTGGCAGTTGGACTGCTGAGCGCTGAGCCAGGAGTGGACACCCCTGGAGAGGAATGGCCAGTGGAGGTGCCCGGTGAGAAGAAACCGGCACGGCTGAGCAGGAGGAGACCGAGCAGCCCGACGAGTAGCACCACATTGGCGCCGAGACTGACGCCGAGTGCCCTGGCGCTCACGTATCCTCTGGGGGGACGCTTGGGTCCGAGAGCATGCTGCGTCGGGTCACCGGATGCGGGCCAGGTTGGCATCTCTCCTGGGTTTGCGGATTCAGCTGATGCGCTCGGTCGATACCGGCCCAGAATCGGCACGGTGGGTTGGTCGTCGTGCACGCAGTGCTCCCCCGGCTACGGGCCGTGTATGGGCGTGAAGTCGTCGCGGAGAGTAGTGAGATCGCCTGCTCACAACTAGCCTCATGATAGCGAAGCAGAAGCGCATGGGCAAACCGAGTAGCCACTATTTGCCGTCAATGGTGCATCCACGGTTGGTCTCAGGACTCGGCCAGACGTTTTCCAGCTGATGGCCTTCAGCTTTCTCGTTGGGAGAGCGCGATCACCGGAATCTGGCGGGTTGTCTTTGCCTGGTACTCGGCGAGATGGGGATACAATTCCACGGCCTTAGTCCACAGCCGATCTCGCTCTGAATCATCTGTGACAACAGCGATGGCGTCGAAGGTCTCGGTACCGACCTCGACGGTGACTTCCGGGTGCGCCAGCAAATTATGATACCAGTCAGGGCGAGTTGGAGCGCCTCCGTTGGAGGCGATCACGATCAAGCGGTCGCCATCTGGTATATACCCCATCGGCGTTATGCGACGCTCTCCGCTCTTGGCACCTGTGGTCGTGAGCACGAGCAAGGGAGTGTTTTCCCACAGCCCACCGACCTTGCCCCCGTTCGCGCGGAACTCTTCAATCACTTGGCGGTTGTAGTCATTTCGATTGGTCATGATCCCTCCTATTGTCGATGCCGACCATGTCAGCAACGCTCTTGCATTGCGAGAGATATGTCCTGTTTTGCTCTAGACTCGCACACATGTTCGACCACGTCAACCTGTTCGACCACGTCAATGGAAGCCTGTCACCAGAAAAAAGGCCACTGGTCATGAGAGACGCCGCAGAAGGAACTGGACGAAGAAGAGCGGTCGTCCACTCAGCGAGATGCGCAGACGCCGCCTATCCAGTAACAGCATCTCCGTGAGACAGCGTAGGCGAGCCCCTACTCCGGCTCTTCCGAGTCTTCGCTGTCTTCCGCATCACCGTCGTCTGGCGGAGTGCCGGCGAAGGGGTGAGGTGATTGGGTGAGCGTGCGAGCGAGGCCACCTCACATGTGTGAGCGGATGGGCTCTGGGGCCTGGTCGGAAGCGCGTAGCCTATGGTGCAAAACGCCAAGACACAGGGCATGGCCTTGGGCGGTATGGTATGCTGAAGGCAAGCTCGCTATGCAGCTGTGAGGGACAGGTTATGAGCATCAGTATCCATCGCGAGAGCGTCGTTGGGCCAGATGGAAAGATTGAGGTCAGCGTGCCTGAGCTGAGGCCGGGCCAGCGCGTCTCGATCACTATTGTGTCTGAGCAGGCGGCAGCTGGAGCGTCGGAAGGTGGCGTTCACATCATCGACCTGATCAAGGATCTGCCCGGTCATAGGCTCTTCAAGTCGGCGGAAGAAGTGGCTGAGTATCTGCGACAGGAGCGGGAGTCGTGGGACCGCTGAGCTTTCCGCCTGGCAACCCTATCTATATCGATGCAAACGTGCTCATCTATTCAATCGAGCGGGTCCAACCATACGTTATCTGAAGGTCACGCTGCTGAGTGGCCGATCGACCCCCTGATATGATTGACAACGACAGCAAAGCGGGCAGTGCTGAGTTCGCGGCGCCACACATGGACGTGAAGACTTTGTGGACCGGGTGTTCAGGAGGCAGCACGGATCAGTGCAACCAACACGCATGTGCCTGTGTTCTTCCCAGTGCGCCCGGCAGTGTCGCGCCGGGCATGAACGCTGGAGGACACCTTTGATGCATGTCACTGTCGAGCCCAAGATTCTCTATTTCGGCACCCCGGTGGTGCTCATCAGCAGTATGAATGAAGATGGGTCAACCAATCTTGCGCCGATGTCGTCCGCTTGGTGGCTGGGGCAGTCAGCCATGCTGGGCATGAGCGCACGCTCACAAACTGTGGCGAATCTGCGCCGTGATCCTCACTGCGTGCTCAACCTGCCGTCGTCTGATCTAGTGGGCGCGGTGGACCGGCTTGCGTTGCTCACGGGGAGAAATCCCGTCCCTGAGTATAAGCAAAGGATGGGCTACATCTACAATCCCGACAAGTTTGGTGCAGCCCGGCTCACGCCGCAGCCCTCAACGCTCGTCGCGCCGCCGCGTGTGGCCGAGTGCCCGGTGCAGCTCGAAGCCGTCATCGAGCGGATGCATGATTTCGGCCCGGCGGAGGGCATGCTGACGGCCATGGAGGCAAGCATCATGCGGGTGCACATCGACGATGCGCTGCTGGTGCCGGGGCACAAGAACTACATTGACCCGGAGAGGTGGAATCCACTCATCATGAGTTTCTGTGAATTCTTCGGGCTGAGCGGGAAAGTCCATCACTCGCGGCTGGGTGAGGTCTATGGTCCGCCTGCCAGCGAGCCACTGCGTGCACGTTAAGTGGCGGTTGTATCGCCGTCCGGATGGCACCAGCAAGCCAGGCTGACTACCGGCGCGAGCCGCACAGCGGCATGCCGAGGGCCGTCGCGATGATCCCCGCCAGCACACAGTGTGTCCGGGTGTCGCAAGTCAAATGGAACCAAGCACGGCAAACGCCGCGCTCGTACCGGTGCCATAGGCCAGGTGCGCGGTCAAGTCCTTGAGCAGCGTCGGGGCGTCGTACTCCCAGATGGGCTTGTACAGGTTGGCCATTGGAAGGACGACGTAGCTGGTGGCCCAGACCATGGCGCCGAACGGCAGGCCGTAGATGACGCGCGGGCAGCGAAGCGAGCCGACGACAATACCGTATACCGTGCTCCACGTCATGCCGTATCCCCAATGCATGACGTTGTTGGTGAAGCCGGCTCGATCTGGCGGCAATTCGCGCTGAAACAGTCCTTCATACAGTTGCTTGCCGAGCTTTGCGGGGGCCGGTGCGCTCTGCCAATCCGTGAGGCCCGCGGAGAACTCCCAGTCGAGAAAGGTGCTCTCTCCGCCGCCGCGCTTGTAGCGCCAATACCAGACGAGGTCCATGGCGATAGTCCCCACGGCGCCGGCGACAAGCCCACGGACAGCCGCCCCCAGCGGGGTCATCTCCGCGCACGCGTTTTCCATGTGTCCTCCCGATGTCCTCCCGCACCGTCGACCGCGCGCGATTTACACGCAACGCGGCGTGACGCGGGCTCTGCTGCTCGGACGTGGGCGAGTCTTGAGAGCTGACCGATATGCGGACCGATATGCGGACCGATATCCACTTGCGTTGCCAAGGGGCGCAGGCGCGCGTGTCTCGATCTGGCTTTCGCTTGCACCGGCACGTCTCGTGCCTTCCGTACACGAAGCTCAATCTGCCGCATCACAGCGCGCAGTTGCATACAGGGCTTCCGACAGAGGCGGAGTCGCCACTGGTCTCGCGATCCGCGCGGCCGCATGGAGCCGGGCCGGCGCGTCGACGTGTGCTACGGCATGGCCGACAGCGATATCGGCGTGGGGTGCTTCATGCTTCCGGAAACGCTGCCGACGGAGTGACACGGGAGGTGAAGGGAAGGGGAGGGGAGGGGCGCCAGGCGGTGTGTGCCTGGCTCAGCGAGAGGCGCCGGTTCGAGAGTTGGGCTGACGTCTGCTGGGCAGTCATGAGGGCTATGGCCTACTGGAACGCACATAAGCGCCCTTCTATAAGGGGGACGGCGTGGGCGATAGCGCCCACGCCGCCAACCAGACTATGCCCTCCAACTGGCAGGTGCGTACACGCAGCGGGTGCACCTCCGACCGTTCGGCCTACTGGAGACGTGAAGACCGCTCGCGCGCCGTTCCCAGCTAGGCGTTGGGCCGCATCAACTTCCTGCCAGCCCACAACGGAATGAGCACGACGGCACCCCAGAAGATGTCGGGGCTGGTCGCCAGGCGCTCAAGGAGGCCCGCATAGCCGCTGAGTGCGGTGTGTCCGTTCAACGCGACACCGAAGAGGGGCAGAACCACATTGGGCCAGAGGCCGCAGGCGACCGAAAACATGCCCCAACCGCGCCATTGCGGATCGCCCCAGAAGCGGCGGGCAATGACAAAGAGGCCTAAAGACATACCAGCCAATGTGACGACCATGCTCGCCGTGTGAAGCGGGTCCTCTGTGAAAATCGCGAGGGCAATCAAGCCAACGCCTTCCATCCCACGCAGGATGGGGTACCAGGTCGCGCACACCCCACCTTTGAGGATCTGGCGCCAGACCACCGCGAGCACGAGGACGCTGACGCCGCACAGGGCGAAATTGGCCCGTTGCATCCAGCCCTCCGGACCAAAACTGAGGGAGCTGATAGTTTGCTGCCAGGCACTGAAGCCGGGGCGGATAGCGCCCTCGATCAGGTAGATGACCACGAAGAGCAGGGTTCCAGCTTCCCCTATGGTAAGCCACACGAGCAAGTTCCGAGGAACAGGTACGGCAGGAGGACGACGTGTTGCCTGGATGGTTTGCGAAGTCGTCTGACGAGATGATGTGGACATGGCCATTGTCGTTTCCCTTTCTGTGTAGTGTGATGATGCACCAAGGGGAAAGTGTGGTTGCCGCTGCGCCCATACGTCTTCGTTCGTACATCTCGAGTGTACGTGGAGGACGCCGAAGCGCGTAGTAAGCAGTATCATGAGTTTG
>CAYQFU010000204.1:0-9827 GCA_964416775.1 uncultured Ktedonobacterales bacterium
GGCGTCGGGCGCGCAGGGTCATTCAAACGTTGACCCTGATTGGGTGCGTGGGACATGCAGCCAGACGACCGGGGGCTGCCGCCGTGCCAGCGGCGCGTGGAGCCGCCTTATGCTGGCACCGTGGTCAGGAGAGCGGCCGGGAGCATGGGCGTGAGCCGGCTGAGGAGCTCGGAGGTGACGGCGACGCCAGCGATGGCAAGAGCCTGGAGCAGCACGCCCACGATGGGCTCGGATGAGCTGCGCACCAGCTGAACGTCCGGCGACGTGCCGCGGACACGCGCGACGAGGGCGTCTTGCAGCAGCGTGGTCGGATGGCGGAAGACCCCGCCCGCGAGCACCAGGGGGAACGCCGTGCCCTCCAGTCCCACCCTGCGCGCGGCCGCCAGTGCGATGCCGCCCAATCCCGCGCCGTGCTCCGCCACCACCCGCCGCGCCACCTCATCGCCCGCGTCGGCCTCGTCCAGCAGGATGGGCGTCAGGTCGCCGACCCGTGGCGCTGCCGTGCGCAGGCGATTGTGGTAGAGATGCAGCACGTCCTCCACCGCATCCACGTCGAGGTATTGGAGCACGCGGGCTGTGAGCGTGGTGGGCGGCTCGATGCCCAGCTCGGCGCGGTACACCGCGAACAGCGTCTTCTGGCCGAGGTGTGTGCTGCCGTGAAACTCGTCCTGCCAGAAGCTGCTGTGCCACACGCGGCCATCGGGCGAGCGCGCGCCCGTCGCCGCGCCCGTGCCACAGACCACGGAAACGCCGGTGGCCTGGGGCGTGGCCGCATACAGCACGCCCAGGGCATCGTTCTGCGCGACGATTCGCCGGCCGTAGCCGCGCTCTGTCATCGCCTCCTGCCAGAACGCGATATCTTCCGGCCAGTCGGCCCCCGCCATGTTGAACACGCCCGCGACCAGCTCCGCGGGCGTGATCTCAGCGGCGCGCAGGGCGGCCGTGACGGTGCGCTCGACGGTTGCGAGCGCCGCGGTGGCCGACTCGGACGCGCCATCGCCGGCCTCCGCGTTGTAGATGTCGCTGCATCCGCCGCGGGCCGCACCGAGAATCGTGCCGTCCAACTCGGCGACGACAGCCAGGGTCTTGGTGTTGCCACCGTCCACGGCCAGCACACACTGCATACCAGGTTCTCCATATACAAGCAGTGACCAGCATGAATGAATAGGCACCCGCAGAGACCAGCAGGCGGGTCAGTGCAGCAGGCGCTCCGGCAAATACCGCTCGTGCGCCGCGGCCATCTCGTCGTACAGTGCGTCGGCCCGATGCAGCGACAGCACCAGCGGATGGCTCGCGAGCGCCCGCACCGCGTCGCGGCGGGTCCCCGTCCACGCCGCCTCGGCCGTCAGCGCCTGGTACTCCCCCAGCATCTTGACCAGCCCGGCCACGTGGCGCGGCATGTGGCCCATCGCGAGAGGCGTCACCCCGTTGCGGTCCACATAACCGACGGTCTCGACCACCAGATCGTCGGGAAAATCGTCGATGGACCCACGATTGGGCACATTGACGTACCAGACTTCTTTGCGGTCGTTGAACACGGCATCCATCACGTCGATGCCCAGCTCCAGCTCATGGATGCCGCCGCGCGAGCGCGCGGGGTCCAGCTGCGGCACGTCGCGCTCGGCCTGCTCGCGGTAATGCGCCCAGTAGTCCGGAACGCTCGCCATGATGTCTTGCGCGCGCGTGGTCGGCTTGGCCCGCAGATCGGCAAGGATCTCGTCGGCGAAGTAGTAGTACTGGAAGTACGTGCTGGGCAGCGCATCCATGCGGCAGGCGAGCTCCAACAGCCGCAGGTCCTCCAGCTCCACACCGCCCTCCCGCCGCAAGCGCTCGTAGCCCTCGTGCAGGAAGGGCATGACGTCCTGCCCATCGTACAGATGCCGCACCGACCACGAGCCATGGTTGAGTCCGATCGACACGGCGTCCAGCCGATCGGGGTCCAGGCCAACCAGCCGGACGAGCTCGCGATTGCTGACGATCGGGCCCTCGCAGAGCGAGACGGTCGGAACCGCGGTGTGATGGGTCACGGCTTCGGAGACGATGTTCACGGGATTGGTGTAGTTGAACAGGCGGGCATGGGGACACACGGCTTCTATGTCCGCGACAATGGCCTGCATGACGTGGATGGAGCGAAGCGCCATGAAGAAGCCGCCCGGCCCCTGCGTCTCCTGGCCGATGATGCCGTGGCGCAGAGGAATGCTCTCGTCCAGATAGCGTGCCTCGAAGCCGCCAGGACGAAAGCTCGTGAGCACCGCGTCGCAATCGCGCAGACCCGCGTGGCGGTCGGTGGTCGCGCTGATGGTCAGGTCGAGGCCGCGCGCCCGCGCCATCCTGGACGCGATCGTCCGCACCACGTCCAGACGGTCCGGGTCCAGGTCGATCAGCACCACCTCCGAGCCATCGAACTGCTCGCCCTGCCACACGAACGAAGCCATGGTGCCGGCCGCGCGCGTGCTCCCACCACCAATATATGCTAGCTTGATCCGAGCCAAGACCCCACCCTCCCCTCTATGCACGTTGCCCGGGAGGCACGGTCACCGTCGGAGACGCGGCGGCCTCTCCAGTCGGGTTGCCCTCCCCATACAGGAAACAACAGGTCCAGTGGCCGCCCCCCAGCTCCGTGCGCCCCGGGAAGCGCTCGCGGCAGACAGGCATCGCGTGTGGGCAGCGCGGATGGAAGCGGCACCCGCTGGGCGGCGTGATCAGGCTGGGAATCTCGCCCCGCGCCCGAAAGGGCGCGTCGGCGGCGCGCTGCGGATCAGGCGCGGCTGAGATGAGGAGCTGCGTGTAGGGGTGTTTCGGCCGCTGGATGACCTCGTCGCTGGGACCGCCCTCGACCGTCTGCCCGGCATACATGACCAGCGTCTCCTCGGCGAAGTAGCGTGCGCTGCCGATGTCATGCGTGATGAAAAGCACCGCCAGCCGCTCCTCATCCTTGAGGCGCATCAGCAGGTTGAGCACGTCCAGCCGGATGGAGACGTCCAGCATCGAGACCGGCTCATCCGCCAGCAGCACCTCCGGCTGCACCGCCAGCGCACGCGCGATCGCCACGCGCTGCCGCTGCCCGCCCGAGAGCTGATGCGGAAACTTGCCGATGAACTGCTCGGCTGGGCTCAGATTGACCTTGCGCAAGAGTGCCAATACCTGCGCGCTCTCCTGGGCGCGCGTGCGCGCGTGGCCATGCAGCCGAAGCGGGCGGCTGAGGTGATAGCGCACGCTGTGCACGGGACTGAGCGAGGAGAATGGGTCCTGGAAGATCAGCTGTACGTGCCGCCGATAGGCCAGCAACGCGGACCGCCGGTTCCCCACAATCGGCTGACCGTGGAACGCTATGCTCCCCGCCGTCGGCTCATAGAGTCTGGCAAGCAGGCGCGCCACCGTCGTCTTCCCACTGCCGCTCTCGCCCACCAGCGCCAGCGCGCGGCCCGGATAGAGCGCCAGCGAGGTATCCTCCACCGCGTGGACGACCTGGGCGGGTCCGCCCAGCTGAAACTGCCGCACGGGGAAGTACTTGCGCAGGTGTCTGGTCTCCAGCGCTGGCGCGGCCTGAGATGCCGGCGGGGTCGTGCCAGGCGCGGGTGCGCCCGCGCCGCTCTGCTGCTCAGTGCTCATCGCCCTTCCTTTCCCCCAGCGCCTGTGCGTACGCCGCTTCATAGCGCGCGGCGAAGTCCGCGTTTGTGGGCGGCTCCGCCGCGCTGTGCCGCGGGTCGTAGAGGTGGCAGGCGACCTGCTGCTCCGGCGTTTGGGGCGTGGCGGGCCGCAGCAGCGGGAGATCGGTCCTGCACGGCGTGAAGACCATTGGGCAGCGCGGATGGAACGAGCACCCCGACGGAATGTTGCGCAGATCGGGCGGCGAGCCGGGAATGCCCGTCATGCGGCGCCGCTCTCCATGGATCGTCGGAAACGAATTGAGCATGCCGTAGCTATAGGGGTGCCGTGGCTGGCGCTGCAGATCCTGGCTGGTGGCCATCTCGACCACCCGGCCGGCATACATGATCGCGATCGTGTCCGCGATCTCCAGCAGCAGCGAAAGGTCGTGCGTGATGAAGATGACCGAAAAGTCCAGGTCGGCGCGCAGGGCCGCGATCTCCTGGAGAATCTCGCGCTGCACCACCACATCCAGCGCCGTGGTTGGTTCGTCCATGATGATCAGCTCGGGCGAGAGCGCCAGCGCGATGGCAATGATCGCCCGCTGACGCATGCCGCCGCTCAGCTCGTGCGGAAAGCCGCGCAGCCGATCCGGGGCGATGCCCACCAGCCGCAGCAGCTCGGCGGCGCGCGCCTGGCGCTGGGCGCGACGCATGCCGGGTTGGTGGGTGCGCAACACATCGTCGATCTGCGCGCCGATGCTCAGTACCGGATTGAGCGCGTTCATCGCGCTCTGGAAGACGATGGCGAGCTCCTTCCAGCGCAGCGCGCGCAGCTGTCGCGGCGTGAGCGTCAGCAAATCGATAGGCTGCGGAGTTGGCTGCATCGCGCCTGTGGACGATCCTCCCCCGTGCCGCGACGCCCTGGACACGTACAGCACCTCGCCGCGGATGATCTCGGCTGGAGGCTTGAGCAGACGCGTGATGGCATACCCGAGCGTCGACTTGCCGCTGCCGCTCTCACCCGCCAGGCCCAGGATCTGCCCGCGTCCCAGTGTCAGGCTGACGTCGGTCAACGCGTGCACTGTCCCGCTGTCGGCATGGTAGTCGACGCTCACGTGCTGGATGTCCAGCAAAGGCTGGGTCGCATCCTGGAATCCTGCATTGCTGCCATTGCTACTCACGCCGCTCCAGCCTTCTTCTGCTTGCTCGACCGCTCCGCGTTGATGGTGCGCAGCCGGGGATTGGCGATCTCGTCGATCCCGAAATTGACGAATGCCAGCCCGGCTCCCAGCAGAGCAATGCACAGGCCGGGCGGCACGAACCACCACCAGTACCCCAGCACCAGCGCATCATTGTTGCCAGCCCAGTAGAGCATGGTGCCCCAGCTGACACTGCCCAGATCACCCAGCCCAAGGTACTCCAGACCAGCCTCGGCGAGGATCACGTAGATGATCGTTCCCAACAGCTGTGCGACGATGACCCCGATCTCGCTCGGAAGGATTTCGAAGAAGATGATGCGCCAGGCCGGTTCACCCGTTGCTTTGGCAGCCAGCACGAACTCCCGATTGCGCATCGAGAGGGTTTGCGCGCGTAGCACTCGGGCGCCCCATGACCAGCCCGTGACCGTGAGGACGAATCCGATGGTCAGCGGCCCCTTATAGGGCAGAAACGCCGCCAGCACGATCGCCAGTGGCAGGGTCGGCAACACCAGGAAGACGTTCGATGCGACCGAAAGTGTCTCGTCGCTCCAGCCGCCGAAGTAGCCCGAAACCAGCCCGACGATCACCGAGATGATCGTCGCGACGATCCCCGTGATGAAGCCCAGGGCCACCGAGACGCGCGAGCCGACGACGACCTGTGCCAGCACATCCTGGCCGTAGCTGGTCGTCCCCAGGAGATGCCCGCCCGAAGGGGCGACGCTCCTATCGGGTCCAAAGGCGTTGGCATCGAAGTGCACGAAGAGGGGACCGATAAGCGCGAGCAGCACGAACAAGGTCACGACGATCACGCCGAACGTCACTTTGCCGTTGACCGTCGCGGCATGCCACAGTCCGCGCAGGCGTGCGCCGAGAGACCATGCGCTCTGGGGTTCTATTTGCGTTTCTATGGGCGCTGTCGACACGCTCACCGCTCTCTACCCCCTCTCGTTGCGCACACGCGGATCGAGGACGACATAGACCAGGTCAGCCAGCAAATTGGCCACCAGCACTGCCACGGTAATGATCAGGAAGAGACCCTGAATCACCGGATAGTCCTTGTTCTCCACGCCCTGCACGAGCGCGTAGCCGATGCCGGGATAATTGAAAACGATCTCCGTGAGCAGCGAGCCGCTCACGACGAAGCCGAGCGAGAGTGCGAAGCTGGTGATGTTGGGCAAGATCGCGTTGCGCGCGGCGTAGGTCAGCATGACGCGCCGTTGCGGCAAGCCCTTGGCCTCAGCCATCAGCACGTAATCCTCCGCGAGCGTGGTAATCATCATGTTGCGCATGCCCAGCATCCACCCGGCGATCGAGCCAACAATGATGGTGAATGCTGGCAGAATGGCGTACTTCGCGGCGGAGATGAAAAAGCCAACGCTCCACCCAGGCGTATAGGTGTAGATATCGTACCCCCCGTTCGGCGGAAACCAATTCAGGGTATAGCCCAGCAGAAAGACCAGCGCGAGCGCGAACCAGAAGTACGGAATGGCGGATATGAACGTAAAGGCGGGCATGAGCACCGTATCGGCCGTCGTGCCCCGCCACCAGGCCACGAACACCCCCAGCATGGTGCCGATCACGAAGCTGATGATTAGTGCGACCCCGACCAGGACCAGTGTCCAGGGCAAATCGCGCGCAATGACGTTGGTCACCGGCTCGGCGTTGGCGAACGAGTCGCCCAGATTGAAGTGCAGCAGGTCATTGAGGTACTGCACGTATTGCGCGAAGAGCGACTCATTGGCGGTGCCATACTGAATCTCCAGTGCATGCAGCGCCGCCGGCGAAATGCGCCCATGCATCCGAGCGAGCGCCGCCGCGGCCGGATCGCCGGGCGACAGGCGCGGAATCAAGAAATTCAACGTCGCCGATGCCCAGAGTGCGACGAGATAGAAGCCGATACGCCGGCTCAGGTGGCGCATGCTCGTCCTCCTCCAGAGAAACGCCGTTCAATCGGTGGCGCTCGGCAGGCGAGATTGGCAGCCCTCAGGTCAGGCCCCGGGACGGGTGGATCCCGTCCCATCCCAGGGCCTACTCCCGGTGCGTCCGCCTTCCTGCCTGCCCCTACTGGTGCAGGTGCAGAAGGACAATCTCATCATCGGGATACGAGTACGGCGAGGGCTCGGCATACAGGTTGCCCTTGTCGGGCCAACCGGCATATTTCAACGTGTTGTACTCGTACCAATACGGCTCATTCACCAGGAAGATGACGGGCACCTGCTCGACCGCGATCTTTTCGAGTCCGTACATGGCCTGCTTCTGTTGCGTCAGGTCTGTGGTGGTATCGAACTGCTGCAGCAAGGTATCCGTGGTCCCCGAATCCGACCAGCGCTCGAAGTTGCCTGTCGCGGACTGGCCAACCGGGGCGGAATTGCTGCTGGCCAACACCTCGTTATAGATGTAGTACGGGGTGGGTCCAGGCGACTCGTACCAGATGGCCATATCGAAGGTGCCGTTCTGGATGTCCGTCTGGACTGTGCCTGGCTGATTGTCGGTAATGTTGACCTGGATCCCGATGGCCTTCAAATCGTTCGCGATGATCTGATAATCGGTGTCCCAATCGGTGTATCCCGACACGCCATCCATCGTGACCGACAACCGCTTTCCACCCGGGCCAATCAAGATGCCGTCCGATCCCTTCTGCGTGTAGCCCGCGCTGGCCAGGAGCTGCGCTGCCTGGGTCGTATCCATCGAAAACGCGGCGTTAGCGTAGGTCGGATCGAGGAACTGCTGGTTCGCGGGCAGAATCAAGCCGGTCGGATGCGCCAGCGGCTCGTAGCCGCTCTCACCAACCGTCGAGATCTTGCCGCGGTCGATGGCGAGACTGATCGCCTTGCGCACGTTGAGCTGGTTGAAGGGCGCCTTCGTCAGGTTGAGGAAGAGGATGAGCGGATCGCTGGGCGGGAAATAGTAATGGTTGTGCGCCGGGTCGCGCTGGATGAAGGTCTTGTTGACGTCCGGGGTGTAAAGGCCGTTCCAGTCGGTCTGGCCGGTATCCATCGCCGGCTCCGCGGTGGTATTCCCGTTGAAGGCCGGGAAGCGAATCTCCGGCACGATGGGCTTCCCCGGCTGCCAATAGTGCGGATTCTTCACGAAGTCGATCAGCTGCGGCGTGAACGTCTTGAAGACGTAGGGGCCGGTCCCGACCGGTGTCTTATCCTGGTACTTGCTGGGATCGCCGACCGTCGACCAGACATGCTGGGAAACGATCCACGTTTGACCCGCCAGGAACCACAAGATCGAGCTGGAAGGTGACGCGAGCGTGACCACCACGGTCAGCGGGTCGGCCGCCGTCACCTGTTTGATCGAGCCGCCGATGCCCAGATAATCGCTCGCCGAGTACTGCTTGAACGCGTTCAGCGTATAGGCGACGTCGCCTGACGTGAAGGGCTGCCCATCCGACCACTTGATGCCCGGGTGCAGCTTGAAGGTGATCTGTGTCGCATCGCTCGAATACGAAAATGAATCGGCCAGCCAGGGCTTGACGCTGCCGTCGGCCCGGTTGAAGAACAGCAAGGTCTCATAGACCGGCCCAAATTGACCGTAGCTGTTCACCGCCCCATTGAGGAAGGGGTTGAAGTTCTGGACGAGGTCGCCGCCGGTATTGGGGACGATGACGAGTGGTTGCGGTGGGCCGGTCCGCTTGGCCTGCGTGTTGCTTGCCCCACAGGCGGACAGCACGAGTGTGAGCGTCAACAGCGATGCCAGTACGAGTGATCCCCACGTTGGTCTGCGTCGAATCCAGGATGGGCTGGTCATTGCACACCTCCGGTGTCTGATTGGGGGAACACGCTTACTCCCCAGAAACAAGGACGCCAACGACGATCAGCCTGAAACGCACTGCGACGCCCGCGCGGCGGGCGTGGGTGCGACCGCGCTACGCGCCCTCCCAGGTTGCCGAGCGCGCGACGGCATCGGCCGCGCCGCACGAGGCCCGCACGACGAGCGTGGTAGGCAGCAAGACGCGGCGCGCATCCGAGGTGAGCGAGGACGGCACGGCGAGATCGAAGTCGCGGTCGGCGGACTCCGCCTCGGCAAGCAGGGCGAGCAGCAGCTTGACGCCTTCCTGCCCCAGCTCAAAGGACGGTTGGCGCACGGTGGTCAGCGCCGGGCGCACGTGGGCCGAGGGAGCCTCATCGTCAAACCCAACCAGCGCCACATCCCGCGGCACGGACAGATTGCGCTCCTCCACCGCGCGTAACACCCCGTACGCCATCTGGTCGGCGGAGGCGAAGATGGCGGTGGGACGCCGGTCGGGCGGCAGATCGAGGAGCTGGCTGGCGCAGTCATAGCCGGACTGCGGCAGAAAGTCCCCTTCCAGGATCAGCTCGGGCATCGGGGTGATGCCGGCCTCCTCCAGCGCGCGCAGATAGCCCGCGTGACGATCTTGCGAGACCAGGTATTCGCGGGGACCCTGGATATGGGCGATGCGGCGGTGGCCCAGACTCACGAGATGGCAGACAGCATCATAGGCGCCAGTGACGTTATCCGCGCGCACCCACGGGGTCACGTGTTCGCGCTGATCGTCGATGATGACCACCGGCACGCCTTCGTGGTACAGCTCGGTCAACTGCTCCGAGAGCTGGCCCGGAAACACTGCGAGCAGCCCGGCCGTCAGCCGCGTCGCGAGCAAATGATCGATCACGGCCCGTCGATCGCGGGTGACGTCTTCGTCATCGTACGTGTAGAGCACGAGCTCGTACGACGACTGCCTCAGAATCTCGGTGATGCCCCGCACCAGATCGCCGATGATGGTCCAGGTGAAGACCGGCAGCAGCATCCCGATCAGCCGATTGCGCCCGCCCGCCAGCCCGGTGGCGGCGATGCTCGGCTCGTAGCCCTGCTCCTTGATCACCCGCAGCACGTGCGCACGGGTCTCGCGGTTGACATCAGGCCGGCGGTTGAGCACACGTGAGACGGTGGTCAGGGAGACGCCCGCGAGCCGCGCGATGTCTTCGATGGTCGGCCTTTTCGCCACGGCGCCACCAGCCCTTCAGCGCGCTTCGGTAGCCCTTCCGGAAGCGTTTCCGGAACCGATTGC
>CAYQFU010000205.1:0-3095 GCA_964416775.1 uncultured Ktedonobacterales bacterium
CCGCAACTTCGCGCAGGTATGCCTCCTGATTGCCCTGCTCAAACTGACGCCAGGCAGAGTCGCAGAGCAGCTCGATGATCTGTACCTCTGTCCCTGCGCCGCGGGCCACCGAGAGAATCAGGTCGCGTGTGGGAATCAGCGTGGTGGACAACGTGGCTGCAACGATAATTCGTGAGCCAAGCGCGACTGCCTCAGTCGCCATGGGCCGATCGATGCGCATCACCGTGGCACGGGTGTGTCCGTTTACTGCCTCGGCAACCGAGCCAATGGACGAGCAGGTACAAACCAGAACCGCTGCATCCTGCTCCTCAATAGCAGTCAGGAGTGTGGTTTCAACTCGCTCTCTCAACGCGACGGTGACGCCTCCCGACGCGCATGCCTCCTGCAGCAAACTGGGATCGACAATATGGCGCGCTGGAATATCCGGTGCGAGATCGGCTAGCAAAGCATCAAATGTTTGAACGTGTACAGGAGATGTATGCAAAAAGGAGAGTGACCGGGCCATTCTCAATCCTCCAGATATCATGGTATGGACCAGTTTACTCGATGGTACAATGAAACACAAGGTGAGTGGAGACTACCGATGATCGGCAATTTGTTGACTGTGATCGTTATCACTCCCACTTATGTATGGGTTTATGGGTTTGCCAACACGGCCCAGATGATGCAGCCTTTTCTCTGCGCGCACATGCGTACTCAGGCTTATCTCACATTTCCACACGTCGTGTTCCTCCCGGTTGCGCGCGCTGAATGCAAGGCGTCTCGTATAATTGGACCACCCTGTCTGCCGTGACGCGAACGCGATGGCCTGTTCGTGCGGCTGGCTGCCCGCGCTCGCGCTGCCTGCGTCCGGCGCGCCGGCAGGCTTGACGCATGGGCTGGCGGCGGGCGCCGGTGGCGGCCGGAAACGTGTCCGGTGGTCACGGTTGAGCGGACCCGAGTCCCGCGCTGAGAGCGATAGCGGTTAGCACGTGTGGGAGAGGACGAGCATGACGACGACGTCTGTGATCGAGGGGACGCTGCTGTGGCAGCCGTCGGAGGCATTCAAGGAGCAGACCACCATCACGCGCTACCTGCGCTGGCTGGAGCGCGAGCGGGGACTGCGCTTCGCGAGTTACCATCAGCTGTGGCAGTGGTCCGTGACCGACCTGGAGGGGTTCTGGAGCTCGATCTGGGACTTCTTCGGCGTGATCGCGTCCCATCCGTACGATGCGGTGCTGGGGGACCGGCGCATGCCGGGGACGCAGTGGTTCCCTGGCGCGCGGCTCAACTATGCCGAGCACACCTTCAAGCACGCCGCGGACGATCGGCCCGCGCTGATGTTCCAGTCCGAGCGCAATCCACTGACGGAGATGTCGTGGGGCGAGCTGCGGCGCCAGGTGACGGCGGTGGCCGCGGCGCTGCGCGAGATGGACGTGCGGACGGGGGACCGGGTCGTCGCCTACATGCCGAACATCCCTGAGACCGTGGTGGCGTTCCTGGCCTGCGCCAGCCTGGGGGCGGTCTGGTCTAGCTGCTCGCCGGACTTCGGGACGAGAAGCGTGATCGACCGCTTCGCGCAAATCGAGCCGCGGGTGCTCTTCGCGGTGGACGGGTACCAGTACGGCGGCAAGGCGTTCGACCGGCGGGAGGTGGTGGCGGAGCTGCAGCGGTCGCTGCCCACGCTGCAGCGGACCGTGCTGGTGCCGTACCTGGACCGGGATGCGCAGACGGGCACGCTGGAGCGGGCGGTGCTGTGGGGCGATGTGCTGCGCACGGAGGCGACGACGCTGAGCTTCGAGCAGGTGCCGTTCGAGCACCCGCTGTGGATCCTCTACTCGTCGGGCACGACGGGGCTGCCCAAGCCCATCGTGCAGGGGCAGGGAGGCATTCTGCTGGAGCATCTGAAGGTAGGAGGGCTGCACCACGACCTGACCGAGAAGGATCGCTTCTTCTGGTTCACCACGACCGGTTGGATGATGTGGAACTTCCTGCTGGGTGGACTGCTGGCCGGCTCGACCATCCTGCTGTATGACGGCAGCGCGGGCTTCCCCGATCTGGGCGTGTTGTGGGACTTCGCGGCGCGCACGGGGATGACGGTGTTCGGGACGAGCGCGCCGTACCTGCTCTCGTGCCAGCGGGCGGGCATCACGCCGGGGGCAACCTACGATCTGAGCAAGCTGATGTGCGTCGGGTCGACGGGCGCGCCGCTGCCGCCAGAAGGCTTCGCGTGGGTGTACGAGGAGGTGAAGCGGGATCTGTGGCTGGCGTCGGTGAGCGGCGGGACGGACGTGTGCACGGCGTTTCTGGCTGGGTCTCCGCTGCTGCCGGTGCGCGCGGGGGAGCTGCAGTGCCGGGCGCTGGGCGCGAAGGTGGAGGCCTTCGACGAGAGCGGGCATCCGGTGGTGAACGAGGTGGGAGAGCTGGTCATCAGCGAGCCGATGCCCTCGATGCCGCTCTACTTCTGGAACGATCCGGAAGGCAAACGCTACCGGGAGAGCTACTTCGACGTGTATCCGGGCGTGTGGCGCCACGGCGACTGGATCAAGATCACGGAGCACGGCGGGGCGCACATCTACGGGCGGTCGGACTCGACCCTCAACCGCATGGGTGTGCGCATGGGGACGAGCGAGCTGTACCGGGTGGTGGAGTCCATTCCCGAGATCGTGGACAGCCTGGTGCTGGGGGTGGAGCAGCCGGGTGGGGGCTACTACATGCCGCTCTTCGTCGTGCTGCGGGAAGGGGCGACGGTGGACGAGACGCTGGTGGCGACGATCCGGCGGCGCATCAGCACGGAGCTGTCGCCGCGGCACGTACCGGACGAGGTGATTCAGGTGCCGGAGGTGCCGCGCACGCTGAACGGGAAGAAGATGGAAGTGCCGATCAAGAAGCTGCTGCTGGGGGTGCCGGCGGAGAAGGCACTGAACCCCGGGTCGGTGGTCAACCCGCAGGCGATCGAGTTCTTCGTGGAGCTCGCCAAGGCGCGGACGGCGATGGGCGGAGCGGCCATGGAGAATCCAGGACCCGCTTGAGCGCGCATGCGGGTGAATGATGAGGTCGTGGCTGGGCGGACGTCCACCGGACGTCCCTACGCACCGAGGAAGCGATCATCCGGA
>CAYQFU010000205.1:3195-9722 GCA_964416775.1 uncultured Ktedonobacterales bacterium
CGGTATGAGCCGGTCGAGGGCGGTGCTGTGGCGGGAGGCGGTGTGACACGGCGAGCGCCGGCCTGTGGAAGGGTGCGGGCTACATCGGCTCGCCGGACTCAGCCAGGCGTGCGGCGTGCTGGATGAGCGTGCGGACGCGGCTGCCGAAGGCGGCGAAGCGCTCGTCCTGTGTCTGGCCGCGCTTCCAGCGGGCGTAAATTTGTTGAATGATCACCGCTAGCTTGAAAGTGGCGAAGGTCATGTGGAACCGCATGCCGGTGAGGTCGCGGCCACTCTGGGCGGCATAGAGGCGCATGAACTCCGCGCGGGAAATGAAGCCGGGGGTGGTGGTGACGGTGGGCATGAGCAGGCGCAGCTCCGCGGGATCGTCGCTGGTGACCCAGTAGCTGAGGGAGACGGCGAGGTCGAAGAGGGGATCGCCGATGGTGGCCATCTCCCAGTCCAGCACGCCCGTGACGCGGGAGAGGTCGGCGGCGTCGAGGAGCATGTTGTTGAGCTTGAAGTCGTTGTGGATGATGGTGGCGGGCGGGCTGGGAGGGATGTGCTCGGCGAGCCACTGGACGAGCGGCGCGACCTCGGGGATGTCGTCCGTCTGGGAGCGCATGTAGCGCTCGATCCAGCCCTGGACCTGGCGCGGGAGGAAGCCTTGGGGGTGGCCGATCTCCTGGAGGCCGGCGGCGCGCCAGTCGATGGCATGGAGCTGGACGAGGGTGGTGACGACGCTCTCGGAGATGCGGCGGCAGAGGTCGGGGGTGGGGGTGACGCCGGGCGGGAACGTGGCATCCAGGACGACGCCGTGGCGGCGCTCCATCACGTAGAAGGGGGCGCCCAGGACGGATGGATCGTGGCAGATGAGGTAGGGGCGCGGCGCTAGCGGGTAGACACGGTGGAGGCGATCCAGCAGGCCGGCCTCGCGCTCCATGTCGTGCGCTTTGGGCGGGACGGGGCCGAGCGGGGGGCGGCGCAGCACGGCCTCCCATGAGCCGATGCGCAGCAGGTAGGTGAGATTGGAGCGGCCGGAGGGGAACTGGCTGACCGCGAGCGTGCCCTCGGGGATGCCGGCGATGTGGTCGCGGAGGTAGCGCTCGACCAGCGCGCGGTCGAAGTCTTCGCCGCCGCGGACGGAGATGGTGTCGTCGCCGAGATCCATGCCTGTCGCTCCCTTCGCGCTCGCCGCAGACCCATCGGCACCCACCTGTCTGGAAGCAGCCCTGCCGTGGTGAGTTGAGTATAGCGCATGTCGCGACGGTCGGGTATCGTCGGGGGCGGTCAGGGCAGGGCACGAAGATAGGCGAGTGAGCGGCGCGCGCTCTCCAGCGAGGGGACCTTGGGCTCGTCGTTCTCGACGATGTACCAGTCCACGCCGGCCTCGGCGCCAGCGGCGATGATGGCGGGCATGTCGAGCGTGCCGGAGCCAACCTCCGCGAAGTCGCGGTTGGGCGCCAGATCTTTGAGGTGCAGCAGGGCGACGCGATCGGCCCACTGACGGATGTAGGCGATGGGGTCAACGCCGGCATAGGCGGCCCAATAGACATCCAGCTCCAGGATGACGGCGTCCGGAGCGGTGGCGTCGAGCAGCTGATCGATCAGGTAGCCGCCATCGGAGCGGGCGAAGTCGAAGTCGTGCGTATGGTAGCCGAAGGTGAGGCCGGCATCCTGGCAGCGCCGGCCGAAGGCTTCCAGACGCGGGGCGAGGTCGCGAACGCCCTCTGTGGTGCGGGAGTCAGGCGGGAGCGAGGGCACCACGAGGTAGGGGCAGCCGATGTCGAGGCAGTAGGTGATCTCGTCGTCGAGCCGGGCATCGAGGGTGGCGTAGTCGACATGAGTGGAGGCGGCAAGGAGGCCGGTTTCGTCGAGCAGGGCGCGCAGATCGGCGGAGGGAAGGCCGCCGTAGCCGGCGAACTCGACGGCGGGATAGCCGAGCTGGGCCACCTGACGCACGGTGCCGGGGAAGTCGCGGGCGGTCAGGTCGCGAACGGTGTAGAGCTGGAGCGCGATCGGGATGGGGTTCATTTGTGGCCTCCTGAGGAGCGCTGGTAACAGACAGAACGCGGTTGAACCGGAGTTTCTGCGCCGGGTGGACGTCCACCGAGCGGGCGTCCACCGGACGCCCCGACGAAGGGAGATCAGGAACCAGGGATTGGAATTACGCGTCGAGGGTGTCTTCGAGCAGGCCGAGCGGGAGTGGATCGGGCCGGGAGCAGGCGCTGGCGATTTCGACGTACTGGCCGGTCTGCGCGGATTCGGCGAAGGCAAGCATGACATCGAGCACATGATAGGCCAGGGTGCCGGAGGCGCGAGGGGATCGGTGGGCGCGGAGGGCGTAGGCCATGTCGGCGACGCCAAGGCTGCGGCTGTTGGTCGTGTAGCCGTGGGTGAGGGGAATGGGCAGCCAGTCGTCCCGCTCGCGCTCACGATCGCGGTGGCGCAGGGCGCGGCGGCGGAGGCGGACGGGGCCGCCGAAGGTGTTGGGGTCAGGGACGAGGAGGGAGCCTTCGGTGCCGTGAATCTCGATCGGAGGCAAGGTGGTGGCGGGGGCATCGAAGCTGGTGGTAAGGGTGGCGACGCTGCCCTGGACGAACTCGATCACGCCGGCGATGTGGGTGGGGGTGTTGACAGACATGGGGGTGCCGTAGAGTGGCTCGCTGGTGATGACGCGGTGCGGGCGAGCCGATGCGGTCATGCCGGCGACGCGGCGGATGGGGCCGAGGAGGGCGACGAGGGCGGTGAGGTAATAGGGTCCCATATCGAGCATGGGGCCGGCGCCGGGCTGGTAGTAGAAGGCGGGGTCGGCGTGCCAGGATTCGGGGCCGTAGGTGAGAACGTTGGCGACGGCGGCGACCGGCTGGCCGATCCAGCCGTCGTCGATCAGCTTGCGGCAGGTCTGGAGGCCGCCGCCGAGAAAGGTGTCGGGGGCGGCGCCGACCAGCAGGTCCGGCGGCTGGGCGTGCTCGAGCAGGGCGCGAGCGTCGGCGCGGGTGGTGGCGAGTGGCTTTTCGTTGTAGACGGACTTGCCAGCACGCAGGGCGGCCAGGCCGACGTCGCCGTGGGCCTGGGGCACGGTCAGATTGACCACCAGCTCGACGGAGGGGTCGGCCAGCAGCTCGGTGACGGTGCAGGCGCGGGGCACATCGAATTCCTCGGCGCGAGCGCGAGCGCGGTCGAGGAGGAGGTCGGCGCAGGCGACGATGCGCAGGATGGGCAGGGTGCGCATGACCGTGAGGTAGCGCCCGCTGATGGTTCCACAGCCGATCACGCCGACGCGGACCGGCTCGTAGGGCAGCTCCATCGTCTCAGCTCCTGTGCGTCTGCGCGCGGTCGCCGGGATTGGCAGTTCCAGGGTCAGCTGGTCGGATAGATGACGAACGTCTTGATCTGGTACGGGGTGACGGTGCTGTGGATGGTGCGCCCGTCAGCCGATAGCTCGACAGGTTGAGGCCGCTCTTCCAGCAGGTTGGTCTCTTCAACACGGCGGGCGGCGAAGGGCAGCCGGACCTGGAAGGGACCGCGGCGATTGGCGGACTCGTAGACGCGGATGACCAGGGCCTCGCTTTCCTCGGCCTTCTTGACGGTTTCGACGACGACGTTGGCGGGTGCCACTTCCACCAGGCCCAGCGACGGGGGGATGGTCCAGTCGCCACGACGGGCGGGCTTGAGGGTGGTCAGCAGGGGATAGTTGAGATCGTAGGCCTCGCGCTGAACGCCGCCTTCATACCAGCCGCCGTTGTGGGGCAGGAGGCTGTAGGTGAAGTGGTGCAGGCCGAGGTCGGCGGTGGGGTCGGGTTCGACGGCGCCCTTGAGCAGGGTGAGGCGCAGGGTGTGGCCGTGGACGTCGTAGCCGTACTTGCAGTCGTTGAGGAGGGCCACGCCGTAATCGCTTTCTGAGAGGTCGAACCACTTGTGGGCGCACGTCTCGAAGCGGGCGCGGTCCCAGCTAGTGTTGCGGTGGGTGGGACGCTGGACGTTGCCGAACTGAATGTCGGCAGTGGCGCTGCCGTTGCGCACGTCCACCGGGAAGGCGACCTTGAGCAGCGTACGGCGCTCGCGCCAGTTCACTTCGGTAACGAAGTCGATGCGCCGCGAGTGGGCGTAGATGTACATATTCTGGACCACCGTGGTGCGATCCAGATAGGTCCATTCCAGGCGAAGGCCGGCGCGCAGAGGACCCGTTTCGATGACCTCGGCGCTGACGAGGTTGTCGAGCGGCCACGATTTCTGCTCGAAGAAGTCGTTGATGTCCCAGGCGTCCCAGTTGAGCGGGCGGTCCTCGAAGAGATGGAGGACGTTGGCGCGCTCGCCAGGCGGGACGACCTCGCGGCCGCGACCGCCGTGTCCTTCTTTGTCGAGGAGGCGGGTGATGTGGCCATGCTCGTCCAGCTCGATGCGGTAGAAGCGGTTTTCGAGCAGGGTGGGGCTGGCGAGCAGGACGCCATCGGTGGGGCGCGAGTCGGGAGCGGAGCGGTCGGTGGGGGCGAAGGCGCGGTAGCCGTACGCGGGGACGCGGCGGGCCTCCACGAGGGCGCGGTCGTTGGGCAGGGGCTGTGAGAGGAGGGGCAGGTCGCGGGCGAGGGCGGCGTCCACTTCGACGAGGCCGTCGCGCTGCCAGGTGGCCGGGTTGAAGACGATGAGGGCACCTGGCTCGGCCTCGACGTGGCGGGCGAGGGCATCCAGCGATGTGGTGGTGATGCGCCCGGCGGTGTCTTCGATGGTGGCGAACTGCTGCAGGGCGTCCTGATAGACTTCGGGGATGCTGGAGCCGGGGAGGATGTCGTGGAAATGATTGACGAGGGCGAGCTTCCAGGCGGTATCGAGGTCCGCGGAGGGATAGGGCTGGCCGCAGAAGTAAAGGGCCATGCCGGCGAGCCATTCGGCGTTGTGCAGGGCGCGCTCGGCCATGCGGTTGGCGCGCTTGACGCGGCCCTGACTGGTGTAGGTGCCGCGATGGTACTCGAGGTAGAGCTCGCCAAGCCAGCGGGGAACGTCGGGGTTGGCGGCCAGGCGCAGGGTGAGACGGTCCATGAAGTCTTCAATGCGACCGGTGGCCACAGTGGGTAACTGCTCGGCGATGGGATGGGAGAGCGGCTCCAGCGCCTCGATCTGCTCGCGCGTGGGGCCGCCACCGCCGTCGCCGTGGCCAAAGGCGATGATCAGCTCGGGGTTGATGTCCTTCTGCTGGTAGACCTTCCATGTGTTGGCGAGGGACGTGGCGGAGAGATCGGAGTTGTAGGTGTACGAGAAGTCGCCGGGGAACTGGGTGGGCGTGGTGAGGTACTGAGTGAGGACGGTGCTGCCGTCGAGGCCCTCCCACCAGAAGGTGTCGTACGGGAAGCGGTTGGTTTCGTTCCAGCTGATCTTGGCGGTGATGAAATACTCGACGCCGGCGCCTTTCATGATCTCGGGGAGGGAGGCGGTGTAGCCGAAGACGTCGGGGAGCCAGAGGACGCGACAGTCGTGGCCGAATTCGTCGCGGAAGAAGCGCTTGCCGACGAGGAACTGGCGCACGAGGCTTTCGGCGCCGGTGATGTTGGTGTCGGCTTCCACCCACATGGCGCCTTCGGCCTCCCACCGGCCAGAAGCGACGCGCTCTTTGATGCGGGCGTACAGGTCGGGGTGGTCCTCTTTGATGAACTGATAGAGCTGGGGCTGGCTCTGGAAAAAGCGGAAGTTGGGGTAGCGGTCCATGTGGTAGAGGACGGTGCTGAAGGTGTTGGCGGCCTTCATACGGGTGTGGCGCAGGCGCCAGTACCAGGCGACGTCGATATGGGCGTGGCCGGTGGCGATGATGTGGGGGCGCCAGGGGGAGGGTGACTCGGCGAGGGAGCGGGCGAGCATGCCGGCGCGGTCGTCGAGGACGGCGAGGGCGGCGCGGCACGAGGCGGAGAAGCGCTCGGAGGGGGTGTCGCGGAAGTCGAGCGCGAGGCAGGCTTCGTCGAGGCCGGTGAGGAGGGCGGTGTGGGCGGGTGAATCGTCGGGGAGGTTTTTGAGGGCGTCGAGAAGGACGCGCATGCGAGTATGCAGGCGCTCGACGTCGGGGTCGAGCAGGCGCAGCTTCATGCTCTCGACGACGTTGGCGGCGTGGTGCAGGCCGGTCCAGAGGCGGAGGGAGAAGGGGATGCTGGTCTGCGCGGCAAGGTCGTGCGGGAGGATGACTTCGCTGTGCTGGCGGTCGAGGGCATGGAGGGGACGGCCGTTGGCGAAGAGCAGGGCTTCGGGCTTGGGACCGCCGCGGCCGATGGCGGTGAGGGCGATCTGGAGGGCGATGGTGCGACCGCGCCAGGACTCGGGAATCTCGATCTGGAAGGGAATGAGGTAGATTTCGTCGCTTCCACCCCACTGGTCGCCTTCGGCGATGGTGAGCTCGTCGGGGGTGTGCGCGGCGTCGACGCTGAGGCGCTCGGCGAAAAGGGGACCGAGGGGGCGGGTGTCGAGGTAGCGCAGGGTGGCGAGCTCATCGAGCCGGCGGCTGACTTTGGCGAGGGTGACGTGCATGCGGGTCATTCCTTTCGAGGGATGGATGCGAGTCCTGT
>CAYQFU010000206.1:0-9545 GCA_964416775.1 uncultured Ktedonobacterales bacterium
CGGCGAGAGCGGCGGCACGCAGGTGTCCTCCGCCTATGAGCTCGCCTTGCAGATCATCCAGGAGCGGTTCAACCCGGACGACTGGAACATCTATCCGTTCCACTTCTCCGACGGCGACAATCTCCCCTGGGACAACGAGCGCTGCGTCAATCTCGTCTACAAGCTGATGCAGGTCTGCAACATTTTCGGCTATGGCGAGATTCGCGAGGGCCACTACCGCTCACCGAGCACCCTCATGTCCGCCTACAACAAGATTCAGGACCGTAAGTTCATCGCCGTCACCATTTCCGACAAGAAGGAAGTGTACCCGGCCCTGCGCAAGTTCTTCGCCACGCGCGAATCAGTGCCATCCACGCCGTAGCGTCGCGTGCGCGCCGGCATCATCCCGTCCCTCGCTCACCCTTGTTTGCTTGATGGCAGGAGGTCCAGCATGCCTGAGCTGACGCCCGATGAAAAGTACGTCGCTGAGCTAGAGCGCGCCGCCGAACAGATCTGGGAGATCGCGCGCCGCTTTGGCCTGGACCCCTTCCCCGTCAACTTCGAGCTCGTCCCTGCCACCATCATGTACGAGTTCGGCTCGTATGGCCTGCCCGGCCGCTTCAGCCATTGGACGCGCGGGAAGTCGTATTACCGTATGAAGACCGAGTACGACTACGGCCTCAGCAAAATCTACGAGCTCGTCGTCAACACGAACCCCTCGTACGCCTTCCTCATGGAGCAGAACAGCCTGCTCCAGAACAAGCTTGTCATCGCCCACGTGCTTGGCCACACCGACTTCTTCAAGAACAACGCCTACTTCAAGCACACTGCCCCCAACATGATCGACAAGGTCAGCGTCAACGCCGACCGCATCCGCAAGTATGAGTACGACCACGGCCAGCTTGAGGTCGAGCGCTTTCTCGACGCCGTGCTCGCGATCGAAGAGCACATCGATCCCAACTTCCATGTCAAGCGCCCCACCGACGAAGAGCGTGCCGCTCGCCTCCGCGGGCGCCGTCAATCGCGGCCTGATACGCCGTACGACGACCTGTGGAACCTCGACGGCCGTTCGTCCTCGGACGAAGAAGACACCGAGCCGTCCCCTTCTCGCCGCGTTCCACCGGAGCCCGAGAAAGACCTGCTGCTCTACCTCGCGGAACACGCCCCCAGCCTCGAAGACTGGCAGCGCGATATCCTGCTCATCGTCCGTGAGGAGATGCAGTACTTCGTTCCCCAGATGCAAACCAAGGTCATGAACGAGGGATGGGCGTGCCTGGTGGGCTCCAGCCTGGTCCTTACCGACCAGGGCTTCATGCGCTATGACGCGCTCCACGACCGGCTGGCTGCGGGCGCAGCCATCGCCGTGGCCACGGGCCACGCCGGCGATCGCGACGACATCACCGACCGGCACGTGCGCCGCCGTGCCCCCACCATCCGCATTCACACGCGGCGCGGCCTCGTCATCGAAGGCGCCGAAGCTCACAAGCTCAGCGTCGGCCCCGATCAGTGGATGGCGCTCCAAGATCTCGCCGTCGGTCAGCGCATCCCGCTCGCCGTGGGTACGCATCTCTGGCCTGATCAGCTGGTGACGCTCGACACCAGCTCAGCCCAGTGGGATGCCGTCGCCGAGCCCGTCGCCGTTGCCGCCGCACGCGGCGCCAGCGCGCTGGATACTGCGCAGCGGAGCCGGAGGGCGGTGGCACCGCAGGACGTGCGGTCCGGCGCCCAGGCGGCGGGTCGTTTGGCCAACCACAGCGGCGCCACGTCCGCGCTCGCTGCTGTCCGTGCATCCATGCCCACTCACCTCACCGAGCGGTTCGCCGAGCTCCTCGGTTATCTGACCGCCAGCGCCGTCATGTCGCCCACGCAGGCGATTGACTTCTGTGTCCGCGACCGCGCGCTCGCCGACCGCTTCGCCGCATGCGTCACCGACGTGTTCGGTCTCGTCCCAGCGGTCTTCGCAGACGAGCTGCCATCCCCGGCCCAGACTGCCGTGTGGCACGCCGCATTCCGTTCCGCGAGCGTCCTCGGCGTGCTGGGCGCACTTGGCGTCGAACTGAGCCCTTCATTGGAACAGTCCGACGTCCCCGCGCCCATTCTGGGCTCGCCCAGGGCTGTTGTCAGCGCATACCTCCGCGCGTACGCTGATTGTACGGCTGACGCGACTGGCGGCGACGTGACCATGGCCATGCGCAGCGATCGACTCGCGTCCACCGTCCAGCTCATCCTCCTGAACTATGGGATCCTGACCCAGCGCCACGGTCAGGAGCTCCGCATCACGGGACAATCAGCCGTACGCTTCGAGCGCGAGATCGGCTGTGGCCCCGCATCCAGGCGCACGGCCCCGCGCCAGTATCTCCCCAGCATAACGAGCGCACCGAGCCATCCGTTCGGCGCCGAGGACGACCCCACCGACGAGATCGTCCGCATCGAGCATGGCGTCGCCGACGTTTACGACATCACCGTCGACCACTCCCATCGCTACATCGCCAACGGCATGCTCCACCACAACAGCTATTGGCACGCGCGCACGCTGCGCGAGCTCGAGCTCAACGATGCTGAATACACCGAATTCGCCCAGCTCCACAGCAGCGTCCTCGCCCCCCAGCGCATGCGCATCAACCCCTATCATCTCGGCTACAAAATGCTGGAGGATATCGAGCGCCGCTGGGATCACCCCACCGAGGACCAGCTCAAGGCCGGCATGCGGCCAGGTCAGGGTCGCAAGAAGATCTTTGAGGTACGCGAGGAAGAGAACGACGTGTCCTTCCTGCGCAACTATCTCACCAAGGAGCTCATCGAAGACCTCGACCTCTTCATCTACCGCAAGGTGGGGGACGAGTGGGTCATCGTCGAGAAGGATTGGGAGAAGGTGCGCGACAATATCGTCGCCAGCATGACGAACTTCGGCTATCCCTACATGACGGTGGATGACGGCGACTTCAACCACAACAGTGAGCTGCTCGTCCGTCACCACTTCGAGGGCCAGGAGATGGACCTCCCGTACGCCGAAAAGACCATGGAGTACCTCCATCTCATCTGGGGGCGGCCAGTCCACCTGGACACCGTCTTCGAGGGCAAGCGGCTGCGACTGACCTATACTGGAGACAAGCACATTCGCCACGTGCTGGATCGCGGCGAGCGGCCAGAGCGCGGCGAACGAGGCTAACCGCAGAGTTGCCCCAGCGTCCTGGACGGCATCAGGCAGCCGTCCAGGCGTCGCTCCGCACTCACTGTGGCCCGCCCTAGCGCCCAGTGGCACTACCTCCTGCGCCCTCCGTTGCTTGTATGCGATATGATGTGGTTGGCCCACAGCGCTGCCAGCTGGTGACGCGACGGCCTTCAGAGCGCTGCGAGGGAGGCATTCAGGTGGACATAAGGACGGATGGGCGCGCGGCGCCTCCCCGCGCCGTCGATCTGCGCCGCGGTCGGACGCCAGACGTCGAGATCCTCGCCTGTGACACGTTCGACTTCTTGATCAGCCTGCGAGTCGTCCTCGCCGCGCCCGAGTACGACTTCACCGCCTTCGACGTCGGCCGCGCCTGGGTCGAGTCGGCCCGCGCCCGCTGCAATGCACGTGATCCGCGCGCGCTCACCGTCTTGGGCCACTACCTCGGTGACGGCCTGCCGACCTCCCTCCACGCCAGCCTCATTTCCCTGGTCTATCGCTGTCCCGAGCCGCGCGACACCCCCCACTTCCTTGAGTGGCTGGCCACCCTCCCTGCCAACGAGCTCGCCGAAGTCCTGCTCGATCAGGACGGCCTCGGCGCTGACTGGCCCGAGGTCCTGGCCGCCACCCTCGCTTCGTCTCGCAGCGAAGAGACCCAGACCCGCCTGCTGACCCGCTACATCGAAGAGCTGTGGCCCACCGTGGCCGCGGTGGTCAACGACCCCGAAGGCACACGCGCCGCGCTCGTGGACGCCCTGCGCGTCTGGTACGACACCGCGTTCGCGGCCGAGGTGGCGCACCTGGTTCCAGCCCTCCAGCGCGAAGCCGCTGCCCTGGAGCGACGACGCAATGAGCTGCCCTCCGAGCTCTTTGTGGAAGAAGCTATGCGTGGCGTCCAATGGCAGCGGCCGGCCGGCCTGCGGCGCATCGTCTTCGCCCCCAGCTACTTCAGCCGCCCCGCCGTCTTCTACCACTTCTGGCGCGGCACCCTCACCTTCTGCGCGCCCGTGGATGAGTCGCGCGTCGAGCCGGCCGCCGCGCCCACCGATCCCCGCGCCCCAGGAGCCGACGTCCTGCGTTTCTTCGAGGCGCTCGGCGACGCTACACGCTTGCGCATCCTGCGCTTACTCTCCGAGCGTGAGATGTATCTGACGGAGTTGGCCGAGCGTCTCAAGCTCACCAAAGCGACCACCAAACATCACATGGTTCGTCTCCGGGCCGCCGGCCTCGTCACGCTGTACGACCGTGAGCGCCTCACCTACTACGCCATCCGGCCTGACGTGGCAAGCCACGCTCGCCAACTGCTCGAGCACTACCTCGGCACACATGAATAGCGCTGGCTCGCCTGCGGCGCCCGCGTGATTGGAGACGTGCATGACCGCCCCGGCGGATCCCCGCGGCGCCTACGACGACATCGTCGCCGAGCTCACTGCCACCTCGCCTGCCACGGCCAGCCAGATGTTCGGCATGCCATGTCTGAAATGCAACGGCAAAACGTTCGCCGGTTTCCATCACGGCGCGATGGTCTTCAAGCTCAACGGCTCCTCGCACGCCCAGGCGTTGTCCTTGCCCGGCGCACGGCTCTTCGACCCCTCTGGCCAGAACCGGCCTATGAAGGAATGGGTGGAAGTGCCCGCCGACCATGCCACCCAGTGGCCGCGGCTCGCACAGGCAGCCCTCAACTACGGCGGACGCTTTTCATCTCGCTGACGCGGCGCATATCACGCCACGCGTCCACGGGACACGCCCTCACCGGCGCCCCTGCGCCCGTCCCCGTCACGGCGGGGAAAAGCTGGGAGAGGGAAGAGTCCGCCGCAGCGACGGAAGGTGCCGGAGCTGGGGGACAGCTAATTCCCGCAGCTGCACGCCCCGCCGCAGCCGCACCCGCCATCGCCAAAATCGTCGCCGCCGTCGAAGTCGCCGCCATCATCGAAGTCGCCGAGATCTCCGCCACCACTGTGCTTGCGCTTCGCTACCACTGACAGCAACTTGCGCACATTCGTGCCATGGCACGTCGCGCACACCATCTTGCCCGACTGCGCCACCTCATAGCTCGTCAGCACTTCGAACCGATCTTTGCAATCCGCACAGTAGAATTCGTACAACGGCATCGCACCATGCTCCTTTACTCGCGCGAGCTATGACGTCTAGCCAGTCTTCACGCTCCGTGATTGACGGGCGCTTTGGACTTCGCCCATCCTCACCCAGCCGTGCCAGCGCGATCGCGCCCCTGTCTGTTCGCTTCGTGCGCTCGGCGCCAGGACGGCGCGCGCTGCGCTCACTTGCATTTTAGGCAGCATTCTCGTCCGCGTCAAGCGCGCATGCTCGTCTTCCCTGCAGGCGAGATGGCGCCAACCGGATTGGCCGTCCCTCCGTGGCCTCTTCCGCCCTCATACCCCCTGCATGCCGATTATAGGCCAATTCGTCCAATTACCTCCCCGATCTATCCGGGCCATAGCCCGCCCCGTCATTGGCCCACATCTTGGCAGGTGACCTTATGTGCGTCGTACCGTTTCGACCCACAGCACCCGCGATCCGTCCATCCAGCTGCGGCCGTGCCTCGCTGTCGACCTTCCCGGCGTGCACAGGGCGCCTCTCCTACTGTGTCGGCGGCGCAGGGCAAAACGGCGACACGCCTGAGGCCGAGAAGGTGCGCGATAGCCTCGCCAGGGAAATCGAGCGCAAACCGTTTCGTCTTCTCGAGGTTCATCCTGAGACAATCCGCTACATCTCGGGAGGTGTTCCATGTGGACCACCCGTCGCCCACTAGCACTGGGCTTGGTCGGAGGACTCGCCGCGCTATACGCGCTGCGTAAGCTGACTCGTCCTGCTCCCGTGCAGGCTCCCGGGCTTCGAGATACGCCTGATGCCCCTCACGTCGTCATCCTGGGCGCCGGCTTCGCGGGCACATACACCGCTCGCGAGCTGGCACGCCTCCTGCCCCACGCACGTGATGCGCGCATTACCCTGGTGAACGAGACGAATTTCCTCATGTTTACCCCCATGCTTACGGAGGTCGTCGGTGGCGAGGTGGATCCCCACGACATCGTGAGCGCGCTCCGTCGTCTCTCAAAACGCATCACGTTCCTCAGGGCACACGTGGACCACATCGATCTCTCAGACCGCTCCGTGACCGTGAGCGTCGTCCCCAACGTCCCAGGCATCCCGACCCCCACGCGCACACTCCACGCCGATCATCTCGTCATTGCCCTTGGCTCCGCCACGAACTTCCATGACATCCCTGGCCTGGAGCGCCATGCTCTCCCCGTGAAGCACGTGGCCCACGCCGAAGCCATCCACGACCGCCTCGTGACTGCGCTCGAGCGCGCCGATGCTGAGTCGGACCAGGATCTCCGCCGCTCACTTCTCACCTTTGTCGTTGGTGGCGGCGGCTTCTCCGGTGTCGAGACTATGGCTGCCCTCAACGGCTTCGTGCGTGCCGAGGCGCGCCGCTATCCTCACATCGCCTCCGACGACATCACCACCATCCTCGTCCATCCCGAAGACCGCCTGCTCCCCGAGCTCAGCGCTGACCTCGCCGCCTATGCCCAGCGCCAGCTCGAGCGCCGCGGAGTCCGCGTCATCCTCAACGCGCGCATTGCCGGCGCCGGCCCGGATTACGTGGACGTGCAGGGACTACCGCGCATCCCCACCCATACGCTCATCTGGACCGCCGGCGTCACGCCCAGCCCGGTCACCCGCAACCTCAACGCTCAGCACGGGCGCCATCATGGCATCGTCGTAGATGCGTCCTTCCAGGTGCCTGGCCACTCGGGCGTGTGGGCGCTAGGCGACTGCGCTGAGATTCCCCATCCCGATGGGGGCTCCACATACGCTCCCACCGCCCAGAACGCGACTCGTGAAGGCATCCAGCTTGCGCGCAACATCGCCGCCGTGCTCCATGGTGCCCCGCCGCAGCCGTTCGTGTACCGCCCCATCGGCGAGTTGGCCATCGTCGGACGGCGGGCGGGCGTCGCCAGCATTTATGGGCTGCGTGTGTCTGGCCTGCTGGCCTGGTCGCTCTGGCGCGCTATCTACCTGGCCAAGGAGCCCAGCACGTTCAAGCGCGTGCGCACCGCGGTTGACTGGACGCTCGATCTGCTGGGCGGTCGCGTCATCTCGCAAATACCCAATCCGCCACCCGTACCTACAGCTGGTCCCTCAGCGGAGCAGCCGTGGCCAACAGCCACACCACCCTCCTCTGCGGCGGGCTCGCACACCGGTCCAGCCACCGCCCCCTCGGCCCACTAATGCGCGTGCGCGCGAGGCCACTCAACGCGGACGCGTCTGTGTGCCGCCGGCGACGATCACCGCGTCTGCAGTGGTCGACTATCCGCGCGGGACATGAGCCGCCAACAACCGCACAGACTGGCCCATGATCCCATGGCATACGCATTGCCAGCATGTCCTGTGGCTTCGCACCGTGAAACTGTGTGACTTCACGTTACCTCACGACACGACACAACAGCACGACAGCCAAGCGAAAGGGACGGTTCATGGCGACGAGCAAAACAGCATCGGACATTCTCGTCGAGCATCTCATTGACTGGGGCGTGGATGTCGTCTTCGGTCTGCCCGGCGACGGCATCAATGGGATCATGGAAGCGCTCCGCACCCATAAGGACAAGATCAAGTTCGTCCAGAATCGCCACGAAGAGGCTTCAGCGTTCGCCGCGTGCGCCTACTCCAAGTTCTCCGGCAAGCTCGGCGTGTGTCTCGCTACCAGCGGTCCAGGCGCTATCCATCTCCTCAACGGTCTCTACGATGCCAAGATGGACGGCGCTCCCGTCCTCGCCATCACCGGCCAGCAATACAGCGACCTCCTGGGCACCAACTACCAGCAGGAAGTCGACCTCCTGGCGCTGTTCGAGGACGTCGCCGCCTACAACCAGCAGGTCCAGGGAACGTCCGACGTCTACAATCTCGTCAACCTGGCCTGCCGCACCGCGCTCTCCAAGCACACGGTCACCCACATCAACTTCCCCATCGACTACCAGGTCGCCGAAGGCAAGGATAGCTTCCTCAACCACCAGGGCGGACCGCCCAAGACCGCCGACAAGGTGTGGGTCTATCCTCCGTCGTTCTATGTCGACCCCAATCGTGATACCAACATCACTGCATCGCCCAACGCCCCCATCCCCAATGTCGCCGACCTCCAACGTGCCGCCGACATCCTCAATGCCGGCAAAAAGGTCGCGATCCTTGCCGGTCATGGCGCCATCACGGCCGGCGAGGAGCTCGAGCAGGTCGCCGGTCTGCTAGCAGCGCCCATCGTCAAAGCCCTGCTGGGCAAAGGCTG
The DNA here is from genome assembly GCA_964416775.1 of uncultured Ktedonobacterales bacterium. Lineage (GTDB taxonomy): Bacteria > Chloroflexota > Ktedonobacteria > Ktedonobacterales > JADMIN01 > CAYQFU01. The sequence continues at coordinate 8,448 of CAYQFU010000206.1, forward strand.
CGTCCCCGATGACAGCCCCTACACCACTGGCGGACTTGGCCTGATTGGCACGCGTCCAAGCGAAGACGCCATGGAGCAGTGTGACACATTGCTCATGGTTGGCTCGTCCTTCCCGTACGCCCAGTATCTGCCCAAGCCGGGCCAGGCACGAGGCGTCCAGATTGATATTGAGCAGACCAGGATTGGCCTGCGCTATCCCTTCGAAATCGGCCTTGTCGGCGACTCCCGCGCTACCCTGCGCGCCCTGATCCCGCTCCTTCAGCGCAAGAACGACCGCTCCTTCCTGGAGAAAGCGCAAAAGGGGATGAAGGAGTGGAACAATCAGCTGCAGTTCGAGGGCACGCAGACCACCAAACCGATGCGGCCCGAAGCTGTCGCCTACGTCCTCAACGAGCTTGCCGCTCCCGACGCCATCATCACCGGCGACAGCGGCACCAACACCACATGGATCGCTCGCGACTGGCTGATCAGGCGCAACCAGATGTTCTCGTGCTCCGGCAACCTGGCCTCCATGGCCCCCGGCCTGCCGTACGCCATCGGCGCGCAGATAGCCTATCCCAATCGCCAGGTGATCGCCTTCGTCGGCGATGGTGGCTTCACCATGCTCATGGGAGAGATGCTCACCGCCGTCAAATACAACCTGCCCATCAAAGTCATCATCATCAAGAATGACCTACTTGGGCAGATCAAGTGGGAACAGATCGTCTTCTTGGGCAACCCCATGTATGGCGTCGAGCTCCAACCGGCCGACTTCGCCGGCTGGGCGCGCGCCGCGGGCGCCGAGGGCCATCACGTCGAGGACCCCTCCCGGCTCAAAGACGTCATGCGCGAGTTCCTGGCCTCGCCCAGACCCGGCGTGCTCGAGGCGGTTGTGGATCCCAACGAGCCGCCACTACCCGCCAAGATCAAGCCTGAGCAGGCCAAGCATTTCGCGCAGGCACTCGTCCGCGGCCAGCCCGACGCGCCGCGCATCGCCCTGACCGCCTTCCGTGACAAGATCGACGAGACGCTCGCTCGGAAAAGGTTCCGCTAGCTGTCCATTCCACACGTAGATAGTCCACGCCATGGCGCATCATGGGCCACGCGCCATCCAGGCGC
>CAYQFU010000207.1:0-9482 GCA_964416775.1 uncultured Ktedonobacterales bacterium
GACCCCGCGTCCTCGGCGGGCGCTTCCGCCGCGCGGCCGGAGCCGACGCCAGCGACCCGGCGGAACAGCCGGGTCTCAGCCTGCTCGAGCACGCCTCCCAGGCCCTGAGGCGCGAAGACTGTCTGCACGATCAGTCCCGCGCCCAGGATCAACGGGGTTAGTGGCACGAGCGCGGGGAATTGCTGCAGGAATTGCGGAAGGACGATATAGAACAGCGCGCCTACCACCGCTCCGGACAGCGATCGTATGCCCGCGATCACCGCGATGGCCAGGAGCTGGATAGACGCCACGAAGTTGAACGGCTGAGGGCTGACCGCGCCAATGGTCAGGGCGAAGAGCACGCCGCCCAAAGCCGCCAGCGCCGCGGCCACGCCGAAGGCCAGCAGCTTCATCGAGACAATCGGCACGCCGGAGGTCGCCGCGGCGATCTCCGCGTCGCGCATGGCGAACCAGCTCTTGCCGGTTCGACCTCGGCGCAGCTGGATGACCGCGAGCACGGTCAGCGCCGTCGCCGCCAGGATCACATTATAGAGTGCCGTTTGGTTGCTTAGCGGCACGCCGAAGAACCGCGGTGGCGTGAGACGCCAGCCGTTGCTGTTGTTGGTGAGCCAGCCCACATTGATGAAGAGGAAATTGTCGGCCAGCAGCGCCAGCGAGAGCGTCACGATGGCCAACGTCAGCCCGCGGAGTCGCAGCGCCGGCAGCCCCACCACGATGCCCGCCACAAAGACCAGCGCGCATGCCACCGGCGCCGCCACCCAGTAGGACCACCCGTAATGCCCCATCAGCGCCGCCGCCAGGTACGCGCCCAGGCCCATGAAGGTGGCCTGACACAGCGACACCTGGCCCACGTATCCGGTCAACACCACGACCGAGATCAGCACCACCGCGTAGACCATGCAGAGCGTGAGCACCTTGATCACGAAGCCATGGATCGTCATCGGCACCAGGATGGCCACCACCAACGCTCCCAGCCCCAGTGCGCCATCCAGGACTCCGCGCGTGAGCCGTGCGGCAACCAGGCCGCGGCCGCCGGAGTGTTGTGCGACGGCGGCTGGCCGGCTCTGAGCAGCGGGATTCTTCATCCTAGCCCTTCCCCTCCAACGGCCGAGATTGCCAGTGTACGCACCTCGCGCCGCAATAACAGCACAGCCAGGATCACGCCGAACGTCAGCACCTCCTTGGCCCCCGACGGCACCGGCAGCGCCACGAGCAACGACTGCGACACTCCCAGCGCGATCCCCCCGGCGAAGGTCAGGCCGAGACTCGAGAGTCCGCCGATCAGCGCGGCTCCCAACGCCTCGATCACGAGAACGGTCAGGTTCGTCGTGTTCAACGTCACCAGCGGCGCCAGCAGCAATCCTGTGATGCCCGCCAGGACAGAGCCCAGGATCCAGGCGGACGCCGACACGCGGTTCACGCTGATACCCAGCAGGCGCGCCGCTGAGGGATTGTCGGCTGTCGCACGCATGGCCACGCCGAGCGGCGAGATGCGCAGGAACAGCCCGAGCAGCACGGCCAGCACGCCCGCGACCACCACGTTGGCGATCTCGTTGTAGCCCAGCGTGAGTCGCCCCACTTGCACACCGTTCGTCGGGAAGATCTGGAGCGGAATGTGGTACGCGGTGTCTTTCCAGATCAGCCCAGCCACCGATTGGATCACCAGCAGCCAGCCGAGCGTCACGATCACGCGCGTCAGGACGGGCCGCTCGCGCAGCGGCCGCAACGTGAAACGCTCCATGAGCCAGCCGAACGCCGCGGCGAACGCAAGCGCGAGCAAAACGGCGATGGGCGCGGGCCATCCACGAACGACGCCAAGCTCATAGGCGATGAAAGCGGTGAACATGCCGATGGCGCCGTGGGCGAAGTTGAGCACGCCCGTTGTCTTATAGATGAGAACGATTCCGAGGGCAGCCAGCGAATAGAGTGCGCCGATTGCGATGCCAATGAGGACGAGCTCGAGCAGGAACAGCAAAGCGGCCACCGCCTTTCCAGCATCACCGGGCGAGCGCTGCGGAGGCCTCGCCCTGGCTCGCACTACGGTGTGCGTCGGTATCTCAGCAATTCGTGGGCCGGATTTGGCCGGACCGCCGGCTTGATGAGACAAAGAATGCGGGACCGGTGCCAGCCGATGGAAATCAGCCGGCGCGTAAAGGTTGGCGCCTATGGTATCACAGATGCGTACACAAGGGAACTGCCCAGCGGACCCAAGACTTCACCCACCATTGAAGCCGGGGCATCTGGTGGACGCCGGCCGACGCGGAGCCCTCTCTCCCTGGCCGAGACCAGCGCGGTGGGGCGGTTGCGCGCCTGCGAGGCCGCATGCGGGGCCGCATGCGAGGCATTGCGATGGCGGGCGCGAGAAATTCTGCGCCGAGTATTGTCCCTTTGTTGCCCGTTACGTGATGACGGGCGCAACTGACGCTCTTTGGACCCGTGTGCGCTGCGCGCCGAGCGGGCATGACCGAGAGGCGGTAGGCCATTCTATGGAGGCCCTGCGGCACGGCGGCACCGCGGGCGGCAATACACAAACGACTGAGCGCTCACTCGAGACACGAGATCGCGAGATGGTAGACTTCGATTGGGGCGAGCGGAGTCCGATCTCGTCCCCTCTGTCCTACCAACGCGTGCGATGCGGTGTGCGTCGTGATCGTCCCCGACCACACCGTGTGCACTGAAGGCGCTTGCTAGCGCGCTCCTCGCCGCGCAACCAGGAAAGGGCTTGTGTCGTGAACCTCGACCGCATGCGCGCCGCAGAGCTCGGCCGCGATACCGTCCGCATTCTGCACGAGGGGATCTACACGGCGCCCTCGGGGGGCACGGTGGACTTGCATGAGGCTATGGCTCACGCCAGAGTGGAGACCCAGACCTATCCGCCAGATCGGGAGGTGCCACAGACGACGCATCGGCAGCACGCAACAGCGATCACCGTCGGGAACGAAACCACGCTCTCCGCCGCACGCCGACTCGTCGCCGCAGGACATCTTCCGGCCGCACTGAACTTTGCCTCTGCCCGCCACCCTGGCGGTGGGTTCCTCAGCGGTGCACGAGCGCAAGAGGAAACTCTCGCGCGCGCGTCGGCGCTCTATGCTTGTCTGAATGGCAATCCGATGTATGCCTGGCACGAGGCGCACCGGGACCCGTTCTACACTGACTATGCGATCTATGCACCCATGGTCCCGGTCTTCCGCGAGGAGAGCGGCGCGCTCCTCGATGAACCCTATCTCTGCGCGTTCATCACCTGCCCTGCCGTGAATGCACGAGTGGCCTTGGAGCGCGATCCGGGCTGCAGACCTGCCATACGCACCGCCATGGCGCGGCGTATCGAACGCGTCCTTGCGATCGCCGCGGCGCATGATCACGCCCACCTTATCTTGGGCGCCTGGGGGTGCGGTGCCTTTGGCAATGACCCGCGCGAGATCGCCTCGCTGTTTCACGCCGCGCTGAGCGGGCCATTTCGGGAGGTGTTCGCGGGAGTTGTCTTCGCCATCCGCGATTGGTCGCCGGAACGCCGGTTCATCGGCCCATTCGAGCGCGCATTCGGCGGTGACCCAGACCATGGCTCGGAGACCTAAAGCCAGTTAGGATCACGATTAATAGGATGAAGCGATGGAGCACGAGACAGGCGAACGCCAGAACTTGCACACTTTGGATATTGCTATTGGTGAAACGGCAAGCTCAGTCGATGGGGTCTCCAGCCTGTAATTGGTGTTGCCACGACCGCGGTTCTGGCACGCAAAGCGCGCTCAGCATGAGGCCGGCACAGCACGCGCACGCGCCCAGGCCTTGCGACGGGCCCTGCCTGTGGGAGACAATCTCCCCAGGGAATGGGTCTGGCAGTGGGTCTGGGCGCGGCAGCCGTCGCGACGGCTGCCGGAACAGCCGGAGAGAAACCGGGAGAGAAACGCGATGACGATTGCGCTACAGCCGTTCGGTCGCACTGGTCACATGAGCACGCGCACCATCTTCGGGGCCGCCGCCCTCAGCGCCGTCAGCCAGGACGAGGCGGACCGCACCCTGGAGGTCCTGCTGCGCTACGGCGTCAACCATATCGACGTGGCCGCGAGCTATGGCGAGGCCGAGCTGCGCATCGCCCCCTGGCTGGCTCGCGAGCGCGCGCACTTCTACGTCGCCACCAAGACCGGCGCACGCACCGCACCGCAAGCGAAAGAGCAGCTGCACCGCTCGCTGGAGCGGATGGGCATCGACCGGGTGGACCTGTGGCAATTGCACAACCTGGCCGACCCCATCGAGTGGGACCAGGCGTTGAGCCCCGGTGGGGCTCTCGAGGCCGCCGTCGAGGCCAAAGCGCAAGGGCTGGTGGGAGCGATTGGGATCACGGGGCACGGCCTGCAGATCGCCGCCACCCACCGCCGCAGCCTGGAGCGCTTCGACTTCGATTCCGTGCTGCTGCCGTATAACTACCTGACGATGCAGGTGCCCTACTATGCCGAGAACTTCAACGCGCTGCTGGCCACCTGCCAGCAGCGCGACGTGGCCGTCCAGACCATCAAGTCGATCGCGTACCGGCCGTGGATGGGCCGACAGCAGACGCGCAGCGTCTGGTACGAGCCGCTCGAGGATCAGCACGACATCGACCTGGCGGTCCACTGGGCGCTCCAGCGGCCCGGCATCTTCCTCAACACGGTCGGCGACATCCACCTGCTCCCGCTGGTGCTCGACGCCGCGAGCCGCTTCCAGGCCGGCCCGTCCGACGACGAGATGCGGGCGCTGGCGGCGCGCCTGAGCATGGAGCCGCTGTTTGTGTAGGGCGTCAGCCGGGCGCATGCAGTCCCACACGCGCTGGAACATGCCGCGCCGAGCAAGCCTGGGTGCGAACGGAAATCATCATTCCTGAGAAGGTCGCAGGGCCTTCACGAGGCGAGCGCCGCATCCAGCTCCTGGGCGGTTGGGCCGGTAGCCGGACCGATGCGCTCGACGGCCAGTGAGGCGGCGACATTGGCCGCGCGTGCCGCTGCGAGCATGTCGTCGCCCGCGGCGAGCCGAGCCACCATGGCCGCGATGTGCGCGTCGCCCGCGCCCGTCGTATCGACCACGTGCGCCTGACGGGCGGCCACATGCCGTGCCGGGTACTCCGCGCTCGCCACCCAGCACCCATCGGCGCCGACGCGCACCACGGCCCAGCCGCCCGGCGCCAGTCGGGGTGTCAGGCGCACGGCAGCCTCCCGGGCATCTGTCGAGTGCGTCAGGATGCCTGCCTCGCGCGCATTCGAGCTGAAGAGGTCGGTGCGCGCCAGCACCCGCTCCAGGCGTTGCGACGGGATCTCGGCCACCAGTGGGCCGGGATCCACGACGAGCAGCACGTCAGGGGGGAGCGTCGGCAGCCAGTCGCCGAGCGCCGCGCCCGAGATCGGGTAGCAGAGGTCATAGCCCGACACGTACACCGCGTCGCCGGGCCGGAGGGGCACAGCCGCCAGGTCGGGGGGACGCAGGCGCGCCTCGGCCCCGGGCGATGTCACGAACGTGCGTTCGCCGTCCGGCTCGACCAGCCCGATGTCGAACCCCGTGTCTTCTCCGGTCACGCGCGGCAGCATGAGGGGGATGCCGGCGGCGTGCAGGTCGGCCATCGCCTGCGCACCCATCACGCCGTCGCCGACGCGCCCCGCATAGGCCACCGGCATGCCCAGCCGCGCGGCGCCAACCAGCACGTTGAACCCGCCCCCCGTCGTCAGCAGCGACCGCTCCGCCACGCGGTCGCCGCCGCGCTCCGGCAGCCCCTCGACGTACATCAGCACGTCCACGAGCACACTGCCCACGAGCACGAGGCGGCTCGGGCGCACCCGCGGCAGGGATCTGCCGTCCGCGGGAGGCATGCGGCTCACGACATCTGCCCATCACGCGGCTCGGGCGCGGCGATGGGCCGTTCCAGCGTCGCCAGGCGCGCCTTCGCATCTGCCCTGGTCCTCAGCGACTCCAGCGTCCAGTAGGCGAGGGCGCTCACCACGAAGCCGATGAAATAGCCGAGGCTGCTCGAAGCAAAGATCCCCCGGGCGAAGGGCCCGCTGAACCAGGGCGAGACCGTGAATGCCAGCCCGATGGAGATGCCGAGCAGCCATGCCACGACCGCTGCCCAGTTGACGCCGCCGCGATAGAAGTAGCGGCCGGTGGGACCGGTGTCCGCCAGGCTGGGCGCATGGTAGCCGCGCCGCAGCAGCATGTCGACGAGGAACACCGCGGACCACGCCGTAAGCCCGTCGGCGAGCAGCTGCAGGAAGCTTTCGAAGGGGCCGAAGAAATTCTGGGCGATCAGCAGCACGTAGATCGATCCGGCGATCATCAGGATGCCGTCGATGACCACGGTCTTGTAGCGTTCGAGCCTCACCCCAAGGGTGAGCAGATTCAGGCCCGATGAGTAGATCGAGAGGTCCGCCTCCGCGATCAAGCCGCCTATGGCCGTCAGCAGGTAAGGCACGGACATCCAGGGCGGCAGCGCGCTGCCGATCGCCTGCACCGGATTAGCGGCGCTCGCCAGATTGGAGACACTGGTGGAGAGCAGGACGCCTACCATGATCAACACAAAGAGGGGAATCGCCGAGCCGAGGACCGTCCACCAGACGATGTCGCGCCCGTTGCCGCGGCGTGGCAGGTAGCGGGCGTAGTCCGCGCCGGTGTTCACCCAGCCAATGCCCGTGCCGGCGATGACGATGCTCAGCGTCGCCAGCACGCCCGCGTCCCACGGGCCGGGCCGCGCGCCGAGCACGATGGACCAGTGCGTCCGGCCGATCAGCAGGACGATGATCACCAGGGTGAGCGTCCCGAAGATCCAGGTGGCGGCGCGCTGAATCCATACCAGCGTCGCGTGCCCGAGCAGGCCGAATGTGACCACCAGCAGCGCGATGACCACCAGGCTGACGATAGTCCAGAGCGCATTCGCGGGCAACCCCGCCAGGCCGAGCAGCCCCAGCAGCGCATCCGCCGCGGTGATCACGGTCACCGTCCCCCCGCCCACAAGACTTAGCCAGCTTTTCGGGGTTGGGCCTAGATTGCCGCGCGCGCCTAATGGCGCGCGCGAGAGGGTGAGCATCGGCGCTCCTCCCCACTTGCCCGCTACGCTCAGCACGCCGACCAGCGCGAACGAGGCGACCGGACCCACGAAGGCCACGAGGACGCTCTGCCACAGGTTGAGGCCGGCGGCCGTCAGAATGCCGCCGTAGACGATGCCCAGGATGCCGATGTTCGCGGCGAACCACACCCAGAATAGCTCGCGCGGCGCGCCGTGCCGCTCGCCGTCCGCGATGGGCTCGATGCCGCGCAGCTCAATGACCCAGGCGCGATCGGCGGGCGGCTCCACCTGCTGCGCACTCATGACTCATCTCCTGCCGCCGTCTCCGCGGCGCCGAACGGGCGTCTCTCGTGCTCGCTCAGGTGGATGCGCACCGCCACAAGCTGCTCGGCGAGTCTCCCCAGGTCAAGCCGGTTGACCTGGGCGATGTGCGCCAGGGCAGGCGCGGGGAACGCCGCCACGCTGGCGCACGCGCCGGTCATCGCGCCGGTCATGGCCCCGATAGTATCGCTGTCGCCGCCTAATCGCGCTGCAACCAGACAGGCTTCCCAGGGGTCGCGGTGCCACCGCGACGCGATGGCGAAGGCGGCCGGCACAGACTCCTGCGTCGCCACCCCGGTGCCGATGAGATCGGCTATCGCGTCCAATGCGCTCGCTTCGTCGAGATGGGCCACGAGGTCCACGGCCCAGGCGATGCGCGCGCCGACGTTCGCCCCCGCTGCATAGTGGCCGCGCCGCTGCCCGAGCGCTGCGGCCCGCATGGCGATGCCGAGCGTCCCCGGGAACGCCGCGCCGCTCACCCCCGCGCTGACGACGGCCGCGACCGCGGCGGCCCCGGCGATCGCCACCCCGGTGGCGTGCGTCGGACGACACACCTCCTCCACGCAGTCGATCAGCCGGGAAAGGGGCGTACTCGGTGCGATGATGCCCACCGGCGCGATGCGCATCGCCGCGCCGTTCGTGTCGCCACGCCGCCCGGCCTCCTCGATTGGCACCCCCCGCACGATGGCGTCCAACGCGCGCCGCGACGACGGACCCAGCTGTTCCGTGCCATCGCGCTCCGCCTCGCGTGCCCAGTCGAGTAATCTGTCGACAAAGCGAGCGGCATCCAGCCGTCCGTGGCCGTCGATGAGCAGCTGGGCGACTATCAGCGCCTGCAGCGTGTCATCCGTCACCGCGCCGGCCGGCCGGCCGGCGCTGACCGGATTCTCGGGCGGTCCCGGCTCGAAGCCGTCAAGCGCCGGAAACAGGGCGGCGACCTGCTCGCGTGGGAGGAGCTGGGTGGGCATGCCAAGCGCGTCCCCGATGGCGAGCCCAGCGAGCGCACCATGCGCCCGGCGCGTGATCTCATCCACCGCGCATCCGCCTTGGCGCTCTGACGTGGCGCCGCTTCATGCTGTCGTGCTCGCCGCTGATGGCTCGCTCGTCCCCCGGGCCCCAAGAGGTCCACGGTGACGCGGAACGGCGTGCCGACCTCTCCTGGGGGCGACCCATGCCGATGTGGGGCCCAGTTTCATCATACTACGTCGGACCTGGGTCGCGAAAGTTATAGGGCGTGGTGCGGATGCGGTCCGCCTGTGCCGTAGGCCGGGATACCAGGAGAGGATCCACACCCGGGAAGGGGTCCAGGAGCACACGTGTTTTACCGGATGAGTGGTGCGAGCAACGGACGTTCTGCTCGCTCTGGAGGCCAGACGACACGGCGGATTCCCTGCTGCCATTGCACGATGAGCATCTGGTGACCAGACTGCAAGCCACTGAGGGGATCGAGGCGGAACGCCCCGAAGAGCGTCGTGCAGGCGAGCTGATGGGCCGCGGCAAGTTGGGCGGCATCGTCACCACGCCCACCGTCTCGCACACAGCGCGCGCACAGGAGCCCGGCGGCAAAGGCTTGGGCCGCGGGATACGGGGGCTCCCCTCCTGTCATCCTCCGGTAGCGCGTCACGAACCACTCGGCGCTGGGGCCTTCATCCGGTGAAGGCGCCGCCGACGCGATCCATTGCGCGGGCCCGAGCAACCCTTCCCGCTGGTTCCCCAGCGGAGCGAGCACCTCCTCAACACCCGCTCCCACGAAGGCCGCCGCACGCCAGGGGCGCCGCAACACGAGGGGAGCCGCCGCCAGTTCATCAGCAAAGCTGCCGACCACGAGCACCACATCGGCCCGCGGGACGAGTGATGCCGCTTCAGCAGCATGGCCTGGCTCGAAAGCCAGGCGCTCGACCTCAAAGGAGAGCGTGAGCGCGGCGCTGACCGCCCCGGTTGCCACGTCTCGACCAAACCCACTGGTCACATGCAGGAGGGCAACGGTCGCTGCCTCTGGATCGAAGGCACGCACGGCCTGAAGGACTCCAGTAAAATAGCTGGAAGCAGGAGAGAGCACGTTGATGACCTGTGGGAATGCTGGGCGAGCCAGCCGAGAGGTGGCCCCACCGTGATTCCAGAGCACACGCGGGCAGCT
>CAYQFU010000208.1:0-9466 GCA_964416775.1 uncultured Ktedonobacterales bacterium
CCAGCGCACCCACGCCCGTACGACCGGCGCCGGCAAACGCAAACAGCCTGAGCCCGGCTCCCAGCCCGCCGCCACGCCGCTGCAGCCAGCGGACGCCGGCCATACACAGGACGCTGGCCCCGCCGGAGCGCGCGCCACGGCGCCCGCCGCCCGCGTCCGCCGGGCGGCGTCGAGTGCCACCGCCGCCTCCACGCCGCCAGCCGGGACCCTGAGCCCCGCGCTCGACCCATCCTCCCTCGCCCGGACCCTGCGTGCCGTCGCCGACGAGCTGGAGCGCGACCCCGCGCTCGCCAGCCGCATCGCCGCCGCCAGCGGCCAGACTGCTGCGCCCATAGATACCCACCCTGCTGGCCACCTCGATGGTGCCCCCACGCCTCCGGACCCGGCGCCAACGGCCCCACGCGCCGCGCGCACGTTCCGTCCGCGACTCATCACCGGTACCGCGGCCGAGCTGGGCACCGGCATCCCCGATCCGTTCGCCCTGCGCGCCCGGCTCGGCCGTGAAGGACTTGAGGCGGCCCTGGCTGAGCTGCGCCTGGGCACCCTGCGCGCGATCATCCGTGAGCACGGCCTCGATCCCGCTGGACGCCTCGCCCATCTCAACGACGCCGAGCGCCTGCGCGCCATCATCTTGGATGCCTCCGGCCCCAATTGATGCTATGCTGTTCGCGGTCGCACTGCGAGGCATCCGCCTGCTGCCGGCCGCACGGCATTTGACACGACACCACGCGAGAGCGTATAATCACTCAAGAATGCTGGGTGGAAGGGGTTTCTGATGAAGCGGACGTGGCAGCCGAAACGCATCCCGCGCAAGCGCGAGCATGGCTTCCTGAAGCGAATGAGCACGCGAGCGGGGCGCAAGGTTCTCCGAGCGCGCAGGCTCAAGGGCCGCTGGCGGCTCACCGTCGTCTAGATTGGTTCCGGCTTTTCGCAGGGTGCGTCTCACGTCGGCCGTTCACATGGGCTACGGGCCCGTCAGGCTGGTGAGGCGCATTCTGTATGTGTGCTCCCTTGTGGGGGCTCCGTTTGGTGGGGCCGTGCCTTGCATCGTTCCAAGCGGACGCGAAGGAGTGCGCATCCATGCGCGCCATTCGCCCTGGGCGTGCGACCGTGGTGGTGATCACAGTGAACCAGCGCGATGAGCGCTTCGGGCGCGATCGTCGTCTCCGCTCGTCTCGCGATTATGCTCGCGTGCGCCGTGCGGGGCGTTCCGTCTCGGGCACCTTCCTCATTCTCGGCTTCATCCGGCGCGATATGCATGCGGCTCCAGACACGGATGCCACGCAACCCGGAGCCACTGCGCGCGTAGGATTCACAGTTGGCAAACGCGTGGGCGGCGCCGTCACCCGTAATCGGGTCCGGCGGCACCTCCGCGAAGCGGCCCGGCGGCGCATCAGCGCCATCGAGCCGGGCTGGGACCTCGTCGTCATAGCCCGTCCTACTGCCGCGGCCGCCGCGAGCGACGCGCTAGCACACGAAATAGACGCCTTGCTCGCGCGAGCAAAAGTACTAAAGGCAGGCAGTGAGAGGGCTACCGTATGAAGTATCTTGGTCTGGGGTTGATACGGCTGTACCAGCGCACGTTGTCAGTCATCCTGCCGTCGAGTTGCCGCTTCACTCCATCCTGCTCCCAGTATGGTTATGAAGCGATCGACCGCTACGGCCTAGTCCGCGGCGGGTGGATGGCGATCAAGCGCATCGGACGGTGTCACCCGTTCTATAATGGAAACCTGTATGATCCAGTCCCCTAACTTGAGTCGTTCGAGCCGCATCATATCCGGCTCTGTATCTGTAGGTCTGACGGGAACCGAGCGACGGCCCGTTCTGGGATCAGCCGCAAGGGAGGCATAGCACGTGGGTGGTATTGGTCAGTTCTTTGGGCAGCTTCTGGCGCCGTTGGGAAACCTGTTCCACGTCGTCTTCTATCTGCCCATCTTCAACGTTCTCATGCTGCTCTATGAGTTCGTGCATCTCGCCGCGCCCGCTATCCCGGCGTTCGCGCTCGCTATCTTTCTTCTTACGATCATCATCCGGCTCTGCCTCTATCCCCTCACCCGGAAGCAGCTCCAGTCCAGCCGCGCCATGCAAGCCCTCGCCCCACAAGTTCAGGAGCTGCAGCGCCGCTACAAGAACAACCCGCAGGAGCTGATGGCCGCCCAGCAGGCGCTGTACCGTGAGCACGGCGTCAGCATGTATGGCGGCTGTCTCCCGCTGCTCATTCAGATGCCGTTCCTGTACGGCCTCTACTTCTCCCTCTACACAGCCTTGCTCCCCAGTGGCAAAAGCGAATCGCCAGCGCACCACCTTGGACGCGTCAACCACGACATCTACCCGTTCCTGCCGCACCTCGCGCAGATGCCCGACGCGCATTTCCTCTGGACCAATCTCGCGATACCCGACCACACCTTCATCCTGCCAATTATGGCCGCCCTCTTCACCTTCATCCAGTTGCGCATGGCGCAGCCGGTCAAGAAGCCGACCCCCGCGGGTCAGCGGCCCGATTCCAATACGCAGGTCATGGGCTCCATGCAGTTCGTGATGCCCTTCGTCACCCTCTTCATGGCCCTGAACTTCCCGTCGGGTCTCGCGTTCTACTGGACCATTTCCACGGCGTTCTCTGCCGTCCAGCAGTACTTCCTGACCGGCGTTGGCTCGCTCTTCCTCGGCATCCCCGGTTTGGAGCACCTTGTGCCTGCGCCGCAGGCTACGCCCGCGCTTCCCGGCCGCGCCGCCGCGGCCTCGGCCATTGTAGACTCCACCCCACCCTCCGGGCGGCCCTCCGGCATCTCCGGACTGCGTGACATGCTGCGCCAGCTCGCCGCCCCGCGTGAGGCCGAGCGCACATCCACCGACGAATCGGCTGGGGCTCAGCCCGAGCCCTCCAACGGCAAAGCCGGCACCAGATCCGCGGGTAAACAGAGCGCTGGCGCGAATACCGCAACCAACGGCACCGCATTCCAGTCGTCCCAGCCCAAGACAGCTTCGTCGGATCAGCCCGACGTGAGTGGCACGTCTACGCCGCGCCGCGCCCGCCCAACCGGCCCAGTGCTTGTCAAGCAGACGCAGTCCGCTTCGACGCCTCCGCCGTTAGAGGCAGAAACGGATCGCATTGCCGTTGGCAGCGCTCCAGGCGCTCCAGGCGCTCGCGCCGAAGCCCCGACTCCACCGTCTCCAGCGCCGCGTCCCGCCACGCGTGCGAACGGTAACGGTAACGGCAACGGCAACGGCAATGGCAGCGCCGCATCCCGTGCGAACGGCAACGGCAGCGCCGCATCGCGGCGGCCGGGCCAGCCATCCAGCCGCGGCGGCAACGGCGGCGGATCGGCAGCGCGCAAGCGCTCAGGTGGCAAGTCCAAGGGAGGAAAATAGGTCGTGGAGAGCATCGAGACTTCAGGCCGCTCGATCGAGGACGCCATTCTTCAGGCGCTGGTCCGGCTTGGGCGCCGCCGCGACGAAGTGGACGTCACGGTGCTCCAGGAGCCGGTACGCGGCTCACGCGGCATGAGTGCGCGCGAGGCCCGCGTGCGTGTCACCCTCAAGCCCCAGCGCCCACGCGGCGCGGCCGTCATGACGCCCGAGATGGCCGACGCCTTCCTGGCTGACGAGTCAGACGAATTCGCGTCGCAGTCCGCCGACCAGCCCGGTGCCCCCGGCGCGAATGGATATCCCGCCGCTGAAGACTACGACGAGGGCGAAGGCGAGGATGAGGACGAGGAATATGAGGATGAGGATGAGGAGTTCGACGACGAAGAGCCATTTGAGGAAGACGAGGTCCTGGAGCCTACGCTAGCGTCAGCTCCCGTCGCCGCTCTGCGCGAGGTGCTCGGCCCGGACGCCACGGTCGAGCAGGTCGCCGTCGAAGCCCTGCGCGCCATTCTGGCTCACATGGGCCTCGGCGACACCCTCATCGAGGTCCGCGCGCGCGATCCTCTCACCCTCAATGTCCGTTCCGCCGACTCCGACGACCTGAGCTTCCTCATTGGCCGCCGAGGCGACACGCTCGCCTCGCTCCAGCTCCTCGTCGCCCTCATCGTGGCCAAGCAAACCGGCGAGCGCGAGCGCATCGTCGTGGACGCCGAAGGCTATCGCGAGCGCCGCGAAGAGAACCTGCGCTCCCTCGCCCTTCGCGTCGCCCAGCAGGTCCGCCGCTCCCAGACCGCCGTCACGCTCGAAGCCATGCCCCCCAACGAGCGCCGCATCATCCATATGGCCCTTGCCGAGGACGAGGACCTCAGCACCGAGAGCATCGGCGAAGGCGACCAGCGCCGCGTGGTGATCTCACTCAAAAGCTCCCAGGGACGTTAGTCCTCAATGCCTGCTGCCGATGACGTCGTGCCCGATCTTCTGCTCGTCGGGCACGCCACCCGCGACCTCGTGCCTGGTGGTGGCTGGCGGCTCGGTGGCACCGTCGTCTACGCCGCCCTGACCGCTCTACGCCTGGGCAAGCGCCCCGCCATCGTCACGGCCGCGTCCCCAGACGTCCTGGCTGCCCTCACCGCTCTCGCACCCGAGATTCCTGTCGCCGCCGTCCCTTCCCCTACGTCCACGACCTTCGAGAATCACTATGCCCTCGATGGCCGGCGCCATCAGCATCTGCGCGCGCGTGCCGCCAACCTCACCCTGGCCGACATCCCCGCGCCGTGGCGCGCCGCGCCCCTCGTGCTGCTCGCCCCTCTGGCGCAAGAGATCGCCGCCGACCTTGCGGCCGCCTTTCCACATGCCCGTGTCGCCGCCACTCCTCAGGGCTGGCTGCGCCAATGGGACGCCACAGGCTTGGTTTCTCCCTGCGCATGGACTGATGCCCCCGTGGCGCTCCCCCACCTGGCCGCGCTCATCCTGAGCCACGAAGACCTACCCGCCGATCATCTGCCCGCCTCACCCACGCCGCCGACCGCCACCTCCCCTGGCGTCGTCACCGCGCGCTGGGCAGAGGCGGTTCCCGTCCTCGTGGTCACCCGTGGTGCCGACGGCGCCGATCTCTGGCAGGGCTCACATCGCGAGCACTACCCCGCCTACACCATCCGCGAGATGGACCCCACGGGCGCGGGAGACGTCTTCGCCGCTGCCTTCCTCTGCCACTGGCAAGACACCGCCGATCCGCGCCAGGCTGTCGCGTTCGCCAACTGCACCGCATCGTTTGTCGTCGAGCATCCCGGCCTCGAAGGCATCCCCACGCTCGCGCAGGTACTTGCTCGCCTCCACGCTACCGGCTGAAGTCTGACCCGGATCGCTCTCCTCCACCACTTCCGCGCGCGACCGTCTGGCGCCCACCTGGCCCCCGCACGCCCGCGCGACGCGATGTCGCCCGCCCTCCTCGGCTGCGTACCTGCCGCCGCGCTACCGCTGCTGTCGCCGCACCATGAACACCTGCGTCCTGCCGAGCGCGCGTGCGCACTCCGCGCACACGTAGAACCCTTCCGCCTCACGGTACACCAGGTCCGCCTGCGGATAGTGCAGATAACAAATGCCACAGCGCACGCCGCCTCCCTGGCTCGCAACCGACCGATCGCGCTCGAACAGCGCATGCAGCGCGTCGATCAGCGGACCCACTTCTCCTCGCGCCTCCGGACGCAGCGGCTCGTGCTCCTGATGCTCCACTCTCCCCTGGCGCTCGGTCCGGAGCGGCCCCGTATCGCCAAACCCACCCGCAGCCGCTCGCGGCTCTGGCCGGTGACCTGACCCGCCCGCGCCGTTCGCGCCAGGCCCGCTGCTGGTGTCGTGGCTCTCCTCGCGCGTCCGCTCCAACCGCCCGCGCCGCTCGTCGTCCCGCGGCGTGCCCGCGCCGATTCCCCCGGCTGGCGCACCGCGACCATTGAATACCGCCGGACGCTTTCCGTTGCTCGGCGCGGATGCATCGCCGGACTGCGGCGTTCCTCGCGCGGGCAACGCCGGCCGGCGCTGTGAGTCCAGCGCGCTCGCTGCTGGCGATACCATCTGCCTCGGCCGTGTCTCTGCCGGCATGTCGCGCTCGGTAGCACCACTCTGGTCGTCGCCCCACGCCGGCGCCTGTACGTCAGCTCCGCCTGCTTGTGCCTCGCCGCCCACTCCGTCTCGCCCGGCATCCCGCGGCGTCCCCACCATGCTCGCACTCGTTGCCGGCTGGCTGCGGCTCGGCGTTGGACTGCCCGTGCCCGGCATCACCTCAGCCGCGCTCTTCGCGGCCGATTCGGTTCCTGACATTCCGCTGCGCGGCGCCTGCGGCGCACTACCCGGCGCGTTCCCGCTCCCGCTAGGGCCGCGCGGCCCACCCTGGTTGTTGCGGCCGCGACGTCCGTTATACCGGCGCCCGCCACGATGTGTATGTGTCGTGCCCACACGCGTATCTCCTTGGGGGTAGCGTCCATCACATGCCAGATGCGGACGATCGCTACCGCATTGCATGGCGACGCATCGATATGTGCCCGCGCCCACCAGACGCCTGCCACAGCCGGGAGGCGCGCCTCACCCGCACCTTGCGCGCGACTCCACCCGAGTGCGAAGCCTCCACCTGGCTGGCAGCGGCCGCATATGTCTACTGCCTCGATCTGCCAACAGCGCCACACAACCATGCTGGCACGCCCTTATGTTAACGAGCGTACCCCCATTATACGGGCTGAGCACCAACTCCGCAAGCTGGCTGCTTTCTCCAGGTTTGCGCCGGCACAGCGCGCCGGATCCCGCATGGGCCCTATCGTCCGTTGCAGCGCCTGTGAGCACCCTCGTGAGATGCTCTTCACCCCACCCCCGCCTCGCGTCACCACCCCTCCGCTCGCCCCCGCGGATGAGCCGCGCGATCGCCGTCGCGCGGCTGGTACAATCACCACCCCGCTTGCCCTTCATCCCCCCGCTTGCCCTTCATCCCCCCGCTTGCCCTTCATCCCCCGCGTCGCCCGTCGCCTGCGCTCGAACGCGTAATCCCCTCCCTCGCCGCGGCGAGGGAGGGGTTAGGGGATGGGGGCTCCAGCGGACCTCACTCTCCCAGCCATTCCGCTTTCTGCTCCGCGCTCATCGAGGTGCTCACCCGCACCGCATCGGCGAAGTCACGCTCAGGAATATCCTGCGCCGACGCGCGATCTCGCCCGTACGCCGGCCGCAACACCGGCTGCGTCTCCAGCGCCGCGCGCACCTGCTCCGCGGACGATTGCAGCAGATCGCCCAGCGCCTGCGTCAGCCGGTCCGGCACCGAGGCAGCCCGAACCACCCCTGCCTCCAGGTCCGAGAGCACATCCAGCCCGAGTCCCAGCTGCCGCGCCACCGACGCCAGCGACAGTCCTCGCGCCCGGCGCAACGCCTTCAGCGTCGCCACCGCCCGCGCGCCCAGTCCGCCCGCCGGCTTCACGCTCACGCGCGCCGGGAACACCGCCGCCAGACCCCGGGCGCTGGCTCGCTGCGCGATGGCCATCGTCTCCGGCGTCGGCACCTCATGCTCGTAGCCGCTCGTCGCCACCAGCACCGCGGCGAACTGCGTCAGCTCCGCCACATGTCCCGGATGCGCCGCCAATGCCCGGGCCAGCGCGCCACGCTCCCCGCGCTCGCGTGCCGCCACCAGGTCCATCTTGATCTGTGTCAGCTCTCGGTCATCTTTGCCGTGGGCACCTCTCCCGCTTGCGGGCTGTCCACTAGTCGTCTGCCCCATCGCTCTACTCCTCGCCAGTTCTCGGCTCCACATTGCGTGCCCGAGCACCGTCACGCGCCTCTGGCGCCAATCGTCTTCCTAGCAGACCCCTGCCACTTCGGCCTCGATGTGCTCGCGCAGTCGCGCCCGCGCTTTCTCGAAACGCAGTCGCATCGTACGCTCCGTCTTGCCGCACAGCGCCGCGATGTCATCCCAGCGCATGCCCTCCAGCGCGCGCAGAATCACAATCTGACGGTCCAACGGGTCAGGCAGATATCCCAGGATGCGTTGCGCCTCGATGGCCGCCAGCCGGTCCTCGTACGCGTCCCGCGGATCTGCCACCACCCCGGCCGTCACCTCCTGCCCGTCATGCTCCTCGGCCGCCGGCTGAATCGAGTCCACCAGCGCCCGTGGCACGTGCTGCGGCCGCCCTGCCGGCCGTCCCTCCGCGTCCCGCCGGTACGACAGCCCCTCCTGCCGCAGCACACGCCCGAAGTTGTCCGCGCACAAACAGCGCAGGTAGTGGATGAAGTTCTGCGTCATGAACGTTTCCCGCGGATCCCGCGCCTCGCGCAGCAGCTGCTCCACCATGCCCGCGATGGCATCCTCCATCAGCTCCGGCCGGTGTCGCAGCCCCCACGCCCGGCGCTGCATCTCAGGCAGGCAGCGATTCACCAGCATCTCACACAAACTGCGCGACGCATCCTCATCCCCTCGCGCATCCGCCGCCCGAATCGCGCGCACCAGATCGGTGTCCGCGATCGCATAGCCGCCGTTCGGCGTCCGCTGGGTCAGGCGCGCACGGGTCTGTGGGTTGCGTGGGTCCAGCTGTTCCACTGGCTCATCCATACCCTGTCGTCTCCATGTGGGCGCACCAGGGCGCACCCCTGAAACGCGGTCGACCGCGTTCACTCGAGCGCGATCACTCGCGCCGCTCTCACCCTCCAGCGCCTCCGCTGTGGATACGCCACCCACTCGCTTCAGCGCGGCTCCACGCTCGACCATCTCACGCTCCTACCTGAAATATCCTCTGTAGGCTCATTCCGCGCGTGCCGGACAAAACCGGAATACTGTCCGCGCGTGAGCGTCGTGTGAGGTTTCTGAAAGGCGGGAGCAGCCTCAACGGAGGCGTGGTCCGCGGCAGCGCCGGGGAGCGCCGCCGCCACTCGCATTATATCAGGGCCGTCCCGGCTCGCCGCGGCGTGAGTGGTATAATAGTGGAGTATGCCCGCCACCGGCGCCAGCCGCACGGTCGAGCGGGCACTGTTGCTATGTAACCACATGCTTCTCCTGGAGATATCCAATGTTCGAGAGCCTCTCTGCACGCCTTGAAGGCGTTTTTGATCGACTGCGCGGCAAAGGCAAAGTAACCGAGAAAGACGTCACAGACGCCATGCGCGAAGTGCGCCAGGCCCTGCTCGAAGCCGACGTCAACTTCCGCGTGGTCAAACAGTTCGTCGCCCGCGTGCAGGAGCGCGCCATCGGTGCGGAAGTGCTCGAAAGCCTCTCACCCGCCCAGCAGGTCATCTCCATCGTCTACGATGAGCTCGTCGAGATGCTCGGCGGCAAAGAGGATGCCGGCAAGCCCCGCATCGCGTTCGCGGGCGCTCCACCGACCACGCTCATGCTCGTCGGCCTCCAGGGCTCCGGCAAGACCACCCACGCCGCCAAGCTCGCCCAGCACTTCCGCAAGCAGGGCCAGCGCCCCGGCATGGTCGCCGCCGACATGCAGCGCCCCGCCGCCGTCCAGCAGCTGCAACAGCTTGGCCGCCAGCTCGACATCCCTGTCTATGCCGAGCCGCCTGGCAACAAGCCCATAGACATCACCCAGCGCGCCATCAAGTGGGCGCGTGAGCAAGCCCTCACCGTCCT
>CAYQFU010000209.1:0-5240 GCA_964416775.1 uncultured Ktedonobacterales bacterium
CAGAGGGCATGCCAACACCCGAGTCGGCGCTGGCCGCCACGCTTGCGACCTCGGCATTAGTGACGGCGGCTACCTTGTCGGCATGGCGTACAACTCCCAGGCGATGCCGTCAGGGTCGTAGAAACTAATGTAGCTGGCGCCCGTGGCGGAGTCTTGCTCGACGCCATGGTTGGGCACTCCGGCCGCGTCGAGCTGCTCGCGCAGCCCGTCCAGCTCCGCGCCGTCCGCTATCGCCAGCGCCAGGTGATCGAGCCCGATGCGAAACGGGTCGAACCTATCGGCGGAGCTCGTCTGCTCGGCCGGCCCGATGAGCGCGATGAGCAGGCCGTGGGCGTCCAGGAACACAGCCCCTGGCGTCTCCCGCAGGAGCCCGAAGCCCAGCGTGTCGATATAGAAGCGTGTGGCGCGGGCGAGGTCGCTGACCCGAAGTCCCATGTGGGCGAGGGGGTAGGTCTTAAACCGCATGGCCGTCTGTCCTTTCTCGAACCTGCTTGAGTGGCCTGACTCAGCATGACAGGGCATGCACGTTGTGCCGTGGCCAGAGCCACTTCGGCAAACTATCCTGCGTTGTCCAGTGTCGTCGGCGTCGGCACGACCACCTCGACGCTCCCGGTCGCGACATCATACACCAGACCGATTACGCTGGAACCATCGGGGACTGCGGAGGTGGCCTGCAGGGCGGTGACATCCAAGTGGATCGCGGCGTAGGGATCCAGCACCGCTTTAGCATAGAGTTCTTCCGGGGTAACGCCGAAGTACGGGGCGAGGCGGTGGGGCTCGCGCGCCAGCCGCGTGATCCCACAATCGGTAGTAGTGGGTTCGCGTCTGGTCATAGTCTGCGTGGGATTGCGGGCCTCGTGACCTGCCGCTCGTTCCGCGCGGAGCCTTGGCGCGACTGACCCGCGAACCCGCCTCAGCTCCCTAATATCGCCGTAATGCCGCGTAACGTGGGCATAACCTGGCAAGGTTACGCTTCACATGGGCCTCCGCGTGTTCGCTCGGGGGGGAATGAACGGCACGGCGGAGCCCGTTTCGACCGACACGCCATGCGGGTGTCGCTCGCGCAGCAGGTCTGTTGAGGCGACGCCCTTCTCCCCGCGCTGGCTCCATCCGATGGCCTGGAGCGCGCGCTGCCCAGTCGGGCGGCGCGCTCCAGTGCACGAGTAGATCAGGAGTAGGTGATGACCGCAGGGCAGACCTTCGCACCGATCCCTTTGGCTTCAGAGGCGCCGACATCATCCGACATGACGCTCGTGGAGCACCTGATGGCTCTGGCGCGTCGCTATGGACCGATCTTTCAGTTGCCACAGCCCGGGCCTCGGCTCATTATGGTGTCGAACTTCGCGCTGGCGGACGCGATCTGCGACGACCAGCGCTTCGACAAGGTGGGCGCATCCGATGGGGCAGCGGTCCGTCTGCTGGCGGGCGATGGCCTCTTCACCGCCCGCACCGAGGAGCCCAACTGGCGCAAGGCGCACAGTATTCTGCTCCCCAACTTCAGCACACAAGCCATGAGGGGCTACCTCCCTGACATGACGGATCTCGCGGAGCAGCTGGTGTTGAAGTGGGCGCGGCTGAATGCCGACGACACGGTCGATGTTGTCAATGACATGACCCGCCTGACCCTCGATACCATCGGGCTCTGTGGCTTCGGCTATCGCTTCAACTCCTTCTATCGTGAGGGCATGCACCCCTTCATCTCGAGTCTCACGCGCGTGCTCATCGCGCTCCAGCAGGCTGCCCGTGGCGAGTCGCTCCTCAACGCGCGGATCGAGCATCCGAGCCAGCAGCTGCAGGACGACCTCACGAGCATGAACGCCCTCGTCGATACCCTCATCCGCGAGCGCAAGGCGGCGGGCTCGGGCGCGGCCGCCCGGAACGACCTCTTGGGCTATATGCTGACAGGAGTCGATCGGCAAACCGGCGAGGGCCTTGATGACCTCAATATTCGCTTTCAGATCATGACCTTCCTGATCGCTGGGCACGAGACGACCAGCAGCTTGCTCTCCTTTGCGCTCTACCGCCTGCTGCAGCATCCTGAGGTGGCCACACGCGCCTACGATGAGGTAGATCGGGTGCTCGGTGGCGATCTTGCGCTTACGCCGACGCACGCGCAGGTCCGCGAGCTTACCTATGTGTCGCAAATCCTCCAGGAGTCCCTGCGGCTCTACCCACCCGTGGTGCGCCTCACCCGCTATCCATACGCGGACACGGTGCTGGGTAGCCAGTATCAGGTCGGCAAAGCCGATCAGGTCGCGGTTCTGGTTCCCATGCTGCACCGTGATCCAGCGGTGTGGGGGGAGCACGCCGAGGAGTTCGATCCGGAGCATTTCAGCCCTCAGGCGGAACAAGCCCGGCCGGCCAATGCGTTCAAGCCCTTCGGGACGGGGCAACGCGCCTGCATCGGTCGCCAGTTTGCCCTGCAGGAAGCGACGCTGACGCTGGGGATGATCCTGCAGCGCTTCGAGCTGATCGACTACGCGCACTATCAGCTCCGGCTCAAAGAAGCTGGAGCCATCAAGCCGGACAAGTTCACAATCAAGGTCCGTCCCCGGACCCAACGCGCCACGTTCGCGCCCACGCCACAGACCAACGGGCATCAGGCGTTGGAGACCGCGCCTGCCCCCACACCCACCTCGATGCCAGCTACCACGCCCTCCGCGACGCAGCACAACACGCCGCTCCTGGTGCTCTACGGCTCCAACCTGGGCACTGCGGAGAGCCTCGCGCACCGGATCGGCGATGATGGCACGGCCCGCGGCTTCGCCGCCACCGTCGCCCCGCTGGACGACTACACCGACAAGCTCCCGACCACTGGCGCAGTCGTCATCGTGACGGCGTCCTACAATGGCACTCCTCCCGACAACGCGGTGCGCTTCTGCGAGTGGCTGCGCGGCGGCGCTATCTCCTCCAACCACCTGAAGGGCGTTCGCTACACGGTGTTCGGCTGTGGCGACCGGGATTGGACAGCTACCTTCCAGGCCATTCCTCGGCTGGTCGATCGTCAGCTCGAAGCCTACGGCGCTCAGCGGGTCTACCCGCGCGGCGAGGGTGACGCGCACGGCGACTTCGACGGGCAGTTCCAGGCCTGGTACGCCCCCTTGTGGGCGGCGCTCGCTCAGGCGCTCGCCCTCGATCTGGGCGCGACGGAGACGCAGGTGCAGGGGCCGCTCTATACCCTCGAGCACGTCACGGCGCCGGAGGCCAATCGCTATGCGGCCGCGAACGGCGCGCGGCCGGTGACCATCCTGGTGAATCGGGAGCTGCAAACGCACCACGACGGACATGATGGCGGGCTTGCGGTGGAGCGCTCGACGCGCCACATCGAGGTGGCGCTGCCCGAGGGCATGACGTATCGCACCGGGGACCATCTGGCACCGATCCCGCATAACACCTGGGACCTCGTGGGGCGGGTGCTTGCGCGCTTCGGCATCGCACGGGACACGTTCCTACGGATCCATCGCAACGGCCCAGGCACCACACAGCTCCCGCTCGACGAGCCGCTCCCAGTGCTGGGCCTGCTGGCGCGGTTTGTCGAGCTGCAGGACGTGGCGACCCGCGGGCAGATCAAGCACATGGCCGAGTATGATGAGTGCCCCCCTGAGAGGCAGGAATTGCTCGGCCTTGCCGACGATCCGCGCTATACCGCGGAGGTGCTAGGCATGCGCACGTCACTGATCGATCTGCTCGAGACGTTCCCCGCCTGTGCGCTTCCCTTCAACGTCTACCTGGAATGGCTGCGGCCGCTGCGGCCGCGCTATTACTCGATCGCGTCTTCGCCGCTGGTTGACGCCCGCACCTGCGCCATCACGGTGGCCGTGGTCGAGGGACCTGCTCGCTCCGGTCAAGGCACCTATCGCGGCATTTGCTCGAACTATCTCAAGCTGCAGCCGCCAAACAACGCGCTCTACGCCTTTACGCGCAGCCCGCAGATGGCCTTCCGTCCGCCAGAGGACCCCTCGATCCCGATCATTATGGTCGGTCCGGGGACCGGATTCGCGCCCTTCCGCGGGTTCCTCCAGGAGCGCGCGGCGCTCAAGGCGAAGGGGGCGCCGTTGGGTCGGTCGCTGCTGTTCTTTGGCTGCCGGAATACCGACGATTTCATCTATGAGGACGAGCTGCAAGCCTGGGCCGACCAGGGCATTACCGAGGTGTACACGGCGTTCTCCCGGCTCGCAGGCCAGCCCAAGACCTATGTGCAAGACCGCATGCGGGAGCGTGCAGATGACATCTGGGGAATGATCCAGGACGGCGCCGTCATCTACGTCTGTGGCGATGCGAGCCGAATGGAGCCGGGCGTGCGCCAGACCCTCGCCGCCATTTATCAGGAGAAGACAGGGGCGAGCGCGCAGGACGCCGAGGGCTGGTTGGCCGAGCTGGAGCATGCCAACCGCTATCTGGCCGACGTCTGGGCCGCAACGTAGTGGGCAAGCGGACGTCAAGGGAGGATCGGCATGGCTGATTTGGCGCGCGGGCCACTGGCAAACAAGGTGGCAATCGTGACTGGCGGCAGCAGCGGCATCGGACAAGCCATCAGCCTGGCGCTGGCACAGGCGGGGGCAGCCGTGACCATCGCCTATGGCCGCAATCAGGAGGGTGCCGAAGACACCCTCCGGCAGGTGGTCCGCAGCGGCGGGAATGCCCAGCTTGTTCAAGGGGATGTCGCGCAGGTCGATGCGATCCAGCACCTGATCGAGCGGAGCGTGGAGACCTTCGGACGGCTAGACATCATGGTCAACAATGCGGGTATGCAGACACATACCTCCGTGCTGGAGACCTCGGAGCGCCAGTTCGACCAAGTGATCAACGTCAACTTGAAGAGCGCGTTCTTCGGCACGCAGCTGGCGGCCAAACAAATGATCGCTCAGGGCGGCGGCGGCCGGATCATCAATATCTCATCGGTGCATGAAGTGTGGCCGATGCCAGGCAATGTGGCCTACTGCTGCGCCAAGGGAGGCATGCGCATGCTGACATCCACCGCGGGCGTCGAGCTGGCCCCCTATGGGATCACGGTCGTGGGCATCGGGCCGGGCGCGATTGCCACGCCAATGAATGCCGCCTCCCTCGCCGATCCGCAACAGCACGCAACTCTGCTTTCCAGCATCCCTGCTGGGCGCATCGGCGCGCCTCGCGAGGTCGCCGATCTGGTGGTCTGGCTCGCCTCAGACCAGTCGAGCTATGTGACGGCGACGACCTACATTGTCGACGGTGGCCTGATGCAGGCGAGCGCCGGACTGTGA
>CAYQFU010000209.1:5340-9315 GCA_964416775.1 uncultured Ktedonobacterales bacterium
GATCTCGCTCGTGGGATCAGGGTGGCCACGGCCGCCGCGATCCCATTCGCTGCGCTGGCGGTCTCCCACCACGTCGCGCTTGGAACGCCGGCCGCACTGGGCGCGCTGTTTGTCTCCCTCGGCGATGTGGGAAGCTCAATCCGGGCACGGGCCCTGGCCATGGGAATTGCAACCATCGGTGGTGCGCTCCTGTTTGCGCTGGGCCGGTCGCTAGGACATCCGTGGTGGCTGGCGGTGCCGGCTCTCTTCCTGGTGACACTCATTGCTGGGATGCTCGGCGTATATGGGCGGGGCGGCGCCGCACTCGGGCTGTTCCTCAACCTGGTGTTCGTCATCGGGCTCGGCTTCGGTGGTGGACCCTCGGCTGCCATAACGTCCGCCGAGGGGTTCGCGATTGGCGGGCTGTTTGCGATCCTAATGGCGCTCGCGCCCTGGGGACTGCGTCAGCTGTGGCAAGGTCCGCTGCGACCACTCACAACGCCAGCTCCGGCAACGACCCCCGCCCGCACGCAGCGACCCTCGCTCGCGCCTCTCCTGGCGCAGTTGACTTTCAGCTCTCCGGTATCGCGCTTTGCCGTACTCCGCGCGGTAGCGGTCACGCTCGCCGCCGGCATTGGCTGGGGATTGGAGGTGTCACACCCGCAATGGGCCGCCATCGTCGTACTCCTGTGTGTCAAGCCGGACCGAACGGCGTCGCTCCTGGCGACCGCACAGCTTGCCACCGGCACCATCCTGGGAGCGCTCGTCGCCGATCTGATATTGGTCGCCATCCACAGTCAACTGCTGCTGGCCGGAGTGGCCATTGTCCTGATGGTCATCGCGGTCGCTGTGCAGGAGCTGCACAGTGGCCTTGCTGCCTGCTGTACGACCCTCACGATCCTGTTGCTCATCAGCATCCCCATAGGCGGGCTTTCCCTCGCCGCCTTGCGCATCTTCGAGGTAGTGGTCGGCGCGGTGATTGCCCTGACTGCCACGCTCCTGTGGTCGCGAGTTGGCGGTACGATATCCATCCCGAACGCGAAGGCCGCCCAGGCGTAGCCACGTGAAAGGCAGATGCGCGCAGAGTCGCCGCCTGAATGTATGTGTACGATCGATGAACAAATCCGTGGACATACGAGCGACTGTTAGCTGACTGTGACCTCCGTCAACTTCCCAGCAATATGTTTAACATAAGATAAGCAAGAGGCAGGATTCCCTCGTTATCGTCCAGGCGCATCCCAAGGAGCAGACCATGGACACCATTGCGCTTCCTCGCGACGCTGAAGCACCCGGCGGCAGACCGCGCGCCATGACCTATCAATGGCAAGAAGATCGACTGCCTTCGTACATCGTGGCGGACACCGAGCTGGAAATGGGCGCCAGTCTAGGCAACGCCACTTGCTGGGTCACGACCAAAGGGACAGGCGACATCGAGTCCATCTTCAGCACCTATCTCGGCCAGCAAGTGGTCGGGGCCCTGTGCGTGCGCTACAGCGGCAGCGGTCGACGCCTGGAGCAGCCTGCGCAGGAGAGGGGTGTGCCAGCAGTTCAGCCAGCTGCCAAGCACAATGGGGCAGGCCAGCTCGATGGGCAGATCCAATTGTATCGGCAGGCACCGGGGAGGTTTGTAATTCATCCGGCCTATCAGCGGCACGAGTACCAGCTGCCGGGTGACGTGCATGTGGAAGAGATGGTGTTTGTCCCGCGGGTGCACGTGCCAGGGCAGATGGACGAACGGTATGTGCACCTGGGGATGACCTCGGCGATGGCCTATCACGTGGTCCACCTGCGCAACGACGCGGCGACCCCCGCACACCTCAGCATCTATGGGTACGCCCGCCTGCGAGGGGCCACCCCTGCCGACATCAGCGGCGTGTTCGACCCGACGCTTGGTCAGGGCGCGCTGGTCGCGCGCAACCAGAGCCACCCGGACTGGGTGCGCATCTTCGGCATCGCCGGGAAGCAGCGCGTTGCGCGCTGGGAGACCGGATTCGACGACCGTAAAATCTATGAGACCACCAACGTGTCGCCGCTGCACAACGACACCACGGCTACCGGCGCCATTCTGGGTGCGCTGCAGGTGGATGTCGCGCTGCAGCCCGGTGAAACGACCGAGTTTGCGTTTATCACCCTCTTCTCTCCCGAGGGCGAGTCAAGGGCGCGCGAAATCTTTGGCGAGATCCAGCGGTACGAAGAGGCGCTGGCGGAAACCGTCAAGTTCTACAACCGCACAGCTGAGATGGGGCAGGTGCTGACCCCTGACGCGCAGATCAACCTGGGGGTGACCTGGGCCAAGGTCAATATGCTGCGCGTGATGGCCAACTACCCCACTGGCCCCGCCTTCACCAATGATCCCAGCCTGTCCTCAGCCGTGGTGGGGCGCGATGCCTGCTGGTTCTCGCTGGGGTGCGACCACTTCGTGCCCGCGTTCTCACGCCATCTCCTCGACGCGCTCGCGGCACGCCAGCGAGAGAGCGGGCTGATTCTCGAGTACTACAACGCCGTGAGCGATGAGCGGGCTGACAACGGCTTCAACATCAACGACAACACCCCACTCTTTGTGTTTGCGGTAGCGCATCACTATCTGTCGACCGGAGATGATGCGTATCTGCAACAGATCTATCCCGCGGTGCGCAAAGCCGCCCTGTGCATCCTGCGGCAACGCGATACCGAGCTGGCGGAGGTGCCGCCCGAGCGCAAGCGCGGCCTGGTCACCTGCACGGTGCGCGGCACCGACCTCTATGGCATTGCCAGCTGGCGCAACATCATCCCCAACTACACCCTCAACGGAGCCGTCACCGAAATCAACGCCGAATGCGCCGCGGCGCTGCGTGCGGCCTCCAGGCTGGCCGAGGCGGTGGGAACCCCCGAGAGCCAGGAGGATGCCCGTACGTTCCGCGAGGCTGGCGAGGCGCTGGTCGAGGCGATCAACACCCATCTCATCAACCCAGCGACAGGACTCTACTACCTGAACATCGACCTGGATGGCAACATCCACACCGATGTGACGTCGGACGAAATCTACCCCGTGATGTTCGGCGTGGCGCCGGATGACGTGGCGTACCGCATCATCAGCCGCCTGAATTATCCTGACTTCTGGACGCCTGCCGGCATCCGCACGGTCAGCCAGATGAGCCCAGACTATGATCCGTACCGGCAGTGGGGCCTGATGGGCGGCGTGTGGCCGGGGGTGAGCTGGTGGTATGCCTATGCCGCGAAGAACTATCGCCCCGAATTTATGGTGCAGGCGCTGCGCAGTAGCTTCGAGCATTACGCCCGCGATCCGAAGAAGAACAACACCGTGCCAGGGCAGTTCAGTGAGTGGATGGATGGGGAGTCGCTGGTCAATCGGGGTATGCGCCTCTCGCCGTGGGAGCCGCCGCGCTTCGTCCTGGCAGCCGTGCGGGGTATCTGTGGGGTGCGGCAGAGGCGGGACGGGCTGATGTTGAGCCCCCTCGTGCCCAAAGATTGGCAGTGGGTCGGCCTGCGGCGGCTGCCTTACCGGGGCCGCGAGATCGCCTTCTTCGCCGGTTGGCAGCCCGACGGCCCCCATCTGTATGCCACCACCGACTTCACGCCCGCGCCGGAGTCGCCTCGGGCTCCCAACGCGGCAGCCGTGAGCAAACACCTGTACGACGAAGATGTGACGAACCTGGTCGAGGTGCACGACCCGCTGGCGCAGCACATCGCGTTCAAGCGCGCCGGGGAGCTTCTGGTCTGTCTGGGCTCCTCCGCCGAGCAGACGATGCTGCTGCCCATGCGCATCGGCGCCCTGTTGGCTCCCGACACGGTCTAC
Organism: uncultured Ktedonobacterales bacterium; assembly: GCA_964416775.1. Taxonomy (GTDB): domain Bacteria; phylum Chloroflexota; class Ktedonobacteria; order Ktedonobacterales; family JADMIN01; genus CAYQFU01. The sequence continues at coordinate 9,116 of CAYQFU010000209.1, forward strand.
CAGACCGAGATCTATAGCAGTGAGTGGCAGCGTTGGATCATGGGCCGGCGAGCACGGGGTAAGGAGATGGACGAGGCCGCGGTGCAGATCGATGCCGGCGGCTATCGTCTGTTCCGCTTTGTGGAGCAGCCGGCGTGAGGAGGCCCCGGGCGGACGCTGGTGGGAGTCTCTTCCTCGGAGCCGGCCGCGACACGGTGCCA